>NZ_JAHLYO010000013.1:0-28317 GCF_025128015.1 Synechococcus sp. CS-1333
GAAGAGAAGGAGAGGAAGAGAAGGAGAGGAAGAGAAGGAGAGGAAGAGAAGGAGAGGAAGAGAAGGAGAGGAAGACAGTGGCGCGGCCAGGCCATCACCCTCCTCATCGTGAGTTGCCGTGAGGGGCGGCCCGGTAGCAATCAAGACCAAATCGCAGGCCAGCACGGGCTCTGCCGTTTGGTGCCTGCTGCTACGTAAGTTCACACAGGCCTGGTGCATGGTCGTGACGCTGTTTCCTTCGCAGGTCGCCGGTTCATGCCTGAGGTCACCCGCCCCGCCAATCAACCTGGCGATTTCCTCGTGGATTACGAGGAGAAGGTGTTCCCCGATGTGAAGGCGGAACCGGGCGAAAAGGCGCTCATCACCTTTCACACCGTGGCGTTCGAAGGCTCGATCGGCCTGGTGAACCTGCTGCAGGCCAGCCGCCTGATCAACAAGGGCTTCGAGACCTCGATCCTGCTCTACGGGCCCGGCGTCACCCTCGGGGTGCAGCGCGGCTTCCCCAAGCTCGGTGATGCCGCCTTCGACGGCCACCTCAACTTCAACGCCCGCCTGCAGAAGTTCATGGACCAGGGCGGCAAGGTGTATGCCTGCCGCTTCGCCCTTCAGGCCCTCTACGGCCATGGCGAGGGGGCGCTGATGGCGGGCATCACCCCGGTGAATCCGCTCGATGTGCTCGACATCGTGCTGATGCACCGCAAGGAAGGCGCCTTCATCCTCGACACCTGGACGCTCTGACGATGAACGGCCCGATCGTCGTGGCCGCCGCCCAGATCCGTCCGGTGCTGCACAGCCTGGAGGGGTCTGTGGAGCGGGTGCTGGCAGCGATCACGGAGGCGGCCGGCCAGGGGGTGCAGCTGATCGTGTTTCCCGAAACCTTTCTTCCCTATTACCCCTACTTCTCCTTCGTGGAGCCTCCGGCGCTGATGGGGCGCTCCCATCTACGCCTCTATGAGCAGGCGGTGACGGTGCCGGGCCCGGCGCTCCGCCGCATCGCGGCCGCCGCCCGCGAGCACGCCATGCACGTGCTGCTGGGCATCAACGAACGGGAGGGCGGCAGCCTCTACAACGCCCAGCTGCTGATCGACGCCAATGGCGCCTTGCTGCTGAAGCGGCGCAAGCTCACCCCCACTTATCACGAGCGCATGGTGTGGGGCCAGGGCGATGGCGCCGGCCTCACGGTGGTGCCCACGGCGCTGGGGCGCATCGGTGCCCTGGCCTGCTGGGAGCACTACAACCCGCTGGCCCGCTTCAGCCTGATGGCCCAGGGGGAGGAGATCCACTGCGCCCAGTTCCCCGGTTCGCTGGTGGGCCCCATCTTCAGTGAGCAGACGGCCGTGACCCTGCGGCACCACGCGCTGGAGGCGGGCTGTTTCGTGGTGAGCTCCACCGCCTGGCTCGATCCCGCCGACCTCGATCAGATCACGCCGGATCCGGCGCTGCAGAAGGCGTGCCAGGGGGGCTGCCACACCGCCGTGATCAGCCCGGAAGGCCGCTACCTGGCTGGTCCGCTGCCGGAGGGGGAAGGGCTGGCGATCGCCGAGCTCGACCCGGCCCTGATCACCAAGCGCAAACGGATGATGGACAGCGTGGGCCACTACAGCCGCCCCGACCTGCTCGGCCTGCGTCTCGATCGCACGCCGGCGCGCCAGGTGCAGGAGCGGGACGGGGGCAACGCAACGGCTGCCGGTGGCGGCGCTGGTCCTGCCATGCCTGCTGACCTGCCCGTACTGCTGGAGCCCGTGCCGGAGGCGGTGCCCCATGGCTGACTCCAGGGATGCCGCTGCGCTGGCGCGGCTCGTCACCGACCTGCAGGTGCAGGGCCTGGTGGAGCCCGGTGTGCCCGGCAACAAAGGCCGCCGCGGCGGAGCCGGCCCCTCCGACCACCGCGCCCTCACCTTCGATGGCACCACGGTGATGGTGCCCGTGTACAGCAGCGCCGCTCAGCGCTCCCCCTTCCGCCTGGCGGCCGGTGGCGCCGGGCTGGAGCTGCAGCGGGAGTCCGCCACGCCGCTGGCGGTGGTGGAGGCTCCGCCGGAGCCGCGCTTCTACGGCCTGCACACCGCCGATGGCACGCCGTACCGCTCGATCGCGCTGCTGCACAGCCGCGATGTGCTCGCCACCACGCTGCTGCAGACCTGCATCCGCTTCCGCGACCGCAGCCAGTCGTGCCAGTTCTGCGCCATCGAGCAATCGCTCGACGACGGCCGCACCCTGGTGCGCAAGACCCCGGCCCAGGTGGCGGAGGTGGCGGAGGCGGCGGTGCGGCTCGATGGGGTGCGCCAGCTGGTGATGACCACCGGCACCCCCAACAGCGACGACCGCGGCGCCCGCCTGCTGGCCGACACGGCGGCGGCCGTGAAGGCGCGGGTGAACCTGCCGATCCAGGCCCAGTGCGAGCCGCCGGAGGATCCGATCTGGTTCCAGCGGATGAAGGACGCCGGTGTGGACAGCCTTGGCATGCACCTGGAGGTGGTGGAACCCGAGGTGCGGCGCCGCATCCTGCCGGGCAAGGCGGAGCTGAGCCTGGAGCGCTACTTCGAGGCGTTCGAGCAGGCGGTGGCGGTGTTCGGCCGCGGCGAGGTGTCCACCTATCTGCTGGCGGGGCTGGGCGACAGCACCGCCGCGATCGTGGCCTGCAGCGAGCGCCTGATCGCCGCCGGTGTGTACCCGTTCGTGGTGCCGTTCGTGCCGATCAGCGGCACACCGCTGGAGCACCATCCCGCGCCCAGCGCCGCCTTCATGGTGGAGATCTACACGGCCGTGGCCCAGCAGCTGGCGGCATCGGATCTGCGCGCTGCCGCGATGTCGGCGGGCTGCGCCAAGTGCGGCGCCTGCTCGGCCCTGTCGCTGTTCGAGCAGGCGGCCACCACGAGCGAGGCCCCATCGGCCCCAACTCCGACGGGCTGCGGCCCCTCCAGCTCCTGATGTTCTTCATTGATCCCTCCAGCCACGACATCGGCCGCAGCCCCACATCGGCGCCGGCCGCCTTCACCCCGTCGGTGCGCTGGGGCCTGGGCATCGACGCCGAGGATTTCCGCCTCTCGCCCTCGGCCTGCTCCGAGCGCTTCTCCTTCCATCTGCTGCGGCCCGGCACGCCGCTGCTGGCCGGCTACTGGGATCTGCGTCGCCGCATCTTCTGCCAGGAGCAGCATCTGTTCGAAGCCTCCGACCGCGACGTCCGCGATGCGGAGGCCACCCCGATCGCGGCGATCGCCCATGGGGCCAACCGGGCGGGCGCCAGCCCGGGCAGCGGCGGGCCGGTGGTGGGGGTGGTGCGGATCCTGGAGCAGGAGCCAAGGCTCTGGTACGGCGGCCGACTCGGCGTGGACGCCGCCTTCCGCCGCCACAACCAGATCGGCAAGGGCCTGATCTGGAAGGCCGTGACCACCGCGAACGGCTGGGGCTGCGACCGCTTCCTGGCGACTGTGCAGGAGCAGAACGTGCGCTTCTTCCAGCGCCTGCACTGGCACTCGGTGGACACCCTGGAGCTCAAGGGGCTGCCCCATCACCTGATGCAGGCCGACCTCCGTTACTACACCCCTTCGCGGGAACGCCGGCCGGTGGCATGAGCGGCATCGACCTGGCGCCGCTGGCGGCACGGCTGCGTGCCCTGGCCGGCCTGCACGGCAAGCGTGCGATCCAGCGCCCCGCCGCCCATTTCCCCCACCAGCCCTTCGCCGCCCTCGGCCCGGCCGCCCTGCTCGGCGATGACGCCGCCCTGCTGCCGGCCTGCAGCGGCCGCCTGCTGCTGGCCAGCGAAGGGATGGATCCGGGCCTGCTGGCCAAGGATCCCTGGTTCGCCGGCTGGTGCGGCGTGCTGGTGAACCTCAGCGACATCGCCGCGATGGGTGGCCGGCCGCTGGCACTGGTGAACAGCCTCTGGTGCCGCGGCGCGGACCGGGCTGAGCCGGTGCTGGCGGGCCTGCAGGCGGCGGCAGCTCGCTTCGACGTGCCGGTGGTGGGCGGCCACACCAACCTCAACAGCCCCTACGACGCGCTGGCCGTGGCGGTGCTGGGCAGTGCCGCTGGTGCGGTGCTGTCGGCCCGTTTCGCCCGCCCCGGCGACCGTTGCTTCCTGCTGGTGAATGGCGCCGGCCGCATGCGCCATCCCGATCGCTTCTGGGATGCGGCCACACAGGCGGCGCCGGAGCTGCTGCGCCGCCAGCTGGCCCTGCCGGCGCAGCTGGCGGAAGGCGGGGTGGTGCATGCCGCGAAGGACATCAGCATGGGCGGCCTGGTGGGCACGGCGGTGATGTTCTGCGAGAGCGCCGGCTGCGGCCTGACGCTCGAGCTCGAGGCGATCACGCCGCCGGCGGGCGTGGCGCTGGACGACTGGCTGGCCTGTTTCCCCAGCTTCGGCTTCCTGCTGGCGGTGGCGCCGCAGCAGGAGCCGGCCCTGCGCGCGGCCGTCCCGGCGGAGGGCAGCGAACCGGCACTCATCTGCCAGCCGATCGGCCGCTTCACGGCGGAGGCGGGCGTGCGCCTGCGGGCCGGCGGCGGCGAGGAAACCGTGTGGAGCGGCGCCGAGGCGCTCACCGGCTTCGGCCCGGTGCCGTCGGGGTAGGGGGTGCAGCGCTCAGCCTCGCTGGCTTGGTCCTGCTTCAGCGTTCACTGTCACCTCTCGCTTTCCTGCCATGCCCGAAGTCCTGCTGCAGCTCGAATGGCCCGATGGCCGCCAGACCATGCTCTATTCGCCCTCGACGGTGATCCTGCAGCACCTCCAGCCCGGTGAGCGGCTGCCGGTGGCGGAGCTGCAGCAGCGCGCCGAGCGTGCGCTGGCTGAGGCCTCCGAGCGGGTGCGGGCCCGCTATGGCTTCGCCTGCACGCGCACCGATGAGGAGCGCAGCAAGTTGCGCCACACCGCCACCGCCTACGCCGCCGACCAGTTCGTTCAGATCAGCGCCCCATGAACACCTCTTTCTTCGCCAAGTTCCGCGGTGACCGGGCGCCGCTTCCTCCCCGGCCCGCCCGCCGGGCCATCGCCCTGGCGTGGTTGGGCGGCTTCCTGGCGATCGCCGCCGTTGCCCTGCTGCAGCTCGGCCTCAGTGCCCCCTTGGTGCTCGGCTCCTTCGGCGCCACCTGCGTGCTGGCCTTCGGCTACCCCGACGTTCCCTTCTCCCAGCCGCGCAACATCGTGCTGGGCCACACCTTCAGCACCGCCGTGGGCCTGCTGTTCCTTGGCCTGTTCGGCCCCCAGTGGTGGGCGATGGCCGCCGCCCTGGCCACCGCGATCGCCCTGATGATGGCCACCGGCACCGTGCACCCCCCGGCCGGCTCCAACCCGGTGATCGTGTTCCTGCTGCAGCCCGGCTGGGGCTTCCTGCTCTTCCCCACCGTGCTGGGCGCCGTGATCGTGACGGCCGTGGCGCTGGTTTATAACAACGCCGTGAGAGCTGGCAGGTATCCGAAGTATTGGTGAGGGGCTTGATGCGGTTGGGGTGGAGCGAGTTGAATCGAGATAGAAGCAGCTGTGTGACGGCTGTGCCAGCGCGTCTTCATGGCATCGTCGTTTTCGACTTCAGGCTCGACCTGTCGTTGGCGCTGAGCTCTGTCTGTGTTCTGCTAATCGGCGCCAGGACGGTTGTGTGACTCGACCGTCTGTTCACCTGGAGTCATCCTCCTGCCCACGGGCGGTCTTGCCGCTCACCTCCGGCCATAACGCCTTGATCTCCTCGGTCTGATGGTGGGCGGCGAACCGCTCCCACACAATTCCGTTGACATCCGTATCCGCTGTGAAGGCGGTGGCTGATGGATCTTCCCAGCCCAGATGGCGCAGCGATCCTGGCGGAACGGCGGAGTCCTGGCGCACGGACAGGTTCAACGATTCGGTCCGCCACAACGCATACTCCCCGGGAATGGTTGTGCAGGGCGGGCTGCCCAGGCGTCTGGAATAGTCCTCAATGGTGGCTTCGATGTTGTCTGTTGCGAGTGCAAGATGCAGCCTTTTCATGCCTTGCCTGCTGAATCATCACTGCCTCCATCATGCAGGAACTGCCTGGCTGGGGCCACGCTTCAGCAACCAGCTACCCCACCTTCGGCCTGGTGAATCACCCGTTGCGGGAAGGGCATCTCGATGCCTTCCTCGGCAAAGCGCTTCCACACGGCGATGCTCACTTCGCTCTTGATGCTGGCATTGTTCATCGGATCTTCAATCCAATAGCGCAGGCCGTAGTTGATGCCGGAATCGCCGTAGCTCAGCAGCAGCGCTTTGGGCGGCGGCTGGCTGAGCACGCGGGGCGAGTGGCGGGCCACCTCCTCCAGCAGGGGGATCACCTGGGCGGGGTCGTGGCTGTAGCCGGCGGCCACCTCCACCTGGCTGCGGCGCATGCGATCGGTGCCGGTGTAGGTGACGGTGGTGGTGGTGAAGAAGTCCTGGTTGGGGATCACCAGCTCGGCATTGTCGCGGTCGCGCCAGAGCACGGCCGCCCGCAGGCCGAGGCTGCGCACCTCGCAGGGATCGCCATCGATGAAGAGGATCTCGCCGGGCCGTACCGATCCCTCGAACAGCAGCCACAGGCCGCTGATGAAGTTGGAGAACACCTCCTTGATGCCGAAGCCGATGCCCACTGACAGCCCGCCGGCGATGGCGGCAATTGCGTTGGTGTTGAGGCCCACCCGGTGCATCAGCCACAACACCCCGACACCGATGAGCAGATACCGCAGCACCAGGGTGGTGGCTTCGCGGGTGCCGTCGCTGAAGTGCAGCAGCCCCTGCAGCAACCGGGCCAGCCAGCCCACCGGGTAGGCCGAGATCGCCACCAGGAAATAGGGAATCGTGAGCAGCAGAAACAGATTGCCGGTGGTGAGCGTGTCACCGAACACCGGCAGCAAGGGGATGTCGGCCACATCCTCGAGCGAATCGAGCTGGTTCACCAGCGATCCCGCCACCAGCAGCACGTACAGCGGCCGGATCAGCTGGTTGAACAGGCGATCCACCCCGCGCACGGGGAAGCGCAGCAGCAGGGCTTCGTGCACAAAGGCCAGGAACAGCCAGATCGCATACATGCGCATGAAGTAGAGCGCCAGGCCGGCCGGCTGCCCCAGCCACTCCAGCAGCGCCGCATTGAGCCGCAACGCCAGCAGCAACCCCACGGTTCCCACCAGCGCCAGCCGGCGGCCCCCCTGGCGCAGCCGCGGCCGCACCACCAGCAGAAAGAACGCCAGCAGCGCACCGGCACTCAGGCATTGCACCAACACCACCGGCCGGCTCAGGTAGCCCACCCAGCCGGTGAGTTCAAACAACAGGCTGTTCATCGGCCGCCCTTCACGGTGCCAGCGCCGCAGCGGGGCGGTTGGAGAGCAGCATGGCGGTGGCCTCGGCCGGCGTGAGCTCTCCCTGGACCGTGCGTTGCAGCACGAAATCCATCGCCCGGGCGGCCGCCACGGTCTGATCCGGGTCGCTGAAGTTCAGCATGTGGGAGTTCTCCAGGCTCGTGACCAGGGCCGCCAGGCGATGCGAACTCTTGGTGGGAACCAGCACATCCGGATTCACCGGCAGCGTGCCGGGTGCGGAGAGCATCATCTCCCGCTGGTTCACCTTGTTGAGGCTGAACAACACAAAGGACTCAGCCAATTTCCGTTGGCGGCCCGTGGAATGGCGCCCGAAACTCCACACCCGCAGGGCGGTGATCGGCTTCGCCGGACGGCCCTCCGCCCCCGGCAGCACCGACATGCCCAGGTTTTTGTCCAGCTTGCGGTTAAGTGGATTGAGCCAGTTGCCGTTGCAGCTGATCCAGTCCCGTTCGCCTCGTTCCAGCTGGCCTACCAGCTCGGCGTCGTCTTCCGCGAAGGACACATTGGTCTGCAGGTTGGTGGCGGCCAGCCAGGTCAGCCAGGCCTCCAGCTGCCTGCGGTCGTCTGCTGACACCAGCACAGGCGTGGATGACGGCTTGCTTGGCGGGTGCTCCAGCAGCTGCAGCAGGGTGTCGTCGGCGCCGAAGCTGCTGGCGGTCCACAGCAGGGGGGCGAGCTGCAGCGGCAGGCCCACCTGCAGCCCCTTGGCACTCAGTTCCAGCAGCTCCGTGAGCGTGGTGGGTGGATCGCTCACGCGGCGGCGATCAAAGCAGGCCACCTGCGGCTTGGCCAGCAGCGGGATGGCCATGTAGCGGTTGCCGAGGCGGAAGTCGTTACGGAAGCGGGGCGCCAGGCGATCGAGCTGCACGGGGTTCAACGCCACCGCTTCGCTGAGCCCCCTCTCGTGCAGCCGCAGCGCCGTGACCACCGGGCTCACCACCAGATCGGGCCCCAGGCCGCGCGACTGGCGAAAGGCCATGGCCTCCACGATCTGATCGGCCGCAAAGTGGTTGACGTGGATGTCGACGTTGGGGTTGAGCTTGCGGAAGCCTTCGATCAGCGCTTGCGACTGGCTGGCCGTGCCGTCGTTTTCGGCGGGGTTGCCGATGGAGCCCTCGGCCTTCTCCACGTAGATGTAGAGCGGCTCACGGCCCAGCAGGTTCGCCATGCCGCCCTCACAGCCGCTCAGTGCCAGCAGCACCGCCACCGCGGCGCCGAGCCGCCCCCAGCGCTTCATCGGCCGATCCCCGTGAGCGTTTCGCTCACCTCCCACAGCTGCCGCCGCTGGGCGGCATCGAGCGCCGCCGGCGCGATCCGCACCTGGGTGGGCCAGCCGCGCATGCCGCCCCATTGATTCGGTCCGTAGTGCTCACCGCCCTTGGCACTGGGGGCCGTGGCGGCATGGAGCTGGGGCAGGGCGCCCATGGCAGCGCTCTGGAACAGGGGATCCATCAGCCGGTAGCTGAGCGCTTCCAGCTTCGAGCCGTTGGCGGCCACCGAGGCGGGCTGCAGGTTGGTGCGCGCCAGACCGGGATGGGCCGCCAGCGAGGACACGCCGCTGCCGTCGGCGGCCAGCCGCTCCTGCAGCTCGAGCGCGAACATCACATTGGCCAGCTTGCTCTGGCTGTAGGCCGCCCAGCGGTCGTAGCGCTGCTCCGCCGCCAGGTCGTCGAAGGCGATGCGGCCGAAGTACTGGGCGCCGGAGGTGACCGTGACCACCCGCGCCTCGCTGCGGCCCCGCATCAGAGGCAGCAGCAGCAGGGTGAGGGCGAAGTGGCCGAGGTGGTTGGTGCCGAACTGCAGCTCGAAGCCATCGCGGGTGAGCGTGCGCGGCGGCGCCATCACCCCGGCGTTGTTGATCAGCAGGTCCAGCCGGCCGTACTGGTCGGCCAGCCACTGGCTGGCGCGCCGGATGTTCTGCAGATCGGCCAGATCCAGCTCCAGCACCTCCAGCCCACCACCGCCGCGCACGCCGGCGAGCAGTTCGCTGCGGGCCGCCTCGCCCTTGCGCCGGCTGCGGCAGGCCAGCACGACGGTGGCCCCATGGGCCGCCAACGCCCGGGCAGATTCCAGCCCCAGGCCGCTGTTGGCCCCGGTGATCAAAGCGATCCGACCGCTCTGGTCGGGGATGGCGTCGGCGGTCCAGGGCATGGGGGGAGCGGCTGGGCGGCGGGCATTCACGCGTTCCACTGTGTCGCCTGAAGCTCCAGCACGGTGGGCGCCACCCACAGCGCGCCGTTCTGCCGGTTGGCAGCGCTGATCTCGGCGGCCACAAGGGCGGCCTCCTCAGCACTCCAGCGGCCCTGGCGGATCAGCTCCTGCCCGTAGGTGACCACGAAGCGCTCCAGCCAGCGCGCCACCGCATCGCCCGGCCGCCCCACCAGGGCCAGCGGTTGCAAGGCCTCGATCTGAAAGCCGCGCGCCGCCAGCAGTGCCGGCAGCCGCCGGTTCACATCCGGATCACCGCCGGCCGCCTCGAAGCTGGCGTAGGCGGCCTCGGCGAAACGGGCCACGGCCGCTCCGTTGGGGTACAGCCCGAAGCTGCGCCAATGCACGTATTCATGCAGCACCACCCGTCCGCCAGCGGCCATGCAGCGGGACAGCCCGTCCAGCAGCGGCTCCAGCGTGGGCAGGAACATCGCCACCCAGCGGCACCAGGCCAGCTGGAAGCCCTCCGCCGGCAGTGGATCACGGCTGAGGTCGTGGGCGCGCAGCTCCAGTTGCGGCAGCCCGGCCGCCTGGGCCGCGGCGCGGGCCACTTCCAGATACGTGGGGCTCAGCTCCAGGCCGAGCACCCGCCCGCCGGGCCCCACCAGCCGCGCCAGCTCCAGGCTGGAGAGGCCTGGCCCGGCGCCTAGATCCAGCACCGCCTGGCCCGGCTGCAGCCCGGCGCGCTGCCAGGCGGCACGGGCGGAAGGCAGCCACAGCGCGTGCTGCAGCCGCAACCGCTCGATCTCCGCGTCGGAGCTGCCGAGCACGTAGCGGTCGGGGGCCATCGCCGCGGCTCAGTCCTCCGGGAACAGCAGGCTGGCCAGTTCGTCGGGGTCCACGTCGTAGACGCGGGCGAGGCTGGTTTCGATCGCGGAGGTCACCTCGCCGGAGAGAAAGCGCATGGCGTTGAGGGCGTCCTCGGCGATGTCGTCGGTGAGCAGGGTTTCTTCGCCGCCCAGCTTTTCGTCGTTGATCACCGCCATCACCCAGCTCTGGTAGGCGTACACGAGGTCGGAGAACTCAAGCTCCGGGTCATTGAGATCCAGGGCCATGGAGGTGTCGGGCGCAGTCGAGAGCAGTTTGGCCCCCGGCGGTGACGCCTCGCCCGATTCGCTGGTCGGCGTCGCGACCCGGCTCAGTAGCCGGAGGAGCCCGGCGGCGGTGCGCTGGCCGGCTGGCGCCGCAGGTGAGCCGTCACCGCGACCGGCTGGATCTGGGCATAGCCCACCGGCAACCACAGGTCGCCAGCGGCGGCGGCGTAGTGGATTTCCCAGTGGTAAAGGCCGATCAGGGCGCGGGGGTCCTCCTGGATCAACGACGCGTAGGCCAGCACGGCGCGGCCGTAGTTGTCGCTGTTGTTGTAGCCCCACAGGCCCTTGCGGATGTCCTTGAGGCCGCCGCGGCGCACCAGGTAGCGGGCGGCGGCCTGGATGGCGTCGTGGGGATCACGGATGTTCCCCTTGCCGACGCCGGGCTGGGCCCAGGTGGTGGGCAGGAACTGCATCGGCCCCTGGGCGTTCGCCACCGACACGCCATCAATGCGCCCCATGCCGCTCTCCACCAGGTTCACGGCGGCCAGCACCTCCCAGTCGATGCCGGTGGCCTGCTCTGCCTGCTTGTAGGAGCGCACCAGCTGCTCCAGCGGCGGTGGCGGCAGGATGCGCCAACTGGGCAGGCTGGCGGGCCGCCGGTCGCTGCGGTGCATGGCCAGGAAGGAGCGGCGGGCCAGCAGGTGCCGGTCGTAGACACTGAGCCAGCCGGGCGGCAGCGAACGGCGCACCTCAGCGGCGAGCGGTTGCCGGTGCGCCAGCACCCGGTAGATCACCTGCTGCTGATGGCCGAGGGCCGGCAGCGCCTCTGCGGGCGTGGCCGCGTCACGCAGGGCCTCCTCCACCGCCGCCAGCAGCGCGGCCAGCTGCTGCGGATCCGCCGGCACCAGCGGGTAGTGGCGCCCGTCGGCGCTGGTGGGCAGGGCTGGATCGGTGGGCAGCTGCGGCAGGCGCGGCCCCACCGCCAGGCTGTCTGCCGCTGCGGGGTCCGGCCGGGTGGCTGGCGTGCTGGCCGGGTCGGTGCCGGCGGCGCGCGAGGCCTCCAGGAAAGGGCGCAGCAGAAGGCCGCCGCCCAGCAGCGCCGCCGCGACGCCCATGCCGATCAGCAGCTGAGGGGGGGAAGGCCTGGGCATGGGGGGCAGGGTTCCTGCGGCAACGCTAGTGGTGAAAGCCGCTGGCTTCCGCCGGGGTGAGTGTGGCGTGCTGGGGATGGCGCTCGAAGTAGGCCAGCGCCTGGCGGATGTCGTCGAGCAGCAGTTCGGCGAGATCGCGGCTGACGCCATGGCGCACCAGGATCCGCTGCACCACCCGCTCCTGGCAGTGCGGCGGCAGGGTGTAGGCGGGCACCTGCCAGCCCCGCACACGCAGCCGGTCGGCGAGGCAGAAGAGGTTGAAGTTGGCGCTGGAGTGTTCCTTCAGCGTCCAGCAGATCGCTGGTATGCCGCTGGCCGGATCAGCGCCAAAAATGATTTCAAAAGGGCCGAGTGCGGCGATGGCCGCAGCAAGGAATTGGGCGGTCCGATAACAGGCGCCATGCACCTTTCTGTAGCCCTCGGCGCCTAGGCGCAGAAAGTTGTAGTACTGCGCCACGATCTGCCCACCCGGACGCGAGAAGTTCAAGGTGATGTCACGCATGTTGCCGCCCAGATAATTTACCCAGAAGATCATGTCTTCCGGCAGATCGGCAGCCTCCCGCCAGAGCACCCATCCCACCCCCAGTGGCGCAAGGCCGAACTTATGGCCGGAGGCGTTGATCGAGCGCACCCGTGGCAACCGGAAATCCCACACCAGCTCCGGCGCACAGAAGGGCGCCAGGAAGGCGCCGCTGGCGCCGTCCACATGGATCGGGATGTCGAGGCCGGTGTGCTCCTGCAGCCCGTCGAGGGCGGCGGCGAGCTGTTGCACCGGCTCGTACTGGCCGGTGAACGTGACCCCTAAGGTGGGCACCACGCCGATGGTGTTGGCGTCACAGGCCGCCAGCGCCGTTTCGGGCGAAAGGATCAGGCGATCGGGCTCCATCGGGATTTCCCGGTGTTCGATGTCCCAGTAGCGGCAGAACTTGTGCCAGCAGATCTGCACCGGACCGGTGACTAGATTGGGCCGCTCAGTGGATTCCCCGGCCGCTTTTCGTGCCGCCTCCCAGCGCCGTTTCATTGCCAGCCCGCCCAGCATGGCGGCCTCGCTGGAGCCGGTGGTGGAGGCGCCGATTGCCCCTGTGAGCGTGGGGGCGTGCCAGAGATCGGCCAGCATGTGAAGACAACGGGCTTCGATTTCGGCGGTCTGGGGGTATTCGTCCTTGTCTTCGATGTTCTTGTCGATGCAGAGATCCATCAGGTCGTGGATTTCCCTCTCCACCCAGGTCTGGCAGAAGGTGGCCAGGTTCTGCCGCGAGTTTCCATCCAGCATCAGCTCATCGCGCACCGCGGCAAACACCACCTTCGGGTCGCTCTCCACCGCCGGAAACCGCAGCTTCGGCAACCCGCCGAAGAGATCCACCGCGGCGTAGATGTCGTCAGCGTCGATCTCGTTGACATTGATCTCGTTGGGGCAGATCTTGTTGGGGTAGATCGCGTCGCCGGGGATGTCACCGGCGGCTGCTTTTTCTGGGATTTGCACGGATCAACCGCATGGCTCCGTGGTGATGCTAGGGAGAGAAATTGAGGGGCTCTGCGGGTGCTGCCTGTTCCACTCCTGCTCCCGCCTCCCACCCCGCATCACCTCCCGCGCCGCTCAGCCACCCCTGGCCAGTGCGTTGGGTGCGCGGCGCAGCACCAGCAGGGCGGTGAGCAGCAGGGCGCCGCCGCCCGCGAGGAACACCGCCGTGAGCGACACATCCAGCAGCAGGCCCGCCAGGGCCTGGGAGAGCGGATCGAAGGCCACCCCGGCCATCATCGCCAGCGCCATCACGCGGCCCTGCAGCGCTGCCGGGGTTTCCCGCTGCAGCCACACCGTGGCCATCACCCCCACCAGGCCGCCGCCCACCCCCATCGCCGCCAGCACGGCAGCGGCCACCCAGGCGTCGCCGGCGGCGGCCAGCCCCAGCAGGCCCAGCCCCAGGGCGGCGGAGAGCCATCCCAGCGCCGACGCGGGCTGATCCAGCCGGAAGCGGTCGAGCCGGCCGGCCAGCGCCACCCCCGCCAACGCGCCCACGCCATAGGCGGCCTGCAGCGCGCCGAACGTGGCGGCTCCGCCCCCGAAACGCAGGCTCACCAGCTCCACCACGCCGATCACCACCGGACCGAGCACGGCCAGGTTGATCATCGCGATCAGCACCAGACCGGTGCGGATCGCCCCGTGGCGCCAGGCGAACACACAGCCTTCGCGCAGTCCCCGCAGCAGCCCGCCCGCGGCGTCCCGGTGCCAGGCGGCTGGTCGGGGTCGCAGCTGGACGAAGCAGCAGGCGGCCAGCAGCAGCATGCCGGCGTCGAGGGCGAGCGCGGCCGTGGCGCCGCCGATCGCCAGCGCCACGCCAGCCAGGGCCGGACCGACCACATTGCTGATCTGCTCGCTGCCCTGCAGCCAGGCGTGCGCCCGGTTCAGCAGCCTTGGCCGCACCAGCTGGGGCAGCAGGGCCATTGCGGCGGGGTAGACGCAGGCCTCGGCGGCGCCGAACAGGGCCGCCAGCGTCATCACCGGCGCCAGTGCCAGTGCCCCATGGGCGGCCAGCAGGGTGAGCACGGCGGTGCAGAGCACCAGCACCGCGCTGGCCCGCACCGCCAGGGCACGGGGCGGATGGTGATCGCTGAGGGCACCCCCCACCAGCATCAGCAGCCCCCGCGGCAGCGCTGCCGCCATCAGCACCAGCGCCACGGCACTGCCCGAGCCGGTGCGCTGCAGCATCAGCCAGGTGATGGCCACGAACCAGAACTGCACGCCGCAGAACAGCACCGTCTGGCCCAGCCAGAGCCAGCGGAAACGCTGATGCCGCAGCAGGAGGGAGGTCATGGCTGCCCGGCCCCCAGCGGCAGGGGGGCGGTGGTGCTGCCGGCGCTGGGCGGCGCGGCGGCGGCCCACTCCTGCACGGGCGTGAGGTTCAGCTCCTGGCGCCACTGCTGCAGGGGCTTCGCCCAGCCCTCCTCCCAACGCTGGGCGAACAGGGGCCGGGCCTGCTGGCCCATCCGCAGCCCGGTGTGGATGGCCAGCACCAGTGCCGGCAGCTGTTCGGGTTCGAACAGCGTGATCGACTGCAGCGCCTGGGCCGTGAGCATGGCGCCGAGGGGATAGGGGAACTGGCCGAGGTGAAAGGCCTGCAGGCCGATCTCGCCGAGCAGCGAGGTGTCGAAGCCGGTGAGGACATGCCAGAGGTCGTGGGTCTGGCTGAGCCGCACCTCCACGTAGGTCGCCTCGCTGCCGGCCTCCATGCCGGCGTGCAGGTCGGGGTCGTAGCCGAGCCGGGTGAGGCTGGCGGCGTAGGCATGGCCGAGCGAGCCCACCGGCAGGGCCGCCAGCCGATCGAGGTCATGCGGACCCGGCACCCAGCGGGCGTCGATGAGGGCGGCGCAGCCGGGATCGTGGCGCAGGTGCTGCGCCGCCAGTGCGTAGGAGGGGGTGTCGAGCAGCCCGTCGGTGAGCACGCCCACCAGCTCAAGGCTGGTGTCACCGCCGCTCATCGCGAGCATGGTGCCGAGGATGCGGAAGAGGGGGTCGGGGGCGACCGGAGCCGGGGGAGCAGCGGCGTGAGCGGTGGACTGCCAGAGGGTGGTGGCCATGGAAGGGCGAGCGGAGGGTCAGTGCGGGCAGTGAGCTCTGAACATGAGGAGTGCTCACATCAGTGAAAATATGAGTGTCCCTCGCCTTTGTCAAGGAGAATGCGAGGATTGCTCGTCTTGCCTGCCTGCGCCTGTGCCCCAGCTCGCGCCTCTGCCTGAGCCCTCTTCTGCCTCCCTGTCTGAGGTCCCGCTCGTGCCCCTCTTTGTGCCGGCCTGCTCCTGGCTGCGGCCATGACGCAGCGCTCCACCCCCGCGCCGGTCTCCACTACCGGCCTGCGCCGCCAGCCCCGCCAGGCCCGCAGCCAGGAGCGGGTGCGGCGGATCCTGGAGGCGGCCGAGGCCTTGTTCGTGGCCGAGGGCGTGGCCAGCACCACCACCAACGCGATCGCGGCGCACGCCGGCGTGCCGATCGGCTCCCTCTATCAGTTCTTCCCCGACAAGGCGGCGATCCTGCGCAGCCTGGCCCGCGGCTACGGCGAGCAGCTGCACAGGGAGCTGGCCGCCTTTGAGGAGAGCGAAGCCTCTGCGCTGCCGCTCGACGCCTACATCGAAGCGATGGTGTCGCTCACCGATCGCTTCTTCACCAGCCATCCCGGCTATCAGGCGATCTTCAATGAGGCGCAGAGCGCCACCGCCGATCTGCTGGCGATCGAGGAGGAGGCGGATGTGCGCCTGGTGGCGGATTGGTCGGCGGCCCTGATCGCCCGCGTGGGCGCTGAAGGCTGTGTGCTCAGCGAGGACGACGCGCGCATGATGGCCTACGTGCTGGTGAAGACGGTGGGCAATCTGCTTTGGCTGTCACTGGCGAAGGCGCCCCCGTTCCGCGCGCAGTTGCTGCAGGAAACGGTGCAGTTGGCGGTGGCTTACCTGCGCCGCCGCATGACCACCGGCCGCGGCCCAGGTGAGGCGGCCTCAGGCTGAACCCATCGTTCCGCCAGCGGCGGCATCAGCTTCGCTGGCGGGAGTCCGGTCGACGGCTTGGGCGTTGGCAGCTTGGACGCTGGGACGACACGCCTTGCCGGAAAGCCCCTGCACCTGGAGTTCCAGGTAGCCGGTGGTGGCGTCGTGAAGGCGGCGCAGCTGCCAGCCTTCGGGGCGGACCGTCAGGATTTCGGCTGTGGTGCGCACGCGGCTGCCGTAGCAGAGGTGGCCGCCGATCACCTGCCCCTGGCCATCTGCCACGGCAATGTGCAGATGGGCGCCCTCCGCGGTGATCGACCCCGACAGCGTCAGGATTTCAAACGGCCCTTTGAGCTGGGTTTCCGCTTCAGCGGCGGCGAAACGGAGCCTGGGATGCCAGAGGCTGCCGATGCCGGAAACAACGAATGAACCGCTGCCTGGTGCCGTGGCTGTGGCTTCCAGGGCATGGCGAAGATCCTCACCGGGAGGCAGCCGCAGCGGCAGGTAGGACACGGTTGATTGGGGGGTGGGTCGGATTCAGCCTGGTTTTCCATCGTTGTAGGAAACGGTGCAATCTCTGCCTTGCCGTTTGGCCAGGTAAAGAAGATCATCGGCTCGCTTGAGAATCTCCTCAAGGCTGATCTCGGCAGAGGGCACCACGGAAACCAGGCCGATGCTCGCTGAATAGCGAATGGAGGAATGTTCATAGGCCACCAGCGAATCCCGGATCGCCTGATGCAGCCGCTCTGAGAGTGCGAGCGCAGCCTCCTCTGAGGTATTGGGAAGAAAGATGATGAATTCTTCGCCGCCGATGCGGCCGAGATAGTCGCTCTTGCGCAGCACAGCTTTCACCGTGATAGCAAAGCTCTTGAGCACTTCATCGCCGCCAGCATGGCCGTGGGTGTCGTTGATGTCCTTGAAACGATCGAGATCCAACGCAAGCAAGGAAACATGGTGCTGCTCGCGCTCGGCCAGGTGCATCACTTGCTGGATCTGATCAAAAATGGCCTGCCGCGTCAGCAGTCCTGTCAGCTGGTCGAAGGTGGCCATCGCGCGCATTTCCTTCTCGAGGCTATCGATCTGCATCACCAGGTCCACCAGCGGCCAGCTAGCCAGCGGCGCGACCATCGCAGGAATGGCGATGGCAGTGGCAACGGCGATCCGCGGGGCCTCACATTGCTCGAAGAAACAGAGAGTTGAGGTGAGCGCTACAGAGCAAACAACCGAAAAGGTGGTGACGATCAGCACCGTGGCAAAGGTGCCGAGGCTCTGGATCAGCTGCCTCATGGACACCTTCATGCTGCAACGCCCGTGGCATGGGGCTCGGTCTGTTGCCGTGCGGCGCCATGACGGCTCAGGTGAGGGGGACCGTTCATGCAACGCGGGAAGCGAAAAGGATCAGTGGCGTAGGCGTGGACCGTCCTGCTTGCAGAGCGCTCAACGGCATGCATGATCCCTCCACTTTTGCATTCGTTGCCACAAGATAATGGACGTGCAGGATGAATGCGCTCCATTCTGTGTTGCCTGTCACTGTTTTCGTGGCGGGAAGGCTGTGGCTCCATGCGCCGCAACCGCCAGCTTCCTTGCCGCCAGTCTTGTTGCCATCGCAAGACCTCTGATCCCCCTCATCGAGTGGCTCAAGTTGAGGCTCCAGCCAAGACAAGCCCAATAGAAAGCTATTTCAAATTTTAACAATAGCCGGCGCCACCGTCAATCAACGGACGCGCATTCGCCTCTGTGCAATGCGGCGTTCTAGTTTTTCCCTCGCTCGCTGGCTGGCCACCCGCAGGCACAGCGCAGCTCCCCCCAGGCGCAGCAGTGCCCCCACAGGCCTGCGGCCTGCGTTGACGCGTTTCTCCCCTGTGGTCATGGTGAAGGCATCGCCCCTGCTGCCATGACCCTGCTCCCGTTCACAGCCAACCGGCTGCAAAGGGCCCTGCTGGCCCCCCTGGCTCTGTCTGCCCTGATCGCCGCCAGCTCCTCCGCCTCCCTGGCCCAGTGGCGCGTGCCGATCGAGGAGGTGCGGGCCATCAACTTCGCCCGCACCTATGCGGTGGAACTCAACGGCGGCCTGCAGGCCTACCGGCCGGCTCCGTGCATGTTCGTCACCGCCTCCACCGACAACCCCTGCCTGGTGAAGCGCAGCCCCGATGGCTTTCTGTTCCGCTTCCTCGGCGGCCCCCCCGCCTGGGTGGAACGCCAGCAGCCCGCCACCCTCGAAACCGAGGTGTTGATCTCGCCGGACGGCCGCAACCTGGTGAAGCTGATTTTTAATGGCGCGCCCCGCCGACCTGCGTCACAGGCGCCTGCTCCAGCCAGCTGAGGCGGCGCCTGCAGCCCATAGCCTTGGCGGGCAGCTGAGGCTTTCGGTGCATCCATGGACCTGACCCTTTACCAGGCGTCCGTGCCGCCGCTGCGGCGCGCCCTCACCAACCTGATCCACCTGCTGGAGAAGGCCCTGGCGCATGCCCGGGTGCAGGGGTTCGACTCCACCGTGCTGCTCACCAGCCGTCTCTACCCCGACATGTTCCCCCTGGCGCGCCAGGTGCAGATCGCCAGCGACGTGGCCCGCCGCGGCGTGGCCCGGCTGGCCGGCCTGGAGGCGCCGCCGATGGCGGACAATGAGGAGAGCCTGGAGGCGCTGATCGAACGCCTGCGGGAATCGATCGCCTATCTCGACGGCTTCAGCGCCGAGCAGATCGATGGGGGCGAAGAGCGCCCGATCACCGTGCCGATCGGCAAGGGTGAAACGATCACGATGGCGGGCTGGCCGTTCCTTTCAGCCTTTGTTCTGCCCAACGTCTACTTCCACACCACCACCACGTACGCGATCCTGCGCCACAACGGCGTGGTGATCGGCAAGCGTGATTTCCTCGGGGCCCCCTGAGCGCCGGCTGCCCCCTTCCATCCTTCCGCCATGACGAGCACCTCGCCCACCATCGTCAGCACCCACTTCGGCCAGCAGCCCTGGTGGGTGGAGCAGTGGATGGAACTGATCAACTCCTACCGCTACAAGAAACGGCTGGAGCGTGCCTGGGCCTACGCCCGCTCCGGCAACGTGCTGTCGATCCTGTTTGAAGGGAAGCGGGTGAAAGCCCTGGTGCAGGGCACCGAAGCCGAGCCCTACAAGGTGAAGCTCTGGCTCGACACCCTCTCCGATGAAGACTGGGGCTATGTGCTGGAGGCGCTCGGTCAGAAGGCGCGCTGGTCGGCGCAGCTGCTGGCTGGGGTGATGCCGCAGGACATCGAGCGGGCCTTCGCCGCCAGCGGCAAACGGCTGTTCCCCTTCAAGCTGCAGGAGGTGCGCTGCGATTGCAGCTGCCCCGACAAGGCCGCCCCCTGCAAACACGTCAGCGCTGTCTATTACCTGATGGGGGATCGCTTCAGCGAAGACCCCTTCGTGCTGTTCCAGATGCGCGGCCGCAGCCGCAGCCAGCTGCTTGCTGATCTGGCCACCCAACGCCGCCGGCAGCTGGCGGCGTCTGCCACTGAAGCGGCGCCTGCCGCCGCACCCCACCCGGTCCATCCGGCCGTGCTCGATCCCACCCGCTGGTGGAGCTACACCGCCGCCCTTGACCCCGATCTGGTGGTGATCACCCCGGCGATGGAGGGGGACATGGGCCTCGATGAGGCCGGTGAACTGCCGCTGGCCGCCGAGCCCCGCTTCCCCGACTCCAACCGCCTGTTCACCGAGCGGCTGCGCAGCCAGGGCATCGCCATCGGCCAGCAGGCCATGGCCTGCGCCATGAGTGCCGGGGCCGGCGATGGCGCCAGCAGCGGTGCCTGAGGCCGAGCGGCCTGCAGAGGCCCCCTGGCTGACGCCGGCGTGCCAGGCCCGCGCCGCCCTGCTGCTCGCTTCCCATCAGCTGGCCTTCGGTCGTCCGCTGCTGGCGCTGGTGGCCGGCCCCACCCAGCTGGCGGCGGCCGGTGATGCACGCCATCAGGCGCAGGAGCTGTTCGCTGCCCCCCTGGTGGTGCTCGCCCACGACGATGGCCTGGCCGGTGGCACCACAGCGCCGGCCGATCCCCGCCTGATCTACGCCAATGCCGCCGCGTTGCGGCTGTGGCGCCGGCCCTGGGCGGCGATGGTGGGTCTGCCGTCGCGGCTCACTGCCGAACCGTCCGAGCGTGAGGGGCGGGAGCGGTTGCTGGCGCTGGCGCGGCACCGCCAGGCGATCAGCGGCTACCGCGGCGTGCGCATCGACAGCCACGGCCGCCGCTTCGTGATCGATGGCGCCCGCCTCTGGACACTGCGGGATGCCGATGGCCGCGACCACGGCCAGGCGGCGGCCTTCAGCCACTGGTGGTGGCTCTGAGCAGCGCTGGTGGCGCCTTGATCGGTTCTCACCACCGCGCGGTGGGGCCCACCGAATCAGGGGAGGAGCGCCGTACCAAAAGGGCCGGTTCTTTCGTCTCACCGTTTCATTCGAGTTGGCGAAGGTAGCTGCACGGGCGAAGTGATTCCCCGTTCTTCACCATCACAGGTGCCTGCGAATCGCAGAACCTGAATGCCATCACCTCAGCCAACCTGTGGAGGACATCCCCATGCTGACCCTGCGCCAATCCCCCTTTGATCTGTTCGAGCGGCTGGAGCAGCAAGTGCTGCAGGCCGAGCGCGTGCCGGCCGCCGAAGTGCATGAGAACGATCAGGCTTACACCATCGTTCTTGAGCTGCCGGGTGTCGACAAAGGCTCGATCGATGTCAAAGCCACCGACCGCACCCTGCTGATCAGCGCCGAACGGCGCAGCGAGCGCCACGCCCCGGCGCGGGCGAAGGCCGATGGCAACCGCCCTGCCCCGGACGCGGCGGCCGCGCCCTCAGAGGCCCCGTCCCCAGCAGCCACACCTGTAACCAAGGCGTCCGCCCGCCTGGCCCCGTTGCACAGCGAGTTCCGCTACGGCACCTGGAGCCGCAGCTTCACCTTCCCCGGCGGCCTGCAGCGGGAAGGCCTCGAAGCCCACTACCGCGATGGTCTGCTCACGATCACCGCGCCCAAGGCCCAGACGGTCACCACGGTGAACGTCAAGGTGGAAGGCTGATACTGGGCAGAGGGGGCGGGTGCTGCCGCCTCTTTGGGCCCGTCGCATTGTGTCCCCGAGCCCCGGCCTTGGCCGGGGCTTTTTCATGGCGAGCCCGGACCATCGGCCCCGAGCTGTTCACTCCGTGTCGTCGTGGGCGAAGCGGCTGTAGAGGAAATCAAGCGCCTGATTGCGCAGTTCGTAGTAGAGAGGATCCTCCATGATTTCCTCGCGGTTGCGGGGCCTTGGAAAGCTGATCTCCATGATTTCGCCGATCTTGGCGGCCGGGCCGTTGGTCATCATCACGAGGCGATCGGCGAGAAAAAGTGCCTCATCGATGTCGTGGGTGATCATCAGCACTGTGCAGCGCTGCGTGTTCCAGATCGTGAGCAACTCCTCTTGCAATTCCTCCTTGGTGATCGCATCAAGAGCGCCGAAGGGTTCATCCAGGATCAGCACCTCCGGGCGGATCGCCAGGGCCCTGGCGATCGCCACCCGCTGCTTCATTCCCCCCGAGAGCTGCAGGATCTTCTTGTCGGCCGCATCGGTGAGCCCCACCATCGCCAGGTGCTCCCGGGTGATCTCCTTCTTCTCATGGGTCGGCAGTTCCGGTTTCACCGAATCCACTGCCAGGTAAACGTTTTCGTAGGCGGTGAACCAGGGCAGCAGGGCATAGCCCTGGAACACCACCATGCGATCGGGGCCTGGCTTAGTGATCGTGTTGCCGTGCAGCACCACCCGGCCATCGCTGGGGGTGGCGAAGCCCGACACCATGTTGAGCAGGGTGGATTTGCCGCAACCGGAGTGGCCGATCACGCACATGAACTCGCCCTGGTTGATGCCTAGGTCGATGCCATCCAGCACCGGATAGGGCCCCTTGGCGGTGGGGTACACCTTGCTGACGTTTTCGAAGCGCAGGAAGGCTTCGGCCGGTGGGCGTGACACTCCCTGCAGGGATGGCTGGATCAGGGTGGACATGGGTGGGGTGCTGAAGAATGCTGGGGAAGAAAGGGCAGGCGGATGCTGTCGGGCTTCTCAGCCGCGACGTGGTGGGGCCAGGGGGATCTCGGCGATGCTGAAATCCCGCTTGATCGCCTGGGCATTGAGGTAGCTGACCGGGTCGTCGGCATCGAAAGGCTGGCCATCGAACATGGCGATGCCCTGGCGCTGGTAGCTGATCGCCTCAAGGCCGAGTTCGCGGGCGGCGGTGCTGAACACCCCCACCTGGCAGACCCTCTCCAGGATCTCCACCCAGTTGCGTGGCAGGGGAATGTCACCCCAGCGGGCCATCTGGGTCATCATCCAGAGGTGCTCGGTGCGGCTGGGCCGGTTCAGTCCCTCCCCGAAGAACAGGTGGTGCGGCACAGCCGCTTCGCTCTCCGGTCCGCCCCTGTCCACATCGGCGCTGGCCTCACTGAACCGGATCAGCTCTGGCTTGATGCCCAGATAGCGGCGATCACTGAGCAACTCGCTGAGCTCTGCCCAGTGGGCCGGATCGGCGCAGTACTGGCAGGCCTCCAGCAGGGCCTTGGTGAGGGCGATGTGGGTGTTGGGGTAGGTGATCGCCCAGTCTTCGCGCACGCCCAGCACCTTGCCGGGATGGCCAGGCCAGATCGCCAAGTCACCGGCCACAGCAATCCCGTGGCCATCACGGGTGGCACGATCCAGCCAGGGAGCACCCACGCAGTAGCCGTCGATGCTGCCGTCCTTGAGGTCGGCGAGCATCTGGGCCGGCGGCAGCGCTTGCAGGTGCACGTCCTTGTCTGGGTCGATGCCGTTGGCTGCCAGCCAGTAGCGCAGCAGCAGGTTGTGCATCGAGGCCTGGTGCACGATCCCCATCGTGTGGGGTTCGCGCTCATGGCTTTTGAGATAGGCGCGGTAATCGTCCACCGTGCGTACCCCCTGCTCTGCCAGGCGACGGCCCAGAGTGATGCCGTTGCCATTGCGGCTGAGTGTGAGAGAGGTCACGATTGGCAAAGGCGTACCGCCATGGCCGCCGGCCGTCATCCAGGTGGGCATGCCCGCCGGCATCAGCGAGGCGTCGAGGGTGCCGTCAACCAGCCCATCAACGATGCCGCGCCAGGTGGGTTCGCGGATCAGTTGCACCTCATCGAGGCCGTGCTTGGCGAACAGGCCGTGGGCTTCGGCCACCGCCAGGGGCGCGCTGGCGGCCAGTGGCAGGAAGCCCAGATCAAGGTTCACCTTCTCAAGGCCGTGGCGGGCCACCGTCTGGTGGGGCCGGGCCCGCCACTGCTTCACCCGCTTCTGACGGTTGAGGAAGTAGATGATCTCGGAACGCAGGCTGTAGTAGCTGGGGTGATGGACCACCTCCAGCCGGGCCCGGGGCCTGGGGATGTCCACCTCGAGGATGCCGCCGATTCCCGAGCCGGGGCCGTTGGTGAGCATCACGATGCGGTCGGAGAGCAGCACCGCCTCATCCACGTCGTGGGTGACCATCACCGCCGTGAGTTCGTGCTCGTTGCAGATCTGCATCAGCTTCTCCTGCAGATTGCCCCGCGTCAGCGCATCGAGCGCGCCGAAGGGTTCATCCAGCAGAAGCAGCTTGGGGCGGATCGCCAGGGCCCGGGCGATCGCTACCCTCTGGCGCATGCCACCGGAGAGTTGCAGGGGCAGCCGGTCGGCGGCGGGGCCGAGCCCCACCATCTCGATGTGCTCCTGGACGATGGCATTCCGCTCGGCCCTGGGCAGATCACCCATCACCTCATCGATGGCCAGGCCGATGTTCTCGCGCACCGTGAGCCACGGCAGCAGCGAATAGTTCTGGAACACCACCATCTTTTCGGGGCCGGGGCGCTTCACCGCCTCCCCCTCCAGCAGCACCACGCCTTCGGTTGGCAGATCCAGGCCGGCGATCATGTTCAGCAGGGTGGACTTGCCGCAACCGGAGTGACCGATCAGGGAGATGAATTCCCCTTTCTGGATCTCCAGGTCGATGCCCTTGAGGGCCAGGTAGGTGCCGCCGCCGCGGAGATCGAAACTCTTGTCGATCGCACGGACGTCAACCAGGGATGTCGTCATCGTTGGGGGTTGGCTCTGAGGGGCCTGGGGAAAGGAACAGGAGGTAAGGGAACGAGCTCGACGGGCTCACTGGCCCGGGGAGATGCGGGTCTGCAGCCAGGCCATCAGCCGATCGAGCACCAGGCCGATGGCGCCGATCCAGATCACGCCGAGCACGATCTCGCCCACGTAGTTCTGCTGATAGGCATCCCAGATGAAGAAGCCGATGCCCAGGGTGCCGGGCATCACGATCTCTGCCGCGATGATCGCCAGCCAGGCCAGACCGATCGAGATGCGCAGGCCCGTGAAGATGTAAGGGAGAGCGGAGGGGATCAGCACCTTGGTAAAGAAGCGCCGGTTCGACATCTGCAGCACCAAGGCCACGTTTCGGTAGTCCTGGGGGATCTGGCGCACCCCTTCAGCGGTGTTGATCAGGATCGGCCAGATCGCCGTGATGAAGATCACGAAGATGGCGGCCGGCTGGTTGTTCTGGAACAGCACCAAGGCGATCGGAACCCAGGCCAGGGGCGCCACCATGCGCAGGAACTGGAACAGGGGATCGAAGGCGCGGTTGATCGTGGGCTTGAGGCCGATCGTGATCCCCACGGCGATGCCGACGAGTGCTGCGAGGGTGTAACCCTGGGCCACCCGCGACAGGCTGGCCATGGTTTGCCAGAACAGGCCCTTGTCGAGGCCACCGCGGTCATAGAAAGGGTAGAGAATCAGGGTGCGCGTGCGCTCTTCGGTGAACAGGCTCGAAGGGGCAGGCAGGGCGATCAGCTGCAGCGAGGAAAGAATCTGCCAGACCAACAGGAACCCGCCGATGCCCAGGAGCGGCGGCAACCAGTTGCCGGAGCTTCGGGCGACCCATTTCAGGGGACTGCTGGATGCCCCGGGGCGGCGTGATGAGGTGGGAACCATGAAAGGGAGACTCCGAAAATGAATTCTGGTAACGGGATACGGCCCGGAGCGGTTGAGACCGGGGTGTGGACATTAGGTGAGCAGCAGGCTGACTGGCTATGCGCCTCGCAAAAAAATCCGGGGGTTGAGAGCCCCCGGTGAAGGATCACTTCAAACTCACTTCTTGATCTTCAGGCTGTCGAGGTAGGCCTGAGGGTTCTCCGGGTCGTAGATCACGCCATCAAAGAAGGTCTCCTTGCCGCGGCTGGAGGAGCTGGGGATGTCCGCAGCGGGGAGCCCCAGTTCCTTGGCCGCCGTGATCCAGAGATCTTCGCGAACCACTTTGTCGTTGATCGCCTTGGCCTGATCCACCGTATCCACCACGCCGGGATAGAACTTCCAGCGGATCGATTCGAGCAGGAACCAGAGGCTGAGGCTCTTGTAGGGATAGGAGATCACACCACGATCGCTGGCCCAGTAGAGCGGCCCCATCGCCGGATCCGTTTCCGGCTTCATGTCGGCGCCGATCTTGTACTGGCCCTTGAGCGCCTCTTCAAGCACCGGGGCGGGAATGTTGTACCACTTGCGGGAGCTGAGGATCGTGGCCACCTCGGCGCGGTTCTCGGCCTTGTCCATCCACATCTGGGCTTCGATCAGCCCCTTGATCAGGGCCACGGTGGCCTTGGGGTGCTTGTCCACCCAGTCGGCCCGCACCGCCAGATACTCCTCGGGGTGGGACTTCCAGATCTGGGCGGTGATCGCCGGCAGATAGCCCACCTCGTCCTTGACGATCCGAGAAGGCCAGGGATCGCCGGTGGAGAAGGCCTGCATCGTGCCGTTCTTCATTCCCTGGAGGGTTTCGGTGGCGGGAACCGTCAGCAGTTCCACCTGTGAGTCGGGGTCCACACCGGCGGCGGCCAGCCAGTAGCGGATCCAGATCTCCTGGTTCGCCTTAGGGAAGGTGTAGGAGGCCTTGAACTTGCTGCCGGTTTTCTTGGCGAAGGCATCAAAGAAGCCCGGCGAGCTGGCCTTGAGATCCACGCTGAGGTTGCCGTCCTTCACGCTGTTGGCTGCGGCAATGCCGTTGCCCTGACTCATCAGCATCGCCAGCACGTACATCGGCACCTTCTTGCCATCGGTGATCGCGCCCTCGCTGATCATCTGGGGCATGGGCATCTGCCACTGGCCGCCATCGATGCCGCCGCCGGCGCTGCCGAGCACCACGTTGTCGCGGGCGGAGGGCCAGCTGGCCTGCTTGGTGAGGTTCACCTCAAGGCCATGCTTGGCGAAGTAACCCTTCTCAACGGCCACCACCAGGGGCGCAGCCTCAAGGATGGGGATGAAGCCCAGGTTGATGGTTTTGGTCTCAAGCCCCTTGTCGGCGGTGGCCGGCGCCGGTGCGCTGGCGCCCCCGCCTCCGGAATCAGGAGGGTTGCCCATGCAGCCGGCCAGCAGAGAGGTGCCCAGCATGGCGCTGCCCATGAGGGCGAGAAAACGGCGGCGTCTCGTCATCGGAGTCTGGAGAGGGAGTAATGGTGTTGATGGATGGACTTCAGGTCCAGGAATGCAAGGCTTGATCGAGTCCAGGTTCACCAAAGAAGCTGGTGATGGATTACCTAATTGACGGCCCTAGGGATGGAGCATGGAACACCGTTGCGGCGGTCGAGAGAAGTTAGTGGCTGGGAGAGGCGGTTGGGTCATTCGGTAACGCAGTAATGCAAATGAAATCGATCAGAGCAGCCTATGGATCCAAGTTCGACCACCGGACCAGTGGGTATCCCAGCAGGTCTGTGGCTGGGTCTTCACTCGACTTTCCCCTTTCCAGGAGACCAGCCGCTTCCAGGCTGCATCAACGCAGTGGCGCGATTCCAGTGGCCATTACTCCTGGCCCCAACGCATGCCCCCGGTGTCTAGCACCAACACCTGGCTCTACCGCACGGCCCGGAGCACGACCCAACACCTCGCTCCAACGCCTCGCAACAACGCCTCGCACCAATGGATGACCCAGCGCATGGTTCCAGAGCACGGCCAAATGCGTTGCTCCAACCCACGACCCATCGCACGACTCCACTGCATTGCCCGACGCAATATCACTCCGCACCTCCCTTTCGCGTTGCCCCATCGCGGCGTCCTGGCATCAACGCGCCATCCCCCGCTCTTTCCCCACGACTTGCCCCCAACTCCCAGGCCCTTCGCTCACTGCTGCTTTGGGGGCAAAGGGGCAGCCACGTCTGTCGCTGCCGCTCTTAATACAGCGTCCGATGGGGATGCGGCAGCAGCAGGTCAACCTCTCCTTGCGTCCCGATCATTCCTGCGGTCTTGTAGTGGCTCAGGGCTTTGGTGATGCTCACACGCGTCGTGCCGCAGATCTCGGCCAGCACGCGATGCGTCAGGTTCATCTCCTGAAGCGACAGCAGGGTTCCCCGGCTGTTGACGATGCCGAAGCGCTCGCCGATCCAGCGCAGCAGATGCAGAAGCCGGGTGTCGACCGGACGCAACCGACCGATCCTCAGCAGGGTGGTCATCTGGGCGATCTGGCTGTGGAGCGAGGCTGTCAACTCCTCCTGCGAAGGTGTCACCTCCATGAGCAGGGTCCTTGTCAGGCAGGCCCTCTCGGTTGGTTGCCACTCGGGCCTCGGGGGTGGCAAAAGGTCACCAGGGCCCGCCAATCCGATGGTGACCACCTCTCCATCCGGCGACCAGGTGTTGGTGCGAACGTACCCATCATTCACTCTCCAGCAGTGCACCGAGGGCACCAGGCTCCTGGATTCCAGAGTGAGCTTGAGCGTCCGCATGGGTGGCTGGATCGTCATGGTGGCTGGCCGCCAGTGGCTAGGAGAGAGTGAAACCATTCGTACAAACCAGCTGCATCAGCCCGCAACGCGAGTCCGCTGCATCAGCCCTCTGAATCAGCCCGCTGCATCAGTCCTGTGCACCAGCCCGATGTGCAAACTCACCGCATCGTCCCGATGTGCAAGCTTCTTGCTTGAGTCCGCCTTGTCAGTCTGATGCGCAAATCCGACCGGCATGTGTGATGCGCAAGCGGCACACGTTGAGCTCGGTTGTGGCAGCCCACCTGTGGCCGTGCGGTATCCACACGCTTCCTCTCGTTGAGGACGTTGCCATCTGCTTCTCTGGCTGGCTGGCTGCCGGAGAAGCTGTGACGTCAGGCCCTGCTCCAAGGCCCTGAGACGATCGTCTCAGGGCCTTGGAGC
>NZ_JAHLYO010000014.1:0-447495 GCF_025128015.1 Synechococcus sp. CS-1333
GGTATGGTCATGTAAGACCACACAGCGCATTGGGAAGCAAAACTCCCCATGAGGTCTACACTGAGACCAAACCCTGTTCTTCCCGCCCGGGGTTAACGATGTCAGGGGCCGAATCTGTCCAGTAAAAGCCATCCACATCACCCGGCAGGCACTGAAGGGAGACCCGGCATGGGTGAGACGCCACCCCCTCGAACCTCGACAACCTGAAGGATGAATCGATCCGGCGATCATCCCCGCCGCTGGCCTGGAAGCGATGGCCCGGCGGGGGCAATCCTCGCCCCGGAACGATGACGACATAATCAACACCCGCCCACCCGGTTGAGCTCGGCTTGCTCGCCGTGACGGTGGTGGCTGAAGCCCTCCTGACCCTGATGCTGGTGGCCTTGCTATTCAGCCTCACCAGCTGGCAGCCACAACAGCATGCACCCGAGCCAGCGCCGCAATCTGCCGCCAGTGAGCTCCAGCAGCCCCACCAGCAGGCCACATCCGAGCCACTGCCGCATCCATGCCCATGGCTGCCGCCTTGCTGGCCCGAGCTGGAGGCCCTGACGGTGGCCCAGTTGCGCACCGCTGCCCGTGCTGCTGGCCTGCCCCGATCACCCACACGCACCGGCCACAGGGCTGAGCTGTTGCCTGCCCTTGCCGGCCTGGCAATGGCGTGGTGACCACCCTCCAGTTCGGATCTTCTTTTGTTGCTTAAAGGCAACACCACTAAGTGATTTGCTTATACGCAAGACTGCACCGGAGTTGCTTTTGCGCAACGCTCCTACCTCTCAGCATTAGGTGTTGTGAATAGTAGGTCTGACTTTTCACCCCATGGCAACCCTCAACCACGCCGCACAGGTGCTCGCCACTGCCGCCCGAGAAGAGATCGTCGCTGGGATGGAAACCATCCACTATTCCGTGAGTAGGCGGAAACCTGAGGGAGCCATTACCTCCTGGCGCGATGTCCGTTTAGATCCCGAGCGAAGAAACACTCGCCGCCATGGTGCAGCGTGCTGCTGCTGGCGAGTGGCAAGCCGCCGCGTGTGGATCGCCACCACTGCGAAGGACGAGGGGAACGGGAGCAAGGCTCTGGAGGTACTGGCTCTTAAACACTGGCCGGCCAGCCGAGTGCTCCGGGTGAACATCGAGACGATTGACGACCCGAACCACGACGCCTCCCGCCTGGCCGCTGATCCCAACGGCATACCGGCCGCCTATGACGTGGTGATATGCACGTCAGCCGTTGCCGCTGGCCTGTCGGTGGACAAGCTGCCAGGTCACTTCGCCGCTGTGCTGGTGATCGCTGGCGGCACGACCGACCCTGAGGGCGAAAAGCGGCCGGGCCCGAACCGCCCGGCCTCCTTAGCCTTGGCTCAGGGGCAAGGCATGGATGCATCCTCTGCTCGGGGCACTTCTCAAGCCACGGCGACTTCCCTCTCGGTGGCAGTGGCGGCGCCCGTGGTCGCTGCTGCACTCCTGGTGGAAAGACGAGCGGCACTCGCTCACCCGGGCCAAAGCCCGCCTGCCCGGCCTGGCCGCCCTGCTGCTGCTCACCCCGCTGCTCGGCCTCGAGATCGCCCGTCGCAGTGACAACATCAGGATTGAAAAGGACACCCAGCGCCGCGAACAGCTGGAGGTGGTGATGGCGGCGCTGCTGAGCGTCAAGCGCACCGTCTTCGACTGGGGCCACTGGGACGACGCCTACGAGTTCGCCGCCGGCCGCAATCCCGGCTTCGTCAGCCTCGATGTGGCCAACACCTCCCTGTTCGATGGCGAGGCCCGCATGGTGATCTTCGGCCCCGGCGGCGAGACCCTGCTCGCCTACAGCCGCGGCAACCGCCGCCGCCATGCGGCCTCCACCAACAGCCATGGAGTCGGTGGCGGTGTGCCGCAGGAGCTGATCCGCTGCGCCCGCGATCAGCTTCCCGCCCTGGTCACGCTGAACAGCTTCCGCCGCCTCGCTTGCCCCAGCGACGACGGCCAGCTCTACATGGGTGTGATCACGCCTCTCACCGATAACGCCAGCCTGCGGCCAGCCCGCGGCGCCCTGGTGTTGTTCGAACCGCTGCTCAAATCCGACTACGGCCCCAGCCTCAGCGGCAGCCTCAGCCAGCTCGGTGAGGCCGTGCAGTTCATGGCTCCGGACGACACCGCCCCGGCCGCCCGCGCCGGTGTCGAACTGGTGGAACCGCCAATCCACTCCAATGATCGCCAGCGGCTCGGCCTGCGCCGCCAACCGGTGCTGCCCATTGTGGCCCGCTCCCTGGCCGACGATCTTCTGCTGATCCTTGCCATTGTCGCCGGCCTGCTCGTCTTCCGCATCCTCCTGGTGCTGGAGCGGCGGCGGCAGAAGGTGCAGCAGTGCAAGGTGGAGCGCCGCGCCGCCCAGCGCATCCGCCGAGCCTGCCGCGACCTCGACGCCCTGCTGGAGGGGGTGGGGAAGGGGCCCGAGGGCCTCCCCGATGGGCCCTCCGAAACGCACGTGCTGGCCCGGCTGATCCACAGCGGAATAGAAACCGCCCCAGACAGCGACTCGCTCCTGTTACCCGAGCACGATGCGGCGACCATGGAGTTGAGGCTCGCCGAGGTGGCGGACCGCTTTCAGCATTTTCTGCGGTCGGCCCGCTCGCTCGCTCTGTTCGATTCGCTCACCCAGCTGCCCAATCGTCGCTACTTCATCGAGCAACTTCAGATCGAAGTGCAGCGGGCCCACCGCAGCCGCCAGGCCTCCGCGATCCTGTTCGTGGATGTCGACAAGTTCAAGAACATCAACGACACCTACGGCCACGATGCCGGCGATGCCGCCCTGGTGATCACCGCCCAGCGGCTCCAGGATCAGATCCGCGGCGGTGATTTCCTCGCCCGCTACGGCGGTGACGAGTTCGCCATCCTCATGGCCCCGTACGCCGGTCCCGACCGCTCCGGCGGCGACCTGCGCAGCCAGGCCCGCCAGTTGGCCCAGCGGGTGGCCAAGGCCTTCGAAGACACCTTTCAGGTGGCAGGGGTCTCGATCGAGATCAGCCTCAGTATCGGCATCGCCACGGTGGAGCCCGACGAAACCGAAATCGAGGCGTGCATCAAGCGCTCCGACATCGCCATGTACCAGGCGAAGCAGCACAAGCACAGCCGCATCTCCATCTTCGAAGCCAACGCCGCCACCACCGAGCTCGACGACTACAGCCTCTATTCCGACCTGATGCGGGCCCTGCGCCAGGGTGAGCTGCGCATGCTGTTCCAGCCGATCGTCGATGGCTCCGACACCATCCACGGCGTGGAAGCCTTGGCCCGCTGGCACCACCCCCAGCAGGGCGATGTTTCACCGGAGGTGTTCATCGCCCTGGCGGAGCGCTACCGCCAAATGGACATCCTCGGCGAGGAACTGGTGCGCCTTGCGATCGAGGGCTTCGTGCGCCTGCGCCAGCAGCTCGGCCCGGAGCTCCAGCTCGCCGTCAACGTCACCCCGTCGCAACTCTCGCACCCCAACATTGTGGATCGGCTGCTGGGCCTGCTCGCCTGGGAGGGGATCCCCTTCCACCTCCTCACTTTGGAGATCACCGAACGCTCGGTGCTGGAGTACACCGACACCGTGGCTGGCAACATCCGCCTGCTCCAGGACCAGGGAGTGCGCCTGGCCCTCGACGACTTCGGCATCGGGTATTCCTCGCTCAACCTGCTCATCACCCTCAAGCCCAACGGCCTCAAGATCGACAAATCATTCGTGACGGCGATGCACGTCAACCCCTTCGCCAATCAGATCGTCACCATGATCGCCGGCCTGGCCAGCCGCATGGAGCTTGATCTGGTGGCGGAAGGGGTCGACAACCCCGACACCCTGGTGTTGCTGCAGAACCTCGGCCTGCGCTTCTTTCAAGGCTTCCTTTACTGCAGTCCCCTCTCGGTCGAGGGCGTCCTGGCCCGCTACAGCAGCGGATCGGGTTCACAGGCGGCGCTCTCCGGCGGGCCGCCGTCAGGGCCGACGTAACGCCCCAGCCGCAGCGGCGTGCCCGCGCTGGCCAGCACCACCAGGCCGCCATCCAGCACCAGACCGTTGCTGCTAATCCGCAGGGCGGCCGGCAGGTTGTGATGCAGCTCCACCCCGCCCACGCCTATCTGGAAGAGGAGGCCCTTACCCAGTTGGAGACGCGGCTGCTCCGCCGCATCGACTAGGTGGAAGGTCGCGTGATTGCGGTTCTAGGAAAGGTTCTGCTGGGCAAGTCCTGAGCTGCACCAATGGTGACCCATCTGCGCTTCAACCCTGACGGCCATTCCCGCGTCTCTGAAAGCATCCAGGCTGGGCGCACGGGGTATGGGCCCTGTGACCCTCAGCGAGTTCTGGAACAGGGGATCGTCAAGCTCTATGAGATGCATCCTGGAGGGCGGCCATTCGAGCTGAATGACACCCTGAACCACCCCTGGATCTCCACCCTCACCGTGTCCAAGGCCTACCGGGTCCAGGGGCTCGACAAGGTGCGCACCGTGATCGAGTTCGACCCCAGCACACTGACGACTGAGTACGTCACCACCACCCCCACGTCCAATGTGGGTGGCGCCCCCTGCTCCTCCTACCCAGGCAGGCACTCCCTCCGTATGGCTGGGCTCAGATGCTGAGATGCTCCCGCAGAAGCTGATCGCTCAAGGCCAGCGCCGTGGCCGAGTTCTCCGCCTCGCTCAGCCAAGACCTGCTGGTGGCCTTAAAGCTGTGGTAGCACCAGGCGATCGCGAAGCTACCTCCACCGGCCTGACTGGCCCCGACCTGATTCCCCACTCCCTCCCCATGCCGTTCAACCTTGAGAAACTGGGCCGCTTTCTGCTCCGGGGGCTTCGCATCGGCGCAAGCACGATCGCGATCGTGGAGCTCCTGCGCAACGACTGGAACGCCGGTATCAGTGCCTCTCTGGCCTGGTTGGTGTTTCTTCTGGTGGAGCGGCAGCTTCCGCCTCCAGTGGATGAGTCCGAGACCTGACAGCCATCGACGATCTGCTCGTCCGACCAGGGCCTGGTACAGCACTCCTGCACATCGCTCGCGCTCTGTACCGCCTTGCTGAGCGAGCAGAAGAACTCACGCCACAGCGGCGGCACCGCCAGCAGGATCAATGGCCTGCCTGCATTGAGGGCATGGGCGGCTTCTGAGGGTGTGCCTGGGCCTCCGCTCCCGCAGATCACCACCACATCGGCGCTGAGCACGTTGATCACGTTGCGGGCCTTTCCCATGCCGGTGAACAGGGCCAGATCCAGCTCCGCCGTGCTTTGCCTGTCGTCACCATCCCTTCATCGGGCAACACCCCCACCACCAGGTGCCCGTCTACCCACGCCCCGCCGCGGCTGGCCGTCGCCATCACCCCCGCCGCGGGCGGCCCGCCGGTGAGCAGCACCCAACCCCTGGCAAACCCTGTTAACCCCACAGTTGCTGCAGCGATCAGGGCGTTGGTGCAAGCAGCTCGGCCAGGAAGCTGGAGAGGCGGAACCCAGCCGGACTGGAATAGACGATGTCGGAAATCTTCCAGGTTCCTGCAGGCCCCGGCACCAGCTGATAGCGCAGCTGCTGCGGCGTCTCAGAGGGGCGGTTGCGCACGCCTGCCTGCACCGCCACCCGTGCTTCCAGCCTTCCGCCGGGAAGAGCGGTGCAGCCGAGCACTTTCGCGCCAAAGGTCCACACCTGGGTGCCGCTGAACAGATCGAAGTCAACGAAACGACCGCTGGCTGGATCGAGGGCATAGGCACGCCGCAACTTCTGGTACAGCCCATCGGTGAATCGGCTTTGCTGGCTCGTGATCTCGATCGGCCCGCGCCGCTCCTGCCGAGCCACCTGCCAGCGGTAGAGGCCATCAAGCTGGGCCTTCGCGGAAGCAGGGCACGGGGTGATCGCCACAGCCAGCAACGCTGGCAACAGCAGGGGTAGTGGCATGACGTCGTGCTGGCGCTTGTTTCGATCCTGGCAGCCAGGACACGCTGCAGATCGAGGCCATCCCGATTGCAACAGCACTCTGTGAATTGGCGATGCCCAGGCCGCTTCATGGTGCGGGGGGTGGCGTCCTTCTCGAGATCCCCCTCTGCCAGGAAAGATGACGTCTCATGCTCCAGCCATTGAAGCTCTTGCCTCTCCACACCTCTTGTTTGGCCGGATCACCAGGCGTAACTGGCTGCGTGGCCACCACCACCAAAATGTCAGTCTGCATCTGATCTGGGGCAGATTGGAGCGATTGCGGAGGTGACTGTGCAGATGGACGGCCGTGCACTTGCTCTGGTGTGTGGGCTGGGGCTGCTGACGCAGGTGTCGCCTGCTTACACCGACGAGGTGATCGGCCGTCCTGGCGACGGCGGGGTGATCACGGTGCGGCCGGCCACGCAGCTGGACAGCCGCCAGGGTCTGGGGCGCTTCGTGGGCATCTCCGGTGCTAATAGCGGGGCGCGCACGCTCTCGCTCAACCGCGTCGTGATCCCGCCCGGTGCCAAGGCCCGAGCCCATCTCCACCGCAACTACGAGACGGCGATCTACCTGCTGCAAGGAACGGTGGAAACCCGCTATGGCGCTGGCCTGCGCCAGCGGGTGGTGAACCTCGCCGGCGATTTCATCTTCATTCCCGCCGATCTTCCCCATCAACCGGTGAATCTCAGCGCCACCGAGCCAGCGATCGCCATCGTCACCCGCTCCGACCCCAATGAGCAGGAAAGCGTGGTGCTGCTCGACGATCAGGGTCAGCCCCTGCCGCCTCAGCTCCAGCATGGTCACGCCCATCCCTGAGCCGCCGATCAACGCCAGCAAAGGGCAGCGGTTCTGCACGATCTGGACGAGGAGGCTATTCGCTCTTCAACCCATCGCTTTAATGGCACCAATCCAGGCCTTCAGGTCATTGCATGGGTTTGACTTGGGCTGATGGGGTGATAGTGAAAGGGAAGGAGAAGGATGACTTCATCGGAGACTCGACACCCGCCTGAGCCTAGTCACGAGACGATGAAACGTGTTTGTGTGGGCAGCAGAGGAGCACAGCCGCTGAGCAGCTCCCGCAGGAACTGATTGCTCCACGCCACCACAGTCAGTGTCGATTAAACCGGCGGCCTCCAGTGCCTCTGCTTCTATCGGAGAGGGAACAACAACTGGTTTGCACCAGGGGCAACTCAGAAGGGCTGGAACGTGTGTGTGGTGACCTCAGCGAGGAGCAGCTCGACGAAACCATCCCAGCTGGGAACCCACGCGGCCGCCGAGGCTCCAGATGAAAAAGATCAGGAGGGCCGCCAGCAGGCCGAGGGAGGCGTGGATGGCGATGTCTGACAACCAGAGCAACTCGGGAGGAGGGGCGGCTGGCTGATGGTGAGGCCGCTGGAGCCGCTGAAGGAGTTTTTCCGTGGGCCTGGGGCGGGTGGAGGCCGCCAGGCCACTGATTGTGAGGCCAGAACCAACGATGGTGAGGGTTTTGCGGATAGTCTGCTCGCGTGCTTTCTCCGCTTCCTCCAGAGCGAGTTGCTGTTTCTGGGAATCCAGCGTCACGATTGTGCGGATCGCATTGATCGCCTGGTCTGCGTAGCGACGTCCGGGGGAGAGAACCTTGAGGTCGTGTTCGATCTGCCTCTGATGGATGGGGCAGTCTTGATCGAGAAAGCCGCCCATGAACGTGTCACCCTCCAGCAGCAGAAAGGGAATGCTGTTGCGGGCATTGGCCACGTTGTCGATCAGGGTGAGCAGATGGATGTCCATGTCACGCTCACAACGGGAGAGTTGATGCGCATGGTCTGGCAAGGCAGCCAGATGAGCTTCAAGAATCTGAATCCGTTCCTGCCGTGCCAGGTGAGTATTCTCGCTGATCTTCAGCTCGGAGATCTGGGATAAGTGGCTTTCGATTGCTTCGTAGTGCCGTTTCCCCTCGGCAAAGCAGATGGCTGCTTGCTGGACCACGAAATCAATCTTTGCACGGCAAGAGAGCATGTTCAGGATGTGCTGAACCTCACGTCCATCGCTATCCTGCTTGCTCTTGATCCAGATGTAATGCGTCGTGGTTCCTGCGTCAACCTCCCGGATCGGTGAGCCGCGCAGGATTTCAGTTCTGCTCAGATCAAGGTCGGTGATACCCAGGACCTCAGCGATCATGGCGGCGGCAAACGCCTCTGAGGGATCGTCAGAGATGATGGTGATCAGAGTGCATTGCCCGAGCGAAGACGTCAGAGAATAACGGCACTCTCTGAGCAAAGAGGCGGGCTTGTTCGCAACGGTGGAAGAAAGATCAAGAATGAACGTGTCGTGCAGGAGGAATGGCTCTACCTTCTGCAAAACCTCAGCATGGCAATGCCCAGTAGTTTCTAAGGTGTAGAAGCCATCGCCGGGTGCCAATGGTGTGAGGCCTGGGTGAAAGCGACTTGACGAATTGGAGGTACGGATTAACTCGCGGATGATCTCCTTGCGGTGCTGATCTGACAGCCCCGGCACAACCCCCAACAGCCTATCAATGCCATCATGGTCAACCGGTTTGCCCAGCCCATGGTGCAGCTGAAAGACAAGTTGATCAAGGCAGGCAAACTCAACGGGTTGGTTTGGGTTCACCATTCTTGTCAGATGCTCGCTGGGAATCCAATACGATGTTGCGAATGGAAGCCTTGAACTCTTCGGGGTTGAGCCGGGGCCTGACTCCACCAAGACGTGTTTCCGTGTTCGTTGCTGGCGAGGATGAAAGAGGAAAGAGCGTTGTGTTGATCGCTGCGTGTTGTGTCAAGAATTCGCTCAGCTTGCTCGTCAGCTCTTCGCTGCTGATGGTTGGAAGCAGTGCGTCGGAAAATTCAAGGATGGCGTTGCGATCTTCAGGCGTGAGGATCGAGTGATTGGCTTGGAAGGCGGCTTGAAACTTGTGGGCATCCGCTGGCATGTGGCGAGCCATGCATCGTCTTGACAACAATAGCGAGGCTTGCCGGGCGGCCTATTGCCCGACCGCGCAGAAGGCCGCCCAATAAAACGGGCTGCTGTAGAGGCAATCGGTTGGCTGATGCCGCCGCTTCAGCTCCTGGATGTCGTAGGTGTAGTTGGGGCGCACCGCTTCAGGGAGGCTGGGCAGCGCATCCTCGATCCGTGCCACGGCCTGCTCACAGGTGAGGTGGCGCAGCCAGTGCTGGGCTTGCTTGAGGGCAATGGCCACATCGGTTTGCCTCGGGGTTTGCTCCTGCTGCTTGAGCAGGCGGTAGAACTCAGCCATCAGCAGGCCGGTGCTGATGTCGCTCACGGTCCAGAGAGTACCGATGACGCTGTTGCAGCCGGCAAAGAGAAAACCACTGCTGAGGCCCACAAACTCATCGCTCAGGCTGTTGATCTCGCTCAGGCCGGTTTCACAGGCGGAGAGGGTGACAAGGCGTGCCTGGCGCAGGTCCAGCTGGAAGAGATCGAGCAGGGTGAGGCACCTGGTGAGGTCGAGGGCGCCCCCGTCCAGTTGCGGCAGGTAGCGGTCGGGATCGGCATCGTCTGGCTGAGACTCCACGTGGCTGTCGGCCAGGATGAGGGCCGAAAGCTGCGGTTGCGCAAAGTTGAACGTGCCGTGGCAGGAGAAGTGGAGGCAGGTGCTGCTGGCCAGGGTGGAGCTGTTCCGCTCCAGTGCGGCTTTGGTGGCTGCCTGTTGCCTGAGCACCGTGGGCTGGGGGCCAAACAGGGGATGGATGGCCTCAACTTCGAGATCGGTGTAGGGGAGATCCCGGGTGGGGTTCTCGATGGCAAACAGAGAATCAAGGCCAGTCTGCGGGCGCTGCTGAACCAGCTGAAGCACCTGCAGGCTGGGGGCAAAGCGCACACCGCGGGCAAAATGATCCAACAGCGTGTTGTTCGACTCACTCAGCGACAGGCAGTGGAGCGGGAGCAGGTGCAGAAAGCGGTGGGGAACCAGGATCAACTGATCCGCATCCGGGGCCATCTCTGAGATCTTTCTGGCCAGGGAATCAATCTCCAGAATCCCGGCTAATTCCATCAGCGTCTTGGGCAGGGATCGTGCCCATTCCTCTTTCTCCTGAAGGTAGGTTTGAATGTAGCTGGTCAGGGCTTGGATCAGATTCTTAAGAGTGTCTTCTGGGTACACATGACAGGTTGGCTGTGCGGCTTGTGCTGACACAAGAAAGGCCACCAGCCTGTCTCCTGCCACATACCAACTCACCAGGGCTGTGCGCCCATCCGGCAGGGCGGCTTGCAACTGCTCAAAGGTAAGAGGCTGCACCTTCTGGCTCAAGGAGAAGGTGGGGTCAATGGGTTGAATGTCGACCTGGATCAGGTGCTCGAGTTCTTGCTTTTCCCGCAGCAGCCGGTTGGTGGAGACCTGATAGGCCTGTTGTTTCGGCGGCCCTAGATTCAGGGTACGAGTATCGCCTCTGGCAATCGATCCACCCTCTGCGATGGTGCCTTGTGCTGCGTCTGTCTTGTTGAGCTGCCGTTCAACCCGGGCTATGGAGCCGCGCAGGGCATCCAGGCGGCGAATCACTTCTGGTGGGATGTCTCCCTTGGGATAGAGGTCTTTGGTGGCTAACAGTTCGACGAGATTGCGGGCTTTTGAACGATCAGCCACCTCAAGGGCTTCTTCGTAGTGCTCGGTATCCACATACACCTGCACGAGGTTGGCGTACACCTCGATGGCTTGGGCCACAATCTCGGCTTTACGCTTGGGATCAATCGCAACCGAGCGCAGGTTTTCCACGGCAGAGATGGCGAGCTTGTAGCCGTTGATGGCAACATCGCGCAGGTTGTTCTTAAAGCCCAGATCGCCAAGGTTCCTGGCTGTCGATAGGCAATCTGCGGAGCGGGTCACCGAATCCCGAATCCGCAAGGCATTGGTAAAGGCCTCGATGGCGTTTTCAATCTCTTGTTTCGGATTCTCTGAGAACGGGGCAAGTTTGCTGTAGGCGGCGCCAAGATTATTGTTTGTGGTGGCCCAGGCTTGCGATAGTTCGGCTTCTGTGTAGACCCGCAAGGCATTGGTATAGGCCTCGATGGCGTTCTCGATTTGTTGTTTCGGATTCTCTGAGAACGGGGCAAGATCGCCGTAGGCGTTGCCGAGATTATTGTTAGTGGCGGCCCAGTCTTGCGGCAGCTCGGCTTCTGTGTAGACCCGCAAGGCATCGGCAAAGGCCTTGATGGCATTCTCGATCTGTTGTTTCGGATTCTCTGAGAACGGGGCAAGATCGCGGTAGGCGGCGCCGAGATTATTGTGTATGGTGGCCCAAGCTTGCGGCAGTTCGGCTTCTGTGTAGACCCGCAAGGCATTGGTATAGACCTCGATGGCCTTCTTGACCTGTTGTTTGGGACTCTCCGAAAACGGCGCAAATCTGAAGTATGCGTTGCCAAGGTTAGTGTTTGTGTCGGCCCAGGCTTGCGGCAGCTCGGCTTCTGTTCTCACCCGTAAGGCATTGGTATAGGCCTCGATGGCGTTCTCAATGTGTTGTTTCGGATTCTCTGAGTATGGGGCAAGATCGCCGTAGGCGATGCCGAGATTAAAGTTTGTGTTGGCCCAGGCTTGAGGCAGCTCGGCTTCTGTTCTGACCCGCAAGGCACTCGTATAGGCCTCGATGGCGTTTTCGTTCTGTTGTTTCGGATTCTCTGAGAACGGGGCAAGTTTGCTGTAGGCGGCGCCGAGATTATTTGTTGTGTCGGCCCAGGCTTGCGGTAGCTCGGCTTCTGTTCTGATCCGCAAGGCATTGGTATAGGCTTCGATGGCTTTCTCGATCTGTTGTTTCGGATTCTCTGAGAACGGCGCAAGATCGAGGTAGGCGTTGCCGAGATTATTGTTTGTGGTGGCCCAGTCTTGCGGCAGCTCGGCTTCTGTTCTGACCCGCAAGGCATTGGTATAGACCTCGATGGCTTTCTTGATTTGTTGTTTCGGATTCTCTGAGTACGAGGCAAGTTTGCTGTAGGCGGCGCCGAGATTATTGTTTGTGGTGGCCCAGTCTCGCGGCAGCTCGGCTTCTGTTCTGACCCGCAAGGCATTGGTATAGACCTCGATGGCTTTCTTGATCTGTTGTTTCGGATTCTCTGAGTACGGGGCAAGATCGCCGTAGGCGGTGCCGAGATTATTGTGTATGGTGGCCCAAGCTTGCGGCATCTCGGCTTCTGTGTAGACCCGCAAGGCATTGGTATAGACCTCAATGGCCTTCATGATCTGTTGTTTCGGAATCTCTGAGAACGGGGTAAGATCGCTGTAGGCGGCGCCGAGATTATTGTTTGTGGCGGCCCAGGTATGCGGAAGCTCGGCTTCTGTGTAGACCCGCAAGGCATTGGTATAGGCCTCGATTGCTTTCTCGATGTGTTGTTTCGGATTCTCTGAGAACGGGGCAAGATCGAGGTGGGCGTTGCCGAGATTACTGTTTATGGCGGCCCAGTCTTGCGGCAGTTCGGCTTCTGTGAAGACCCGCAAGGCATTGGTATAGGCCTCTATGGCGTTTTCGATCTCTTGTTTCGGATTCTCTGCGATCGGGGCAAGATCGCGATAAGCGCTGCCGAGATTATTGTTTGTGGCGGCCCAGTCTTGCGGCAGCTCGGCTTCTGTTCTGATCCGCAAGGCATTGGTAAAGGCCTCGATGGCGTTTTCGATCTGTTGTTTCGGATTCTCTGAGATCGGGGCAAGATCGCGGTAGGCGCTCCCGAGATTATTGTTTGTGGTGGCCCAGGCTTGCGGCAGCTCGGCTTCTGTTGTGATCCGCAAGGCATTGGTAAAGGCCTCGATGGCTTTCTCGATCTGTTGTTTCGGACTCTCTGAGAACGGAGCAAGCTTGATGTAGGCGTTACCGATGTTATTGGTTGTGGCGGCCCAGTCTTGCGGAAGCGCGGGTTCTGTGAAGACCCGCAAGGCATTGGTATAGGCCTCGATGGCGTTCTCGATCTGTTGTTTGGGTCTCTCCGAAAACGGCGCAAAGTTGCAGTATGCGTTGCCGAGATTAAAGCTTGTGCTGGCCCAGGCTTGCGGGGACACCGCTTCTGTGTAGTCGCGCAAGGCATTGGTATAGGCCTTGATGGCTTTCTCGATCTGATGTTTCGGATCCTCTGAGAACTGGGCATGTTCCATGGAGGCGTTACCAAGATTACTATTTTTCATTGCATATTCTTGCGACAACTCGGCTTCTGTGAAGACCCGCAAGGCATTGGTATAGGCCTCGGTGGCTTTCTCGGTCTCTTGTTTCGGATTCTCTGAGAACGGGGCAAGCTTGCTGTAGGCGAAGCTGAGATTACTGTTTGTGATTGCCCAGTCGCGCGGCAGCTCGGCTTCTGTTCTGACCCGCAAGGCATTGGTATAGGCCTCGATGCCTTTCTCGATCTGTTGTTTAGGATTCTCTGAGAACGGCGCAAGTTCCAGGTAGGCGTTGCCGAGATTAAAGTTTGTGGCGGCCCAGTCTTGCGGCTGCTCCGCTTCTGTGAAGACCCGCAAGGCATTGGTATAGGCCTCGATGGCGTTCTCGATTTGTTGTTTCGGATTCTCTATGAACGGCGCAAGATCGCCGTAGGCGTTGCCGAGATTAAAGTTTGTGGCGGCCCAGGCTTGCGGTAGTTCGGCTTCTGTTCTGACCCGCAAGGCATTGGTAAACGCCTCGATAGCTTTCTCGATCTGCTGTTTCGGATTCTTTATGAACGGCGCAAGATCGCCGTAGGCGTTGCCGAGATTATTGGTTGTGGCGGCCCAGGCTTGCGGCAGCTCCGCTTCTGTTCTGACCCGCAAGGCACTCGTATAGGCCTCGATGGCGTTTTCGATCTGTTCTTTCGGATTCTCTGTAAACGGGGAAAGTTTCCTGTAGGCGCTGCCGAGATTATTGGTTGTGTCGGCCCAGGCTTGCGGTAGTTCGGCTTCTGTTTTGACCCGCAAGGCATTGGTATAGGCCTCGATGGCGTTCTCGATCTGTTGTTTCGGATTCTCTGAGAACGGGGCAAGATCGAGGTAGGCGGCGCCGAGATTATTGGTTGTGTCGGCCCAGTCTTGCGGCAGCTCGGCTTCTGTTTTGACCCGCAAGGCATTGGTATAGGCCTCGATGGCGTGCTCGATCTGTTGTTTCGGATTCTCTGAGTACGGGGCAAGATCGCCGTAGGCGGCGCCGAGATTATTGGTTGTGGCGGCCCAGGCTTGCGGTAGTTCGGCTTCTGTTCTGACCCGCAAGGCATTGGTATAGGCCTCGATGGCGTTCTCGATCTGTTGTTTCGGATTCTCTGAGTACGGGGCAAGATTGCTGTAGGCGATGCCGAGATTAAAGTTTGTGTCGGCCCAGGCTTGCGGTAGTTCGGCTTCTGTTCTGACCCGCAAGGCATTGGTATAGGCCTCGATGCCTTTCTCGATCTGTTGTTTCGGATTCTCTGAGAACGGCGCAAGTTCCAGGTAGGCGTTGCCGAGATTAAAGTTTGTGGCGGCCCAGGCTTGCGGTAGTTCGGCTTCTGTTCTGACCCGCAAGGCATTGGTATAGGCCTCGATGGCGTTCTCGATCTGTTGTTTCGGATTCTCTGAGAACGGGGCAAGCTTGCTGTAGGCGATGCCGAGATTAACGTTTGTGATGGCCCAGGCTTGCGATAGCTCGGCTTCTGTGTAGACCCGCAAGGCATTGGTATAGGCTTCGATGGCGATCAGCAGATTGGATCGCGAACTGCCAAGTTGATACTCCTGCAGTAAAGATCCAAGGTTGTCAAGAACGGCGGCCAGGGCCTGTCGCTGGCCTTCATCTGCCTGTTCGATTGCACCTGGAAACCAGTTGCTCAACAGGGCTGCCAGATCAGTGTTCAGCAGCGACAAATTAGCGCTGAGGAGAGAGAGCACGCTCGCCGGATCGCCATTGCTGTCTGCAACCGTCTGCAATAACTGCATCAAAAATGCTTCTTGCTCAATCGAGTGGCTAGCTTTGGCGGCAGGTACACCATTCGCCAGTTGGGCGGCAAAGCTGCGCAGCCAGGCAGCAGCTTGCTGGTTGTGCTGCTCCACCAGCCCCATGGCCACCTGCTCACACATCCGCAAAAGTCCCTGATCCAGGAGTTCGCTGTGTGCCTCCAGGATCCGTTGCTCTTCTCCGACTTGGCACGCTAGTAGAAGTTGAATCAGATCGACATAGGCCTGCTGCCTCTCCGCTGATGGGGGCTCCTGCGGCGAATCGCCCTGCCGGATGAACTCCGAAATCTGTTGGCCAAGATTCTCCAGAAACCCGGCTGCATCGGTAGTCCCCTGCTGCCGCAGAGTTTCCGAATAGTGCTGCATCGCCGCCACCAATCCCTCATCGAGCAGCTCTGGGTGGGCGTTGAGGATCGTGTTCTGCTCCCCGCTGGGGCACTTCAGCAGCTTGTTGATCAGTTCTGCGTAGAGGCTCAAGCGTTGGTCGTCCATGGAACGGTCAGCGACGTGAACTTGGCGATCGGGCTCGCCGGGAGGGGTCTTGAGGGTAATGGAGCTTTGTCAGTGCCCATCGATCTACCCCAGCTCAGGGCAGCCGGACTTCCAAGCGCAGATCTCTTGCCGTTGCAGCCAGGGACCATGGGGCTGGGCCTTGATCACCCGCCGCAGCTTCCCGCGACCCGGCGATCAACAGCTGGTTGCCAAGGTTGAACAGGGCAAAGCTGCTGTTCGGCATCCCCCGGCCCAAAGGCAGCGGGGAGGCGTTTCACCTCCTGCCTAAAGCGCAGGGCCGTGTCCTTCTTGAGGTCCGCCCTGCTCGAGAGCACGTTGGTGCGCAGGAAGCGGGCCTTGCCGTACTCGCTCTGATTCACGAACAGCACATAGGGCCTATCCCCATCTGTCCCCGGCTGGTTGTCCATGGTGGTGATGCGGATCTCAGCCGTGGCAATGCTCAGCTCAGATCTGCTTCCCCACTCTTCAGCCCAACTCCCTGCACCCACTCGCTCACCACCTGTTCCATGACGCTGCGCAGTGAGTCACCCCACCAGCTTGACAGCGGATTGCCGGTTCAATCCCGCAGCTGGGTCTCTGGCCGCACCAGGTAGGTGTTGGGCAACTCGGCTGTGGAGCTCAGCGGAACAACAGCTCCCGCAGGAACTGATCACTCAACGCCACCGCCGTGGCCCAGTTCTCCGCTTCGCTGAGGCCCGAACTGCGGGTGGGCTTGAAGCTGTGGTCCCCACCTGGGATCCAGCTCAGCTGTATCTGGGGAGAAAGGTTGTAGGACTCCACCTCCTCCCGCCGCCCGAAGCTGTCCCGCTCCCCCTGCAGGATCAAGGTGGGCGTCCGCAAGGCGGCCAGGTGCTCGGTGCGCAGCTGCAGCGGCTTGCCGGGCGGGTGGAAGGGATAACCCAGGCACAGACAACCGCGCACCCCGTCGCTGGCGGCCAGTTCATCCACCAGCAGGCTGGCCACACGGCCGCCCATCGACTTGCCGCCGATGAACAGGGGCCGCTCCGGGCCTCGCCCGTCTCCAGCTGCACCTGCTGGCGGAACGCCTCCTGCAGCACCGGCATCCGTTCAGGCCCCTGGCGGCGGCCCGTCTCGCGCATCCGGGCCATGTAGGGGAACTCAAAGCGCACCACTCGCCAGCCCTGCTGCGTAAGGCCGCTGGCGATGGCCGCCATGAACGCGCTGTCCATCGGTGCACCGGCCCCGTGGGCTAGCAGCACGGTGGCCGGCGCGGCATCGGGACCGTCGATCAACCGTGGCGCGGAAGTGGGGGCCTCAGTCGTCATCCGCCAATCCTGGATCGGTTCAGGGTGATGCGTGAGCCGGGCCACCATGGGCGGAACAACCTTGAGGGCTACGGCATGGATCCAGCCACGGCCCTCGCCTGGGTTCTGCTGACGCTGGCCGCCACCGCCGCCCTTGGCCTGGTGATCCTGATCGCCGGCCTGGCGCGGGTGTTTGCGCGGGCGCCCAGGCTGGCGGAACGGCCGGAGCCGGGATCGGACGCTTCAGCGACCCTGGCCAACACCTCACTCACGGTGGTGGTGCCCGCCTACAACGAAGCGGCCAACATCGCCGCCTGCCTCACCAGCCTGCTGAGCAGCGAGGACCCCTGTGGCGACTGGCGGGTGCTGCTGGTGGACGATCGTTCCAGCGATGCCACGGTGGCGATCGCCCTGGAGGCGGCAGGGGCCTGCGGCGCCACGGAGCCGCGCTTCTCGCTGCTCGATGCCGGGCCCCGGCCGGTGGGCGAACGCTGGGTGGGCAAGAACTGGGCCTGCAGCCGCGCCATGGAGCAGGTAAGCAGTGATTGGGTGCTGTTCGTCGATGCCGACGTGCGCTTGCAGCCGGCCACCCTGCGACGCGCCCTGGCCCAGACGATCGCAGACGGGGCCGACCTGTTCAGCCTGGCGCCGCGGCTGAGCTGCGGCTGCCTGGCGGAGTGGATGGTGCAGCCGATCATGGCCAGCCTGCTGGGGCTCGGCTTTCCGATCGAAGCCGCCAATGATCCCGCCAGTCCGGTGGCCTTCGCCGCCGGGCCGTTCATGCTGTTTCGCCGCAGCGCCTACCTAGCGATCGGCGGCCACCGGGACCTGGCGGCAGAGGTGGTGGAGGACCTGGCCCTGGCGCGGCGGATCAAGCAAGGTGGCCATCGTCTGCGCTACCTGCTGGGGCTGGATGCGCTCGAGCTGCGCATGTACAGCGATTTCGCCTCTCTCTGGGAAGGCTGGACCAAGAACTGGCTGCTGGGCCTCGATGGCGATGTGGCCAGGGCCCTGGCGGCCTCCTCAGTGGTGCTGCTGATGTTCAGCGGCCCATGGTTGCTGACACCGGCCGCTGCGATTGCGGCCGCGCTGCTGCCCGGCCAGCGACTGCTCCTGCTGCGCGCCCTTGCCCTCGCCCTGATGGGCATCGGCCTGCAGCTTCTCCTGCGCCTGTGGACCCGCCGCCAGTTCCAGGTGCCGCTCACCCTCTGGTGGCTGATGGGAGCCGGTGGCCTGGTGGTGGCCGCGATCGGTCCGGTGTCGGTGTGGCGCACCCTCAGCGGCCGCGGTTGGACCTGGAAGGGGCGGCCGTTGGCGTGAACAGCGACCGGTTCATGAAGAGCCGTTGCCGCAGATCACAAGCGGTGTCCTCCTGACAGGAAAGTCTTGCCACCTGCGGCCGGCGGATCGATGGTGATGACATCAGCAACCGGGAGGCTCCAGAAGATGGACGACACCCCACCCGAGCAGGTGTGAGGAGCGCGCTGACGATCCGGCCCCTGCTCCAACACTCTCATCGGATCTCTGGCTTCCCTGGCGTGTTACGCCGTCGCCGTCCATTGCACCGCTATAGGTGCCCCGGACCCAACGGGAAGTCCCACTGGAACCCTGGCCCCAGGTGCCAGCGTCAGCCACTCCGTCCCATCTACCAAACACCTTCAGAGCCCGGTGGCCTCGTCACCGGGCTTTGAAGGTGTCGTACCGCTGCCCATTGCATCGGCAGCGCAGCTGATCAGACCGCGTGGCAATACTGGATTCGCTTCACCTCTGTGCCGTGTTGAGGTCCACCGGGCTCTTTCTGTTCACCGCAGTTGCCGAGATCCTGGGCTGCTACCTCACCGATCAGGTGCTGCGACAACAGCGCTCGGTTTGGCTGCTGATCCCAGCGGCCTTCTCACTCGGGCTGTTCGCCTGGCTGCTTACCCTCCACCCCACAGCGGCTGGGCGTGTTTACGCCTCCTATGGCGCCGTGTATGTGGCGATGGCCCTGATCTGGCTGCAGCTGGTGGAGGGGGTTCCTCTCACCCTGCGAGACGTGATCGGCGGCAGCGTGATTCTCACCGGAATGACCATCCTGATGGGTGGAAGCCCAAGGCCGTAACCCAGGCGTAGGTCTTCGCGTTGATCGCAGAACTAGGCGGCTAACGTGCGGGTCGGATAATTGGTGCAGACCACCAGCAAGTTGCCGTTGCCACCACCATCTCCGATGGCTGACGCCCTTGGCCTCAAGCAACACCGTATCAAAGGCGGTGAACTTCAGCCATTCACTGCCGACCTTCTTGGTGCTCACATAGCCGGCGGCTCGCACCAGATCGGACTTGACAGCATCTTCCAGCCCATTGGCTTGGGTGAGCAGGCCAGATCCAGTGAGGTCAAGAAGGGGCGGGTGTCCGCCCCGTAAGCAGAGGCTTATGCAGGCCTCGCCATCACCTTTCCCATCCAAGTAGGCATGGCTTTGGGTCGACCATCGGCTCCAGTCACGACAACCAGCTGAACGTGCGGCACCAGGAACTGAACATGCCCGTGATAACGGCGGGTTCGTTCGTGCTTCGGTTGGCTTGGCGGATCGGGGCCAGTCAGCACAGAGAGTCCAGGATTGCTTCAACCAGCTCGCTCATTCATACACGTGCTCAAGTGAGGCTTCCTTCAAACCAGGATTGGATGTGCTGAAACGTCTGCGCATGGTCCTCTGAAATGGTGCGCATGTCCGGATTCAACGTCAGTTGTCTAACGAAAGCTGCAACATCCACGTTCTGTTCCTCCCCTTGCCGGTGATTCTGTCCGCTCCCGCTGCATCTCACTCCACGACTGCCCTGTCACTGAGCCATGATCGCCGCAATTGTGCCAACAACCAAGCAGTTGGCCGGGGGAGGGGAGGGGCCGGAAGTGCCACGGTTGCTACAGTTATGCAGCTGTTGGAAGTTTATGCTACAGATTATCGGCAAGCTCACCGCTTCGATACGGTTTCGAAAGCGTCTTCACTGATAGCCTTCTTTTGAGCTCGCTGAATCAATGCCTTTGCTGAGTCATTTGAGCATCAAGTCAAAGCTGATCTTGATGCTGCTCGCAGTGAGCGGCCTTTCAATCTTTGTCACAGCCGTCCTTGGCTATCGGAGCGGCAAAGAGAATCTCACCAACCGGGTATCCAATCAACTGACCAGTGTGCGGGCCTCTAAAGCACACCAGATTGAGTCCTACTTTCAAACCATTCGCAATCACACTCAGACCCTCAGTGAGAATCCATCGGTAATCTCTGCAGTGCAAGAGTTTACATCCGCTCACAAGCAGCTGAACAAGACTTCATTGTCCAAAGAAGCAGATAGGAAGTTGTCAGAATACTACGCTCAAATCTTTTTGCCGCGTCTAATGCAGGGGCGCTCAGGAACACCTATCCTCCACTCCTATTTGCCCAAGCCGCCAGCTTCGCAATATCTTCAGTTTCAGTATATCGCAGCCAATCCTAATCCTGTTGGCAAGAAACAACTTCTCAACAGAGCTCCTGACGACAGCGCATATTCGAGGGTGCACGCCACATACCATCCGATCTTCCGGAATACAATCGAACGATTTGGCTATTATGACATGTTCTTGATCGACCCCGAAGGAACAATTGTCTATACCGTATTCAAGGAAACTGATTATGCAACTAATCTGTTGAGTGGACCATATAAAAGCACAAATCTGGCAAATCTTGTACGCACAGTAATGGATGCGAAGGAGCGGAATTACACCAGGCTTGTGGACTTTGCTCCCTATCCTCCGTCTTATGACGCGCCCGCTGCCTTCATCGCAGCGCCTATCTATCGAGGATCAGAGTTGGTTGGAATCCTGGCCTTCCAGATGCCGGTGAATGAGATCAACAATGTGATGACTGGTAATCGCAACTGGAAGGAAGATGGTCTCGGTAACTCCGGCGAAACCTACTTGGTTGGTAACGACCAGCTGATGCGGTCAACGTCCCGGTTTCTGATCGAAGATCCAAAGGCTTTCTTTGCCAGTCTTCGTTCGCTGAATATCAAGGAAGATATCATCAGAAGGATTAAACAGTTTGATACCACAATTCTTCAGTTGCTTGTCAAGACTCAAGCTGTCAACCAGGCCCTAACAGGAAAGCAGGGCACCGAGATTATCAAGGACTATCGAAATATCTCCGTTCTTAGTTCCTTTTCCCCATTAAAGATCAAGGATCTAGATTGGGTCATCCTTGCCGAGATTGATCTTAGCGAGGCCTATGAGCCGATCCACTCTTTTCAGCGCCAGGTACTCATTTCGGCAACACTCTTGATCCTCCTCACCACTGTAGTGGCGATGGGTCTTGCACACTTTTTCGTGAAGCCGATCAATGCTCTGATCAGCAGTGCTCGCAAGGTGGCCACTGGCGAGCTGGAGTCGATCCCAACCCTTGAAACTGGAGATGAATTTGGTGAACTCGGTCGTTCGTTTAATTCGATGCTGCATAGCTTGCGTTCCCAACGAGAACTGGTGGAACAAAAGAGCCAGGAAAATGAAAGCCTTCTTTTGAGTGTGTTCCCGGCAGCCATTGCACGGCGTCTGCAGCGTGGTGAGAAGCAAATAGCCGAAGACATTTCAAATGTTGCGGTGTTGTACATGCAAGTGACAGGATTTTCTGAGCTTGCTGCCACCCTCAGTGCTTTTGAGTCGGTTGCAATTCTCAATGATCTGGTTGCATCGTTTGATGATATCGCTCTCAGTCATGGTATCGAAAAGATCAAAACGATTGGTGATCGCTATCTGGCTGTCTGTGGATTATCCGCCCCGTATCTCGACCATGATAGACGAGCGGTCGACTGTTGCATCGAGATGTTTGGTGTCATCCGTAGATTCAATCTAGAGCGTGGCTTTGATCTTAACTTAAAAGTTGGCATCGATTCTGGCGACATCGCGGTTGGCATCGTTGGCAAGAGCAAGGTTGTCTATGACGTCTGGGGCAAAACGATGAATCTCGCCGTCGAGCTGAAGGATGCATGCACACCAGGTTCAATTCTCGTGTCGCAGACTGTCCACCATCGCCTCGAAGACCTTTATCCTTTCGAACAACTCGACAAGGTTCCAGATCATGAGCCGATCACTCTGAAAGCGTGGACCATCAAGGGTACTTTGATGTCTGTGGAAACAACTTCACGCGAGCAATCCTGATGATCTCGAGCTCCTTCATTCTTTGGGTGGGGATACTGGCAGTTGGCTTTCCGCTGTTGTCTGTCCTGCTTGGTGAAGCGATCCATCGGCTGCGGCGACATGGAGAAGGCTTGGCTGAAACCTTGCGACTGCTTCGCAACCTGATCATTCCCATCTTCATTGGGCTGTTATTCTTGCAGCATGTTCTTGGCCTTAGTACCAGCACTCGCATCTTCAAGACTGGAGAGACAATTCTTTGGATCTGCATGATTCATGCAGCTCTTTCTCTGCTCAACCTTGCTCTTTTCGAGAAAGCAGAAGCCGATACATGGAGATCAAGAGTTCCCAAGCTGTTGGTTGATCTTGCACGCCTTTTTCTGATTCTTCTTGGCACAGCCTTCGTTCTGGCCACTGTTTGGGATGCCGATTTGGCCGGGCTGGTCACTGCGTTGGGTGTGAGCTCGATCGTTATCGGTCTGGCGCTTCAAGACACCCTCGGAAGCGTGATGTCCGGCATCGCCCTTCTGTTTGAACGACCTTTCTCCGTAGGTGACTGGCTTGAGGTGAATGGGGTGGTGGGTCAGGTGATTGACATCAACTGGCGGGCCGTTCGTCTGCTGACACTCGAACACGAAATGGTTGTGATCCCTCATAAGCTGATCAGCAGTGAAATGATCCGCAACTTTACGCAACCGACCCCAATCCACGCCGAGAGAATCAAGCTGGGATTTTCTTATAATGATCCACCTAATCTTGCTCGGCAAGTGCTGAAGAGCACGGCACTGGAGACAAAGGGAGTCTTGGCGGATCCAGAACCCAATGTGTTTACTCTCGACTACTCCGATTCGGCTGTAACTTATGAGGTAAAGTTCTTCATTCGAGATTATGGTGACATTGAGAATATTCGTGAACGCTTCATGACCAGGGTGTGGTATGCCGCCAAGCGCAACAATCTTTCGATTCCCTTTCCGATTCGCACTCTTTACCACTTCAATGGCCCAACTTCTCAGCAGAAGGGAATTTCCAAGAAGTTCGCAGAGAGCTTGCAGGCTCTGCCAGCCTATGTGCCGCTGAACAAGGAACAGGAATTGATGCAGGCTCCTTCCTTGGGTATCTCTCTTCAGCATTTTGCCGCCGGCGAAAAAGTGGTGCGGCAAGGCCATGCTGGGAATGCCCTTTACATCATTGTGTCGGGCCAGGCGGTGATGTCCACAACTGATGGTCATCAGCAGGATCGAGAGGTCCTCTCCTTGCGATCCGGAGAGTTCTTCGGTGAGATGGCCTTGTTCTCCGGTGACCCGAGTTCCGTTACCGTCACGGCCCTTTATGACCTTGAAGTGATGAAGATATCAGGTCACGTCGTCAATCAAATGATCGAACGTCAGCCCAGCTTCGCCCGTGAAATCGGGCACATTCTTGAGATCCGACGTCGCGCCGTCCAGGAGGCATCCCAGCTTCTGGACAATGGGAGCCCACAGGGAAAGGCCAGGTCGCCAGGCCTGAAGCCAGAGGAATCGTTCGGCGACCCCATTGGCTCATGGAGGGCAGATCTACCCCATGGAAGCTGAGCCAGCCCGTTGATCAGGCCGAATGCAGCCAGTTTGGTGGCGCCCTCCTCAGTGGCCATCTCCCTGAACCTTGCCGCCTGCCTGCAGGTTGTGGAGGCGCGTGGCAGCCAATCTGAGGGATCATTCAGAGCGGTCCTGGCGCTGCAGGTGCTGCTCTCCCCAGGCACAGAGTGCCTGAATCAGTGGTATCAGGCTGCGGCCGTAGGTGCTGAAGCGATAACTCACTTGCGGCGGTTTTGCAGGCATCACCTCCCGCTCCACCAACCCGCCGCGTTCCAGGTTGCGCAGGTGCTGGGTCAGCACCTTGTCGCTGATCTCCGGGATCGCGCGGCGAAGATCTCCATAGCGCTGAGGGTTCTCCCGCAGCTGCCAGAGAATCGGCAAGGTCCACTTGCCCTGCAGAACCTTGAGGGCAGCTTTCACGAAGGTGGTGCCTTCGGTGGGATCAGTCCCCGTCGGCAGAGTTGCGCTCATTCCAGCTGGCAGCCTGGCCCGGCAACGCACCTGAAGGTAAGTCCTTCCTTTCCATGGCGGGTCGCCATAGGTTGCCGATCGATCCCCACCGTCCTAGAGGCACCACACCGGCGATGACCCGATTGCAAGGCAAGGTGGCCCTGGTCACGGGCGGATCCCGCGGCATCGGCCGGGCCATCGCTGAGCGGCTGGGGCGTGATGGAGCCGATGTGGTGCTCACCTACGCCGGCAATCGCGAGAAGGCAGAGGCCGTGGCGGCCGCGATTCAAGCCGGTGGGGTGCGGGCTCTGGCACTCCAATCCGACCTCAGCCATGTGAGCCAGACCCGGGCCCTGTTCGCCGCCGTGCTCGAGCACTTCGGCCACATCGACATCGTCGTCAACAACGTCGGGGTATCCGTGTTCAAACCCACGACGGAGATCGAGGAAGAGGACTATGACCGGGTGATGGGCACCAATGCCCGCGGCACGTTCTTTGCCCTGCAGGAGGCGGCCCGCCACGTGGCCGACGGTGGCCGGATCATCAATCTGGCCAGCGGTGCCACCCGCCAGGCCCTGCCCGCCGCCGGTGTCTACGCCGCCAGCAAGGCGGCGGTGGAGCAGTTCGGCATGGCCCTCTCCAAGGAGCTCGGCCCCCGTGGCATCACCGTCAATCAGATCGGCCCCGGGGTCACCGACACAGACGGCCTGGTGATGCCAGCCGATGCACTGGCCCATCTGATCGCTGCCACTCCCTTGGGTCGCCTCGGTCAACCCGCCGATCTGGCGGATGTGGTGGCTTTCCTCGCCTCCGATGACGCCCGCTGGGTGAACGGCCAGACGCTTCAGGTGAATGGCGGCATTCTCTGAACCTTCCCCCTGCACCACACCCATGAGCGAGTCCCCAACCAGCTCCGTCAACGGCTTTCCTGTCAACGCGATCCGTGTCGGTGATGGCATCGTGCTGATCAACGTGTTTCATCTGGATCCAGATCAGGCCGAGGCCTTCGTGGCCACCCAGGTGAGCGAATACAAGCGCCTGCAAGGCGTCTTCCCGGGCAGCCTCAGCGCCAACCTGCACCTCAGCCTCGATCGCAGCCGCGCCGTCAACTACGCCCACTTCAGCTCCGTCGAGGCCTATCTGGCCATGCGGTCCAGCCCTGCCTTTGCGCAGCATCTGGAGCGGCTCAAGGGACTGGTTCTTAAGGCCGAGCCCCAGCTCTACACCGTGGCCTACACCCAGAACGCCGACCAAGCCGTTTCCGATGCCCCCCTGCCGCCCCTCGTGGATCCCTCCCAGGCGCCGCGGCTCAGCCCGGTGACGCCTCAGTGAAACAGCCTGCGGGCTCCACCTTCCTGCCTGCTTGATCAGCCCAGCGGCTGGCAAACGCCCAGGCCTCCCCGATCGAATCGACGTGCTCATCGCGCACGCGGTGGGGTTGACCTTGTGGATCGACCAAATGAAACGACGGGCTAACGGCTGCTGCTCATCGGCAAGGAGGGGGCCATCCGTTAAAGAGCTCAGCTTGATGGGGGAGACCGATGTGGACGGTGATCACCATGGGGGGTGCAGGGACTCCAGCCCGCCTTGCGCTTCTCTTCTCAGGGCTTGAGGGTCTCAGCCCGGCTGATCTCCCGGCGGTTCTTGAGCAGCGGCACCGGCTGGGCTGGAAGCAACTCCCCGCTGGCGGGCCATGGCTTTGGTCCACCCCTGGCAGCGGCGGGTGAGCAGCGGGGTGCAGTTCACACCAGCGTGGTGCCGGAAGACGTGGCAGGTGAGGCAAAGCTTGCTGCTGCGTCTGGCCACCAGCACCTCCTCATCCAGATAGAGCCACTCCTCGCAGCCGCCATCGTCTGTCGCTGAGCCGGGAGCCAGCCGGGCGCCGCGGAAGTGGGGCGGGGAAGCAGCAACGACGACCCCATCACAGAGAACACCAGTACTACCAGAAGTAATATGGATCTGACCGGCTCGGGCGCGACCTCAGCTGGAGCCCCAGGTGACAACGATGCGCTGAAAGCGGGCTGATAGGCCTGGCGCCCAGACCTGCACCCGTGGCCAAGCAAGCGCCACACCTGGAAGCCTGCCGCAGGACACGATCAACGCCGACCCGGATCGGCAGCAGCCATGTACGAACGCGGCCCAGGTCAGCACCGCTGGGGAGTGTCCCCGCCAAGGCCTCGTGAGAAGCACCCGAAGGCTGCGCTGGCCTGCTCGGTTCGGCAAGGGCTGACGCGAGGCGCTTCGCGCCCCCTGCCTTCCCTGCGCGGGCCGCGCTGAGCGGTCGGGTTCCTCACCTCAAGGCCATGGCCACAACCTCTGCCCCCAGCTGCGAAATCCGCCGCGTCATCGTCCACTTCCATCCCGATGGCCTCAAGGGCGGCGCCCATCCCTGCGAGCAGTGCTTCTTCGGGAAGCGAGGCAAGCCCGTAACGAAAATCCGCTTCGTGCCGATAGAAAAGGCCTTCACGATCGCCCGCAAGCTGCAGGCCATCCGGGTCTGCACTGTCTCAGTGATCTGAAGCCCCAAAGGGGCGAGCCCCAGGGGGCCTTCGGCTCCATTTTCCGACGGCTCTGGGCGAAACCAGCTGGGGAGGCGGCGGCCCTCCCCGCGCAGGGCTGAGGGGTCCTTCGCCTGGTGCATCCATGGCAACCATCACGATCCACGACTCCACGATGCGCGGCATCAGCTGGAGGGCCGAGGTGAGCCAGCCGGTCAGCCCATCGGTGGCAACCGTCTGGAGATCACCAGATCGAAGGGCAGAGCCAGAGAGACAGGGTGCCAACGCATGGATCGTCATGGATGGGGGGCCAGCCCGGCGGTCTGTTGTATGCAGTTTGATCCCAACCCCAGCTGGTGCCGGCCATGGAGGGGATGGACCTGGGAGAGGATGAATCACCAAGTCACCGCAGGTCGGCTCAGGCCATGGGGGCATGCACGACCTGGAACGGCAGCAGCGCCCATCTCGGTGCCCTTGTCACGGCTGAGGGGGTGAACTTCTGCATCTATTCCAAGTACGCCTCCAGGGTCGAACTGCTCCTGTTCGATCGGGAGGACGCTGCGGAGCCCAGCTGTGTTGTTGAGCTCGATCCGGTGCATCAGCGCACCTACCACTACTGGCATTGCCTGGTGGCGGGCCTGGGTCCCGGCCAGATCTACGGCTACCGGGTGCACGGCCCCTGGCGGCCCGATCAGGGTCTGCGCTTCGACGGGCGAAACCTACTGCTGGATCCCTACAGCCTGGCAGTGGTGACGCCACCGGGCTACGAGCGCCAGGCCGGACGCTCCAGCGGCGATGGTCTGGCCACGGCGATGAAGAGCGTCGTGGCCGATCCCACGCTCTACGACTGGGAGGGCGACACTCCCCTCCGCCGTCCCCGCCGGGAAACGGTGGTGTACGAGCTGCATGTTCGCGGCTTCACCTGCCACCCCAGCTCCGGGGTGGCGCCGGAGCGCGCGGGTACCTACTCCGGCTTGATCGAGAAGATCCCCTATCTCCAGGACCTGGGCATCACTGCGGTGGAGCTGCTGCCGGTGTTTCAGTTCGATCGGCTCGATGCCCCCGAGGGCAGAACGAATTACTGGGGCTATTCACCGATTTCCCTGTTCGCCCCCCACCCCGGCTACAGCTCCCGGACCGACCTGCTCGGACCCATCGATGAGTTCCGCGATCTGGTCAAGGCTCTGCACCGCGCCGGCATTGAGGTGATCCTCGATGTGGTCTACAACCACACCGCCGAGGGTGATCACCGCGGGCCCAGCTTCTGTTTTCGCGGCCTGGCCAACGAGGCCTACTACCTACTCGAGGCGGATCGAAGCCGCTATGCCAACTACAGCGGCACCGGCAACACCTTCAACGCCAACCACCCGATCGTGCGGCGGCTGATCCGCCACAGCCTGCGCCACTGGGTGAAGCACATGCACGTGGATGGCTTCCGCTTCGATCTTGCCTCCGTGCTGGCCCGCGACGAGGACGGCAAACCCACCCCCCTCCCTCCTGTGCTCTGGGACATCGAGACCGACCCCCTGCTGGCTGGTACCAAGCTGATCGCCGAGGCCTGGGATGCGGCCGGGCTGTATCAGGTGGGCAGCTTCATCGGCGACAGCTGGCAGGAATGGAACGGCCACTTCCGCGATGACATCCGCCGCTTCCTCAAGGGTGATGCCGGCCAGGTGCCGAAAGCGGCGCTGCGCCTGCTGGGCAGCCCAGACATCTATGGCCATGAGGAACGGGAGGCGGAGCAGAGCGTGAATTTCATTACCTGCCACGACGGCTTCACCCTGGCCGATCTGGTGGCTTACAACGACAAGCACAACCTCGCCAACGGCGAGGAGAACCGCGACGGTGCCGACGACAACGCCAGTTGGAACTGCGGCAGCGAAGGTCCGAGCAGCGACCCCCTGGTGCTGGCACTGCGCCAGAAGCAGATCCGCAACGCCCTGACCCTGTTGCTGCTGGCGGTCGGTACGCCGATGCTCTCCATGGGTGACGAGGTGTGCCGCAGCCAGCAGGGGAACAACAACCCCTACGGACAGGACAACGAAATCAGCTGGTTCGACTGGACCCTGCTCGATCGACACCCGAACATCCACCGCTTCGTGAAGGAGTTGATCGCCCACCGGATGCGGCGCGACATCGTGGTCAATCAGCGGCAGGTGAGCCTCAATGATCTGTTGAAGGAGAGCCAGATCGAATGGCATGGGGTGTCCCTCCACGAACCCGACTGGGGCGAATCCTCCCGGTCGCTGGCAGTAAGGATCACCAGTTACGACGGCAGCTTCCGGCTGCACGTCATCGCCAATGCCTACTGGGAGGCTCTGGATTTCGCCCTGCCGGCAGCCGATGGGGGCAGCACCCCCTGGCGACGCTGGATCGACACCTCCCTGCCCTCACCTGAGGACATCAGTGCATGGAACATCGCGCCACCGGTCACCAGCACCCACTACCGGGTCGCGGCCCGCTCGGTGGTGGTGCTGTTCGTGCAGCTCGCCGGGTCCTGGTTGTGAATGGCCCAACAGTGGCTCCTGGATACAGACTGGGGGTCAGCGAATCCAACCTTCACGGCCCGACCTCACGGTGTAGGCCAGGCCCATGGTGAGCCCAGCAGCACCAGATCCCAACCAGGCTCCCGGCGCTGACGGCGCTGGGGAGGAGAACCCGTGCCTCGAGAGAATCACGGGGCAGTTGATCGATCTCTGCCGATCGATGCAAAGCATGGAGATCAGCGATGGGCTCGCTCTTGAGGCAGTCGCAGCTGACAACCGGGTCAGCGCCTGTAACCTGCTGCACTACGTGGCCCTGCGGCAACACGACATCCGCCAGCTCCAGGACCAACTGGCAAGCCAGGGCTTGTCCTCCCTCGGGCGCTGCGAATCCAGCGTGATGGACAGTGTTCAGAAGGTGTTGGAGATCCTCCGGTCTCGATCCAGGCCAGAGGTGCCGTCGCATCCCCTGCCAGCCGTTCCTCTCAACCATGGCTCCGGACAGGACCTGATTGCGCGAAATTGCGTGCGGCTGCTCGGCGCTCGCAGCTGCACAGCGGACTGCACGATCATGGTGACCTTGCCCATGGAAGCGGCAGAAGACGACGAACTGATCGAGCACCTGCTGAGGGCGGGGATGACCATCGCCCGTATCAACTGTGCCCACGATGGTCAAGCGGACTGGCTTCGGATGATCCACCAGCTTCGGCGGGCCGTCACCAGCACGGGCCGCCCCTGTCGAATCGCCATGGATCTGGCAGGTCCGAAACTCCGCACCGGCCCGATTCAGGCGGGTCCGCAGGTGATGCGCTGCAAACCAAGGCGCGACAGCCTGGGGAGGTTGCTGTCACCGGCTCGAATCCTGCTGTCCCCACATCTGGAGCCCACGACCCCCATGGCCGGAGTTGATGCCGTGGCGCCGATCACGGGTGATGGCTGGACCCGGCTCGAAGCCGGTGATCGCCTCGAGATGATCGATGCCTCAGGCCGGCACAGACAGCTTCGTGTGGAACGCCGATCAGCGGAGGGGATCTGGGCGACCACGACCCAGAGCTGCCACTTCACGCCAGGGTTGAAATTGGTGATGAGCGCTCGCTCCGGAGGCGGCAGCGATCGACACGAGGCGAATCGGTGCACAGTCACTATCGGAAGGATCCCTGCCCTGGAGGGCAGCCTGCTGCTGCACAAGGGTGATCAACTCCGAATCGTGGCGCTGCCGGAACTTGGCCGGCCTGCGGGTAACGGTGGGGAGGGAAAGCAACACCGTCACGCAGTCATCAGTTGCACATTGGCAGAGGTCTTCGCCGATGTGAACTGCGGCGATCGGATCTTCTTCGATGACGGCAAGATCGGCGGCCTGGTTACCGGGACACAGCCCACTGAACTGCTGGTGGAAATCACTGCAGCCAAGCAAAAGGGCTCGCGGTTGCGGGCGGACAAAGGCATCAACCTTCCCGACAGCCCACTGACCATCCCTGCGCTGACGGCCAGGGACATCGCTGATCTGGAGTTCATCGTCCAACACGCCGACATTCTCAACTTTTCCTTCGTGCATAGCAGCACTGATCTTCAGGCCCTTCAGGACCAGCTCACCAGGCTGGGCCACGCCGATCTGGCCGTGATCCTCAAGATCGAAACAAGGCAGGCCTTCGATGACCTGCCATCACTGTTGCTTGCCGCGATGCGCTCTCCAGCTCCACTGGGTGTGATGATCGCCCGCGGTGATCTGGCCATCGAGTGCGGCTGGGAGCGCCTGGCGGAGATTCAGGAAGAGATCCTGCGCCTCTGCGAAGCTGCCCATCTCCCCTGTATCTGGGCCACGCAGGTGCTGGAGGAACTGGCGCACGGTGGCATGCCCACCAGGGCAGAGATCTCCGATGCCGCGATGGGGGCAAGGGCGGAGGGCGTGATGCTGAACAAGGGGCCGAACATCACGGCCACGGTGCGGATGCTGCACGAAATCGTGATGCGGATGCAGTCGCATCAGCACAAGAACAGTTCTACGTTCCGCCGCTTGGAACTGGCAGCCCATCATCAGTCTTATGCATCCTCTGTGACATGACCCCTGGGCCACCCGGCGGGCCTTCCGCCGGGTTTGAGCCGTCATGACTACTTGATGGGTACTTGATGGAGACGGACACAAGACAGCACGGGCAGCAGGGCTGACGGTCTCGCCGCACCAGCGGCCCCACGCTCCAACCGCTCACTCCCGCTCGGGGCATCAAGGAGAAGCCTGGCGGGTCTTTACTCAACATCAATCACGTTGCCGTGGGACAGACCACGCCTGACCTCACCAGTCCAGGCGGCTTGAACATCTTCATACCTCAGATTTAACCTGCCGTTGCTAAATCCAAGGGACGACTCAACCGATCAGGAGCACCATGACGGCCTTCAAAGTGATGAACTGGAACGTGGAGAACCTGTTCCTTCCTGATCCCTCGAAGCCGGAGTCCCAGCAGGCTTTCCAGGACAAGCTCGCCAAGCTCGCAGCCGTGATCGACGAAGAGCAGCCTGATCTGCTGGCTCTCCAGGAGATCGGTCCGAACGGCGCCCTGGCGGCTCTGCAGCAGGCCCTGAGCCATTCGATGCCCCATGCGGCGGAAGGAGACCCAGAAGCCGGCGGAGAACCCAAACGTGCCATCCGCGTAGCGATCCTCTCCACCCGCCCTCTGAGCGGTATCCGGTCGATCAGCTCGTTTCCGGATCTGATCCGTCCGGTGCAGCAGAAGGATCCGGTCTTCGACAAGCCGGGCACCGCCGCGGATGAATCGCTGCTCGCTGCCATGGGCCGCAGCGCCCTGGAGGTGGTGGTGGAGGTAGGCGGTACGGAGGTGACCGTTATCACCGCCCATTTCAAATCAAAGCTGATCAGCTATCCCAGGCCCAAGGGCAACTTCAGCCCGAAGGATGAGGACGAGCGCTACCGCTATGCGGCCTACGCGCTCTACCGCCGCACCGGGGAGGCGTTGACGATCCGCGACCGGATCAATGCGATCCTCTCCTCCGGTGCCGGAGAGCCCGATCCCGATGACGGGCTGGGGCGTGAGAAGGCCGTGGTGTTCTGCGGGGACCTCAACGACCAGCCCGATGCCGCCACCACCCAGATCATTCAAGGTCCGACGGGCTCGGAGCTTGAGACCGCTGGGTTCCGCACTGGCGACAAGGGAGACGGCTATCGGATGTGGAATCTGGCTCCGCGCCTCAACGTCACACCGGATGGCAAGCCACCCGCAGAGCCTCCCTACACCCGGGTGTTCAAGGGCCGTGGCGAATTAATTGATCACATCTTTGCCAGCCACCGGCTCGTGAACCCCGACAACATCCCAGACGCCCGCACCGTTCTGGCAACGTCCAAGCTGCCATCGGTGAATGAGGTTCCCACCGAGCGAAAATCCGACCCGGCATCCGATCATGCCGCCGTGGTGGCGACCTTCATGATCTGATCACTCCACTTCACACCTGGCATGAACTGAGCTGAACCCATGGAACGTTGCCGGAGACTCAGAGCTTTTGGAATGGCTCTGTTCATGAGTTAGCGCGAGTGTGCTCAAGGTGGTTTGGCTTGTTGACCGCCTTGCGAAGCAAGTCCTGTCCATTGGATGAGCAGTACGCGCGAGTTTCTGGTGGTTGGGGTTCAATCACCCCCCTCTATTTTCTATGAATTGACTGATCATGAAATTGTGCCGCATGCCGCGCGGTTGGGTGTCAATGCGGTAAAGCATTGGGGTGACATTGGTTGATGAACGCCCTTGCTCCGCCGCTCGATCTGGCTGCGGATAACGTTCCAGCTCCAGAGTTGCGATCTGGACATCCTGTTGAGGCACACAGGCGACGCACTGATAGTGGCTGGGGGGTGAGATTACCCAAGGCCATACCAGCGGCCACGGCGTCGCGCTAGGGGTCAGGCTTCCGCAACCGCATGGCGCCCAGCACCGCCAGGGCCACGAGGGAAAAAGCGGCCAGCCACAGCAACAGCATCACCGCGAGGGAGGCGAGACAGTCAAGCGGGGTCTTGATGGCGCAGTAGAGCAGGACCCAGAGCGTGAGCGGCACCAACACCACCAGGGACGCCACTGCACCGGCCAGGGCCACCACGAACAGCAGGACGCTCAGCAGGCGCCGGAACTTGGCGCGACGGTGGCGTTTGTCGCTGGTCATCGCCCCAGCGCAACGCAAGCGGCGGAGGCCACCCGTGCGGTGGGGATCGCCTGGTGGGGGAGGGTCACGGCGAGCAAAGCAACGGAGGTGCGGCGGACACGGCCCATCCTTGCGGCGATGCTGCGGTTGTTGGTTGTGCTGGTAGCCGCAAGGCCATCAGACTCCTGGATGATGCCCTTGGATCCTCGCGCCATGAAGACGTCACGCTGCGCGCTGGCCGCCAGGCTCCTGGCCCTGCCGCTGCTCACACTGCCGCTGCTGATCCCCGGGACGGCGGAGGCACAGAAGCGGATCCCCAAGCTTCCGGGCTACGACCAGTGCCCGCTGGGGTATGTGAATGACCTCAAGCAGCACTGCAATTCACCCATCTATTACGAAGTGAGGCCCACTTATGGCAAGCCCTGCGAATCGGGCTGGATGAACATCGGGGCCGGTTACTGCAAGAAGAAAACTCTGGGCATTTTCTGACTGTCGCTGCCGCAGCCCTCAGTCGCGCAGATCAGAGGCAGAGCCGGCAGCACCCCCGTACCGCACCAGGAACGACCCGGCTCTCAGAAGGAGTCCTCCGTCTGGCCAGCGAAGCCGCCGGCATAGATCTCGCACCCCTCCAGCTTCTGGAACACGAACTGGCAGACCGCGGTGCCGGGAATCACGGCCAGCGGAGCGGGGCCGAAGTTGCTCATCTCCAGCACCTGCTGGCTGTCGATCCCCGGCCCCATGAAGGGGGCGCTGATGTGCACCATCAGGCCCAGCCGCGCAAATCGGCTGCGACCCTCCAGCCAGCCGCACAGCCCTGGCCCCAGGCGCAGCCGCTCCTGGGTGATGCCCAGCACCGTTTCGCCCGGCATGATCAGGATGTGCTCGTCCTGGGGCACCTTGATCTTCTCGGTGAGCTGCCGGTAGTCGGTGTGCTCGCGCACCTCGATCACCTCGTGCACCTTGCGGAACACGCGAAAGGTGCCGGCGAGGGTGAGGTCGAGAGAGGCGGGGCCCAGCCGCTCGGGAACGAACGGCGTGACCCCGATCGCGCCCGCTTCGATGGCCTGCAGGATCGCCTCTCTGCCGAGAACGGCCATGTTTTTCGCTGGGCACAGGCGAGGGTGGATTGTCTCAGGCGGTCGGCCGGGGCCCAGCGGCCAGGTCGTCGATGGTCTGCTCCAGCAGATCGCGGCCGCTGTCGTACACGACGCGCGGCGCCGGCCGGCCAGCCTCGGCGGCGCCCAGTCGGCGGGCGGCGGCACGGCGGCGCTTCAGCTGGGGATCGGCGTGGCGGGCTGCCTGGGCCCAGGCCTGACGGCGGCGATTGCGGGCGGCGATGGCACGGTTGCGCCAGTGCTGCAGCGGCAGGCGGGCCAGGGGCAGGAGCAGCAGCAACAGGGCGTAGCCGATGGCGAATCGGGCCAGCCAGGCCACCGGAGGCAGCCAGGCGGGCGTGATCGCCAACAGCCACGGCGAGAGCACCAGCAGGGCCCCGACGGTGAGGCCGTAGGCGACCCGTTGCCCGGCTCCGGCCCGGCTGAAGCGAAAAGCCCGCTCGCGCAGGGGCGGCACCGGCCCATCAACGCCGGCGGCGCCGGCGGGGATCGAGGGGAAGCCATAGATCAGGTCCCCGTCCTCACTCACCTCGGGGCGGCCGTCGAAGCGCAGCAGCACCGGCAGCATGGCGGCATCGGCCAGGTCACGGCGGCGGTCAGGATCGGAGGGGCAGTCGGGCAGATCGAGCAGCGGGGCAAGGTCCTCGGCGATGACCACGCCACCGTGCAGGCGCAGGAAGGCGGCGATGCGGCGCCAGCGCAGCGGCTCCAGGCGGGCATTGGGATCGCCATCGCCGAACAGGATCGAAAACACGGCGCTGAGGAAGCCCAGGGAGGCCGGATCGGCGCCCTCGCCGGGCAGATCCCAGAGCAGGCTCCACAGTTGCTGCGGCTTGACGGAGGAGGAGCCCCCGCGCGCCGGGGACCGGATGCCGGAGACGAGCAGATCCAGGATGGAGAGGGGCACCTGGGCGAGCCCCTGCAGCAACGCCAGGCCGGCATCGTCGCCGTCGTCGCTGCTGAACAGCCGCACGATCAGCAGCACCGACAGGATCAGCACCACCAGGGTGGTGACCAACAGCAGCACCAGCCCGAAGCTGAGCCGGATCAGCCGGGCGGCGAGGCGCAGGGCCACCTGCAGCCGGGCCTGCAGGCGCCGGCGGCCGCTGCGGGCCAACAGCCGCATCCGCAGCGCGGGGGGGAAGACGAACAGCAAGGTGCCGTCCTCGGCCGCCTGCAGGCGACCGGACACTTCGGCCACCAGGGCCAGCAGCCCCGGCTCCACCTCCCGCAGGGACAGGCCGGTGCCTGCGGCCGCCTCGCCGACGCTGCAGCGGCGCCCGCGGTTGCCGATCCAGTCGAGCAGGGAGGCCTCAACCGGCATGCAGCCCATCCGCCGCCAGCTGGCGCAGGGCCAGCCGGTCGGTCTTGCCCACCGGGGTGAGGGGCAGGTCGGGCAGCACGCGGATCTCCTCCGGCGCCTTGTAGCCGACGCGGGCCCGGGCAAAGGCGATCAGTTCGGCTTCGCTGGGGACGGGCTGGTCGTGGCGGAGGGTCAGATAGGCCCGCACGTTCTCGCCGTGCACCGGGTCCTGGATGCCGATCACCCCCACCAGATCCACGGCCGGATGCTCTGAGAGCGCCTCCTCCACCTCCTGGGGACAGATGTTGGAGCTGTCGTGCACGATGATCTGCTTGCGACGGCCGCAGAACCAGAAGTAGCCCTCGGCATCGACCCGCATCTCATCGCCGGTGTCCAGCCATCCCTGTTGGATGGTCTCGGCGGTGGCCTCGGGGTTGTCCCAGTAGCCCAGCATCTGGGAAGGGGCCTGGATCCAGAGGCGTCCCTGCTCGCCCGGGGCCACCTCGTTGCCGTCCTCGTGGCGCAGGCTGGCGCTGAACCCCGGGCAGAGCCGGCCGACAGAGCCGATCCGGTTCTGGCCCGACGGGGGCGCCAGGGTGGCGTAGCCGATTTCACTCATGCCGAAGCATTCGTCGATGCTGAAGCCGGCGGCTCGGCAGAACTCCTCCTGCAGCTGGTGGGGCACCTTGTCGCCGCCGCTGATGCAGAGGCGCACCGAAGCCAGATCCGTCGGCAGCAACCGTTCATCCCGCAGCAGCTCGAACAGGGCGGCGGGCAGCATCAGCAGCACCGACGGCCGATGGCGCCGCAGCAGGGTTTCCACGGTGGGCGCATCGATGCGGCTGGCGATCGCAGCGGAGGCGCCGGCGGCCAGGGCAGCCAGCACGAGGGCACAGGAGGCGATGTGGGCCAGGGAGCTGCCGGCCAGCACCTCCTCCCCGGCCCGCAGTTCGCTGGCCTGGATCAGCGACGTGAGCACGGCGGCGAAGCTGGCCCGGCTGTGGGTGACACCCTTCGGCCGGCCGGTGCTGCCGGAGGTGAAGTAGATGAAGCAGGGCTCGTCGTCGGCCAGGGGGGGCCAGGGCGGGACGTCGCCGCCGGCGGGGGCCGCGGCCAGCAGGTCGTCGAACCCGGTGCGATCTTCGATGCCGTGGCAGCCAAGCGGCAGTTGGCCCGCCACGGCACTGGCCTGCACATCGGCCAGCCGTTCGCCGTGGAACACCAGGGCCGCGGCGCCGCTCACCGTCAGCGCATGGTCGATTTCCGGGGCCACGTAGCGGTAGTTGAGGGGGGTGAGCACCAGGCCACTGCGCAGCCCCGCCAGGTAATGGACGACCAGCTCCACCCGGTTGGGGATCAGGGAGGCGAGCCGGTCGCCCCGCTGCAGCCCCAGCCGCTGATAGGCCCTGGCCAGCTGCTCCGCCTGCCTGTCGAGCTCGGCCCAGCCGATGCTGTGTTCGAGGTCCTGCAGCGCCGGTGCCGCCGGGTTGCGCCCCAGGCCGGCCGCCAGGAGGCGGTTCAGGTCGATGGATGGGGCCAGGGGCGGGCCGTGGTGGGGCATGGAATGCCGCTCGCCCGCCCACTCTGGCAGCGGTTTGGTGTCCGGCAGCCGCCATTGCGGCAGCGCGTTCTGGCCGTAGGGGACTGCATGGGGGCAGACCATCGCCGAAGGCATCAGCGTGAGGTTCGTGGTTCAGCGGTGGCTGAGGAATCCCTCCAGGGTCAGGACGGCACCACGATCTGCTGCAAGCCCACGAAGTCGCTTTCCAGGGTCGGCTCGCCGTCCTCCAGGAGCATGGCGATCACCTCCTGGAGGTTGGCCTGCAGTTCATCGAGGGTCTCCCCCTGGCTGTGGGCACCGGGGAAGCCTGGGACGTAGCCCACAAGCATTCCTGTGTCCGCGCAGCGCTCGATGACGGCGGAGAACGTGCGCACAGCCTCTGCTTCTTTCAGTGGATTCATCGTAGGCAACCCGCCAGGTCTGGCCGAGGGGGTGATGGAGGGGAAGGCATCGCCGCAGGGCTTCTCCTCCACAAGTGCCACCCCCTGTCACACCCGCCAGGATTTCAGAGCGCTGCTCTCGGAAGTAGACGGCATAGGGAAACCTCCGGAGCACGAGCCTGCGGACCTGCCCGTGAATCATGGGGAAGGATCTGGGATCGAGGCGGATGCGCTCTCTCGCCTGCCGTACCAGCGCTGGGTCGCCAGCAGATCCTCCACCGCCTCCGGCAGGAAGCGAACCGGGCGCATGGTCATCCCAGGCCGAGCTGGCTCCGCACCTCATCCCAGCGCACAGCCGCTTCGGTGTTGTCGCGATGGGTCGCCCAGCGCCGGTCTAGCTCGGCGAAGAGGGAAGGGTCCACTGGCAGCGCCCCATCTCGGGCCTGGTCATCCAGGCTGTCCCACAGGGCTATCGCCAGGGCCAGCCGCTCGCTCTGGGGCAGTTGCAGCAGGTCAGACATGGGCGTCATCGCCACTCCTCCCGGCAAGAAGTCCATCGTAAGCGCGGTCGAAGCTGGGCAAAGGGGTTGGAGAGATGGATGCCCATGAGCCAGGTGGTCAAGCGGGTCATCGGCGCCGAGTTCACTGACGTTCAATGCCGAACAACCAATGCCTTCCGACTCAGCTCGATGAGGACATGGGTTTCAAACAGCCGGTTCAGCTCCGGAAGAACACGAAGCAGCAGAGCGGTGAGATCCTGGTTGCCGATGTTGCCCGTGGCCACAAGCAGAAGCCTGGCGGGAGTGCCGCGCAAGAGATGACTGCGGCCGAACGAGCGATCGTGGCAGCTGGGCATCCAGCAGGATCCTCATGCAGAAAGGAGATCAACCCGCTGAATTCGGGATAGCTGGGTTGCGTACTCAAGCACTGCCGTGATGTCTTCAGCCTCGAGATCTGGATAATCGGCGAGAATGTCAGCCGCACTCATCCCAGCTGACAACAGTTCGAGCACCATCTCCACGGGATAACGCAACCCGCGGATGGTTGGCTTTCCATGGCAGATCTCAGGGTTGATGGTGATGCGCCCAAGCTGGTCTGTCATGACGGTTTCCTGGCTTCCCCAGCCTAAGGGGGACAGCAGATCACAACCGTGAGCTGGTTGTGGCCCTGGCATGGGGATCTTTTGGGCCTCTCCCTCACCAATGCCACCCCCGTCTCACCCCGCCAGGATTCCCCCATGACCCCGCCCCCCTCCACCACCTACCAGCGCCTGCGGCAGTGCATCGCCGAGCGCAGGCGCATGAGCCCCATCGACCAACCCCTCATGCTCATGGAGCTGCGGGGCCGCCAAAGCCCCGCCCCAGCGCAGGACGTGGCCCTGCGGATCCTGGGCGGCCGATGGTGGGCAAGGTGCTCACCGGCAACAGCATCACCGCCTACGGCAGCGGCGCCTACAGCCTGATCGGTAGCGACGAGCTGAGTGACGCCGCTACCTAGCCAAAGGCCAGCATGGCTCAGCCACTACGCAACGCGCTGCTGCAGCTATGCCGCGAGTGGCAGGATCACCCGCTCTTCGTGATCCAGGGGGCTCATGGTGGGACTCCTTGGCAGTAGGCGATGCTGGCTTCGCGCTCAATCGTTCCTATGCCGCTCAATCAGCGAGTGTACGGTGAGACCAAGGGGAGGAAGATCACGCGCCACGGTTTCCCAGACCTGCTCCAGATTCACACGCAAGTAATCATGAATCAGAACATCTCGCATGCCGGCGATGGACTTCCAAGGAGTGGACGGTTCGGACTCGCAAAGATCCGCGAACGGATTCTTCACGGCTTCGCCGACCACGATCAAGTTACGGATCACTCCATCCTGCACAAGCGTGGAAGCAAGAAAGGCTGAGTGGCCTTCTATGGAGTAGAGAGTGATGCGCTCAAGAGCTTCGGCAATGTTGGTGAGGTAAAGGAGATCCTTGCTCACAAAGCCTTTGCCTGAGCAATGATCTGATCGCGGATCAAAGGATGCAACTGCGCAGCTTCCGCCAGATCCACCTGGCAATTCAAGAGAGCTTCCAGTTCCTGCCGAAGAGCGATCACGTCCAGCAGGGAACAGCCCCGTTCCAGATCGACCAGCAGGTCAAGGTCGCTGCCGGGCCGATCCTGGCCACGGGCCACCGAGCCATAGATCCGCAGGTTGCGGGCCCCATGGCGGTGAGCCACGGCAAGCACCTCCTCACGGGCGCCCTGGAGCCGCTGGGAGAGGGAGGTTTCCTGGGTCGAAGGGGCAGCCATGGCTCCATTCTGGACTGCATCCCCATCGAGGGCGATGGGAACGACACCCCTCGGCGACCTGCTGCAGCTGCCTCGGGCCGCGCCGGCGGCAGCCGTGGATCTGAATTCCGCCGCCAGGGGGGGCTATCGCCACCGCGTGCTGAAGCGGAGTGGGAGAGGGGCTGGGGCGGCACAGCTACCCCCGAAGCCAGGTTGGCTGCAGCCACTGCACGCCCAAGCCAGAAGGATTCCCAACAGGGGCTACTGCCTGACGGGCCGCCCAAAACCACGAAGCTCCACACGCTCAGGGTCGATCGAGAAGCCTGCCGCTCACGTACTTGTGAAGGACACTGCTGATCAGGGTCTGGTAGGGAATGCCCTCCTGCAGGGCACGGGCACGCAAGGCGCCCAGATCCTCACTGGTGAGGCGAATGTTGATGCGCTGATCCTTGGTGGCCGTTGACCTTGCGGAGGCTTCCAGGCGGGAGCGCTCTGCAGCCGTGGCCACCGAACGGAGCGTGCCCGCTTCGAAGGCTTCCAGGATCTCCTGCTCTTCGTGATCAAGGGGGTTCATGGTCGGTCTCCTGGGCGGTAGGCGATGGTGGCTTTGCGGCTGGGAATGATGGTTTTGAGAAAGAGGTGATCGTCGGCCTCGACATAAGGCACCAGATGGGCATAGCCGGAGATCAGAACGACAAGAATGCGCTGGCCTGGGTATCGAGCCTGGTGACGACGCCCGCCTGCGCCTGATCCTGCGCGAACTGGCAGACAAGGTCACCAACCTGGCGGCGATGCGGGCCCTGGGCTTCTGCGTGAGCGTGGAGCACGCCCATTGGATGGCCCGCAAGTTCGTGGCCGCCGGTCTGCGCGCCGCCGCCCTGGATGCCTCCAGCCCCCGCGACGAGCGTGCCGAGCAGATCCGCCGCCTGCGCTCCGGCGAGCTGCAGATCCTGTTCGCGGTGGATCTGTTCAACGAAGGCCTCGACATCCCCGACATCGACACGGTGCTGTTCCTGCGCCCCAGCGAGAGCGCGATCGTGTTCCTGCAGCAGCTCGGCCGCGGGCTGCGCCTCTGCCCGGGCAAAAGCTGCCTCACGGTGCTCGATTTCATCGGCCAGGCGCACCGCAACTTCCGCTTCGACCTCCGCTACCGCGCCCTGCTCGGCGGCACGCGCGACCAGCTGGAGCAGCAGATCAAGTAGGGGTTTCCCTTCCTGCCGGCCGGCTGCAGCCTGCAGCTCGATCGGGTGTCGAGCCAGCGGGTGCTGGCCAATCTGCGCGAGTCGCTGCCCAGCCGGCGGCCCCAGTTGCTGGCGGAATGCCGCCGCCTCGGGCGCTGTTCGCTGGCGGGGTTGCTGGAGGGGCTGGGGATGGAGCTGGGGGAGTTCTACCGGGTGGCGGGGTCATGGGCTTTGCTGCAGCGGGAGCTGGGGTGGGGTGCCGGGGCGGCCTCAGGGGAGCCCAGCGACGATGAAAAGCGGCTGGGGCGTGGCATCGCCGGCGGCCTGCTGCATCTCGACGACCCGGAGCGGTTGCGTTGGCTGGTGGATCAGCTGCAGCGCCCCGTGGCTCCCGATCCGGCGGGTTTGGATCCTTGGGCCGAGCGCCGCTGGCGGATGCTGATGACCCAGCTCTGGGGCAGCGGCCGGCAGCACGTGCCCCTGGCCGAGGCCCTCGTGCGGCTCTGGGCCGCCGCCGAGCTCCGCGCCGAGCTGGTGGAGCTGTTTGAGCTGCTGCTGGAGCGCACCACCCATCTGGTGGCGCCCCTCGCCTGGCCGTTCGTGGCCGATGGCGAGCCGGCCCCGCCGGTGCCCCTTGGCCTGCATGGCCGCTACTCCCGCGCCGAGGTGTTCGCCGCCTTTGGGCTGCTCAACGACACCAGGCCCTTCCCAGGCCGGGAGGGAGTCTTCTTCGATGAAGCCACCCGCTGCGACGTCTTCTTCATCACCCTCAAGAAATCCGAGCGGTTGTTCTCCCCCACCACCCGCTACAACGATTACGCCATCTCCCCGTGGGAGTTCCACTGGGAGAGCCAGAGCCTCACCCGGGAAGCCTCACCCACCGGGCAGAGATACATCCACCACGTTGAGCGCGGCAGCCGGGTGCTGCTATTCGTGCGGGAGGAGAACAGGCGCGGCGGGGTGACGCTGCCGTTCCTGGGCCTGGGCTTTGCCGAGTATGTGAGCCACGAGGGCGAGCGGCCGATGGCGATTCGCTGGCGGCTGCAAAGGGCGATTCCGGGGGGCTTCTATACGGAGCTGGCGGTGGCGGTTTGAGGGGACTGGGAGGCAGAGGCCAGCTCCATGCCGCTTAGCCTGAACGCAGGTCAGGGAGTCAGACCGGCATGAGCTACCGCATCCGGCTGTTGGAAACCGAAGAGGGTTGGTCAGTGAGCTGCCTTGACCTGCCGGGCTGCCACTCCCAGGGAGCCAACAGGGACGAAGCACTGGCGAACATCCGCGAAGCGATTGCCCTCTGGCTGGAAGTGGAAGCTGAGGAGGGTGGCGTGCGCAGCGTGGAGACGATGGAACTCGCCATCTGATGCCGCGGCTACCGGGAATCAGCCAGAAGGAGGCCGTGAGGGTGTTTCTGAAGCTGGGGTATCGGATTGTCCGCGAGTCGGGTCATCTGATCCTGAGCAATGGTGAGCGTCGGCTCGTGATCCCAAGACACGACCCCATCAACGCCATCACCATGGGCGCGATTGCGCGCGATGCAGGTCTGACGCCTGAGCAGTTCCGCCAGCTGCTGTGATGGTCGAAGAGGAGCGTCTCAACGGTGCCACCACCACCCGCTACAACGACGTCGCCATCCCCTACATAACCGGGGCGGGATGGCACTGCCGTTCCTGTGCCTGGGCTTTGCCGAGTATGTGAGCCACGAGGGCGAGCGGCCGATGGCGATTCGCTGGCGGCTCCATAGGGCGATTCCGGGGGCCTTCTACCCGGAGCTGGCGGTGGCGGTGTGAGGGACCCGAAAGCTCCATTAACCTGACCCCATGGACACAGCTGCCCCGCTACTGCCCTTGCTGATCGACCGGTTGGAGCCGCTCAGGCGCCTGTGCGCCCTCTACGGGGTGGACCGGCTGGAAGTGTTCGGCTCGGCGGCGAAGGGCCTGTTTAACCCCGCCAGCAGTGACCTGGACTTCATCGTGCAGATGTCGGGCCAACGGGAACCGGGCTATGCACGACGCTTCTGTTCCTTCGCCGATGAATTGGAAGCCCTCTTCGGCCGTCCGGTGGATCTCTTGACGGAACCCATGATCCACAATCCCTATTTCCGGAAAGACGTGGATGCGTCACGCCGGCTAATCCTGGAACTCTGAAATGCGAAGAGAGGCGCTGAAACGCCTGCTTGACGCCTTTGAGGCCATAAAGGCGATTGAACGCTTCATCGAGAACTGCACGCTTGATCACTACCTTGACGATGAGCTGATCCAATCAGCTGTGGAGCGCAAATTTGAAATCATCGGAGAGGCTCTCAAGAGGGCCCTTGAGGCCGATCCAAGTGTGCTCACGATCATTCCCGATCTACACCGCATCGTTGGTACACGGAACAGAATCATCCATGTGTACGAAGCCGTAGATCAGCTGATTCTCTGGGATTCGATCCAGAATGACCTACCTGGCCTGAAAAGCTCTCTATTGGCTGTGTTGGAGAAGGATCCTCCCACCACTTAGCCATTGGCATCCTCACCGCCGCCGCCCTCTGCATCCACCACGAAGGCGTGATCTGGCACTCAAGCGAAGCCCTCTTCTCCCCACTCCACCCCCGCACCCGCGACCTGGCCCTCGGCCCCTCTCGGTTCCACTGGGAGAGCCAGAGGAGCGTCGGCTGGACACGGTCAGGGAGCCATTCGTTTGTCTCGGCTTTGGCTGATACCAGAGCCACAGTTGTCAGCGGCCGATGGTGATCTGTCAGCGGCTGAAGCGGGAGATCCCGGCAGCCTTGCTGCATGGTTGTGGCGTGGGACAGCAGCTGCTCCCCACCATCCCTGGCGTTGGCGGTTTAGCGTTGATCCATGGATATCCAGGCAAGGATCACGATCAACCCGGCGGTGCGCTTCGGCAAGCCGTGCGTTCGTGGCACTCGGCTCACCGTGGGAGATTTGCTCGGTTCTCTGGCCAGCGGCATGAGCGAAGCGGAATTGCTGGAAGACTTCCCGCAGCTCAGCCACGACGACGTGCTGGCCTGCCTCGCCTACGCGGCAGATCGGGAACGTTGCCTGATCACCCTGTCCTCATCGGCGGCGTGAGCGTCCGCCTGCTGCTGGACGAGAACCTCTCAGAACGGCTACTACCACTGCTCTTGGATCGGTTTCCCGATTCCAGCCATGTGCGGCTGCTCAGCCTGGGTGGAGCTGATGATCCGGTGATCTGGGAGCAGGCCCGCTCTGATGGTGCTCTGTTGGTAACCAAGGACGAGGATTTTCTCCGGCTCAGCGTGACGCGCGGTTTCCCTCCCAAGGTGATCTGCCTGGCCATCGGTAACGCCGGCAATGCTGCAACGGCGGCTCTGCTGCTTGCTCACGTCGAGGCCATTGAGGCTTTCTCAACCCATCCCGAAGCTGGCTTCCTGCTTCTGAGGCCAATTGGCCAGGCTCCATAGAAGATTCAGTGTCAGGAAAGCGAGCAGGTCCTGTGGGTCACTAAGTGAAGATCCGTTGGCGGCTTAGCGTCATGCCAAGCCCCGCCTCAGCGCTCACTGCCGGCCATGGACGTCAGTTCCGAAACACCGTGCGCAGTTCGAGGCGAATCAGCTAATTCAGGACGCCGTTCTTCGCAACATCGAGCTGATCGGCGAGGCCGCCACTCGCATCCCAGAGGAGGTGAGGCTCGCTCATCCTGAGATCCCCTGGCGGGAGATCATCGCGATGCGCAATCAACTCATCCACGCCTACCTGGGGGTCGATCTTGATATGGTGTGGGATGTGATCCAGGTGGAATTACCACAATTGATCTTTCAGCTGAAGACCGTTCTGTCCTGACGAGCAGCCTGGTCGTGCGGGGATCATGAGGTCCCTGGATCTACTGCGAAGGCGTGCTCTGGCACCAGAGCAGCGCCACCAACCTGTTGTTCATCACCCTGCACTCAAGCGAAGCCCTCTTCTCCCCCACCACCGGCACCCGCGACCTGGCCCTTGGCCCCTCTCGGTTCCATTGGCAGAGCCAGAACACCGGCGCGAGGCCAACCGTCAACGCCATGGTCGCCGAAAAGGTGTAGACCCTACTCAGCCTCGGTGGAAGCGTCAGGAACATCATCGAGCTTCTGGCAGACACCCTTCGAGTTCCACTTGGCGGGTTCAAGATCCGTGAACGTACCGGTTTCGCCCTTGTAGCTGAGGTTTTGGAGATCGACGGTGTTGGTCTCCCACTCCATCTGTGGCCGATACCGTTTCACCTCCCAGTGAACCTCCTGCGAGGTGATCCTCACGAGCGTCTCATCCACCAGACCTCGCGCATCCGGATCTGGGATGTCGGAGTTCCAGAAGGTGTTCGTCCTGTCCAACGTACGGGGATCCAGTTCCTGTACTTGTTGCTGGCGGGGATTGACGCGGACGGTCTTCAGCGAGCCTCCCTCGAGCTGGCAACGCAGCAGAAAGGGCTTCGGCTTCAGGAGATGCTCACAGCCAGCGAGAAGGAAGGCCAGTGTCATCATCACCAGGTGCCGCGTGCAGAGTGGGAGCATTAGTGAAGAGCCCAACGCTGCATCCAGATCCAGACCAGCAGCTTGCTTCAGGTGTCCTGCCTCGCCACCAAGGTGTTCACGAACCGCATCAACCAACCGCGGACATCAACCACCTCAGCGATAACCCCCGTGTGGCTGCCGCCTTGCTTGCAGCTGGGGGCGGTGATGCTGTCTTACCTGTTTGTTGGCCCGTGGGGTTGGGCGCGTGCCGGGCAGCATCGTTTCCACCCAAACTCAACGGCGGTGCTGCTGCTCGGTTCCATCCTCCACTGCCACGACCTCGATGATCCGTTTCTCTGCTGCTCAACCTGAGCTTGTGCGGTTGCTGGGGGAGCGCGGTGGTGCGCTTACCGCCGGAGAGGCGGCATCCCGCACGGGCCTCTCCCTGGAGCTGATGGAGCGCCAGCTGCTGGAGCTGGCGGTAGCCGCTGGGGCGACTCTGCGGGTGAGCAACGACGGCAGCGTGGCCTACCACTTCCCACGCCATCTTTGGCGAAGGTTGCTGGCGCATTCCTGGCGGTTGCGGCTGGGGGCCACGCTCGGCTGGCTCTGGCGGCAGTCCAGCCGGCTGGTCCGCCTTGTGATCGGCACGCTTCTGACGTTGCTGGCGTTGCTGCTGGTCACTGGCCTGATGCTGACCGGCCGGATTCCGGCCTCCGCGGAGTTCCTCAATGCCATGGGTGGTCTGCTGCTGCACGTTGTGCTTGGCGTGGGCGACAGCGTGGCCGGCCTCGCCAGGGGCCGCCGCCATCAGGGTGATGATCCGGTCGCCTTGCAACGACAGAAAGCCATCCAGGAAGACCTGGAGCTTCTGGAGTCGCTGTTTTCGGTGCTCTTCGGCGATGGCGATCCCAACCGCAACCTCGAGCAGCGGCGTTGGCGCCGTATCGGCTGCTTCATCGCCCATCGTGGTGGGGCCGTGATTGCCGAGGATCTGGCGCCTCTGCTGGATCTGCCCCCCCGGCCCGCCGACGCTGAACGGGCCAGTGAGATCGCCGATGCCGCGATGCTGCCGGTGCTGCTGCGCTTCGATGGCCGCCCGGAGGTGAGTGAAGAGGGCGATTTTGCTTATCACTTCCCGAGCCTGCAGGTGAGCTCCGGGCTCGCCATGCCTGCAGCCGGCCGTAGCCAGACCCTTGCTGCGGATCGCCCCTCACCCCCGCTGCGGGAGCGGCGGTATGTCTTCAGCCGCGCAAGCTCGGACGTGCGCTGGGCCTATGCCGTGCTCAGTGGCGCCCTGCTGCTGCTCGCCCCGATGCTGTTCGATATCCTTCAGCCCACGCCGCCCCTGCTGGCGGGTCTGGCCTGGTTCAGCATCGGTTACGCCCTTCTGCTGATCGCGATCCCGCTGCTGCGGCTGGCGACCCTGCGCGGGCTCAACCGCCCCATTGAGGAGCGCAACAGTCTTCGCACCGGCTGGGCGCGCAGCGCCAGCTCCCCCACCGGGCGCCTCGACCGCAAACGATCCTTTGCCCGCCGCTTCGCCCGCCACCGGCACCTCGGCAGAGACGGCTTGGCCTACACGACCGAGAAGGGAATGCTTGAGCAGGAGATTGAGTCCTGATCGCTGCTCACCATCACCTTGGCGAACCTCCGCGTGTGGACCGGTTCGGCTCAGGACGAGCAGCTGTAGTGCGACACTCCTCCGGCGTTGAAGAACTCCCTGGGCTTCAGGCGGTCGTAGGTGGCCGCCAGTTCCGGGCTCAACTCTGTGTAGGGATGGCGGAACACCGCCTGCAACTCCTGGATCGCTGTGGTGTCGCCTTCGGCAGCTTGTTGATAAGCCGGTGCGATCAGCCATTCACGCCAGGTGATTGCCGGGTTCACACGCTTCATCGCTGCAGATGTCTCGCTGAGGTTGCCATTGGCCGTGACTTGTGCACGCCAGCGTTGCAACCACTGCGTCCATTGCCTATCGAGCTCGTCTGAATTCGGCAGGTAGAAGCTCTCTGTCAGGGCGGAGAGTTGCTCGGGGATGGCAGAAAGCCTGCGGAAAAAGATCGTGTAGTCGACCTTGGAGTGCACCATCAGTTGCAGCAGCTCGTTCACCAACGTGGCGTCGTAGGAGATCAGGCCAAGCTTGCTGGCCCACATCGCCTCGATCTCCTGCTGCATCGCTTCGGCGAAGCCATCGCGGATCTGATCCAGCCTGGCCAGGGCCTCCGTGTTGTCCTCGAGCAGTGGCCGCAGGGCGGACCAGAACATCTGGAAGTTGGCTTCAGCCGCTGCCGGTTGATTGAAGAAGCTGAAATGCTCGCCGCCGCCGGTCCAGGGTTGAAATCTGGGATCAAACAGTTCGCAGAAGCCGAAGGGGCCATAGTCGAGGGTGTAGCCGCCTGCCGCGCAGTTGTCGCTGTTGAAATTGCCCTGGCAGTAGCCCACACGGATCCAGTTCGCCACCAGTGAAGTGAGCCGCGCGCGGAACAATCCCGCCAGCTCCAGCACCTGGTCGCTGAACTGCAGACCCGGTTCAATCTCCTGCCGGTAGTTGCGCTCGATCAGGTGGGCCACGATCATCCTCAACTCGTTCAGCGCCTCCGGATGGGCCTGGCGGCGGACGCGGCGGGCGAACAGCTCCAGCTGGCCCACCCGCAGGAAGGAGGGCGCCACGCGGGTGGTGATCGCTGCCGGGTTGTTTACCAGGATGTCGGGATCGAACGAGCGCGAGTTCGGGGAATACCAGGGCCGGCGCACGGTTTCGGATCGCGATGCATAAAGCGTGAGGGAGCGGGAGGTGGGCACCCCCAGGGCGTGCATCAACTCCTGCGCCAGAAACTCGCGCACGCTGGAGCGCAGCACGGCGCGGCCATCGGCGCCGCGGCAGTAGGGCGTGGGCCCACCGCCTTTCAGTTGCATCTCCCAGCGACGACCGTTGAACACGCCTTCGAACACGGAAAGGGCCCGGCCATCGCCGTAGCCGTTGCCGGTGCCGAACGGGCACTGCTGGATGTATTCGCTGCCGTAGATCGAGAGGGCATAACCGGTGGCCCAGCCGTAGGGCCGCATCGGCTCTGTGGCCACGCTGATGTCGCCGGAAAACAGCCGCCGGAACTGGTCGTCGCGGACCAGTGATTCGCTCAGGCCCAGCTCGTGGAAGAGGGTGCTGCTGTGTGCCACCAGCTCCGGCGCTGGCAGCGGTGTGGGCGTGACCGGCACGTAATGACCGGAGAACACCTGACGGGGCTGGTGATCAACGCCATCGACCGTGGCCTGCGGGTCCGCGCGCAGCGAATCCAGCAGCGAATAGTCGGCCCGTTGGGCAAACGCCGCGAACGTGGTGGTTGTCGGCTCAGCTGTCGTCGGCGCTGGTGCCGCGGCTGGTGCGGGCTCTGTTGACGGCGCGGATATCGGCACGGATGACGGCACGGAACGTTCGGGTTGGGGCGGCCTGGGCAGGGCCCTGACGCTGAGGTCCCCATCCTGGCGAAACGGAGCGCATCAGCGGCCCCTCAACAGCGCCACATACCGCTGCACCGCGCTGCGGTGATCGGTGTCGGCTCGCAGGGCGATGAAGCCGTCGGGCCGCACGGCCAGAAGCGTGAGGGGCGCCAGGCCCAGGCTGGACGCCTCCTCCAGCCGTAGGGACACCACCGCCTCCACCAAGACCTGCGGGACCGTGCCGGCAGCCCTGTCGGCCTCCAGTTCGGCCTGCAGGCACGCGAGTGCCTCCGGGGGCGTCTCGGGGCCCGCCAGCAGCAGCAGCGTGTGGCCGCACCGGTGTGTGAGCGTGTGCAGAAGGCTCGTGCCGGCATCGGGCGGCACCGCGATCGTGGTGGGCAGCCGTTGACCGGCACCTAAGCCGAGGGCTTCTGCGAAGCCGTGCGGCTGGCTGTCACTGCCGCTCAAGATCGCCGAGCTGGCGTAGCTCACGTTCATCTCGGCTTCCGCCACCGCCTCCTGATGGCTGGCCACCGGATTGGCCAGCATGGCGGCGATCGCCCGGTCGCGGGCGGCACGCTCGCCGCTGTCCTGCAATAAGTGGGCCTGCTCGGTAGCGTCGCTGGAGCGGCAGATCTGCTGCGCCACCGGACGCCGCTCCTGCTCGTAGCTGTCCAGCAGGGAGGAGTCAGCGGCGCCTTGGTGCACCAGGGCCAGCTTCCAGGCCAGGTTGGCGGCATCCTGCAGCCCGCAGTTCATGCCGTGCCCCTCGGCGGGAGAGCACACGTGGGCGGCATCGCCGGCCACAAACACCGGCCCGGCGCGGAAGGCGCTGGCCACCCGGCTGTGGCAGTGGAAACGGCTGGGGTTCTCCACGGCGGTGAAGCGGGCCTCCGGCAAGTAGCGCCGCAGCACGGCGGCGGCCTCCGCCTCAAGGTCGCCCTGGTCGCCTGCGGGCCGCAGGTACACCCGCCAACGGCCCTCGGGCAGGGCCGTGAGGATCAGGGGCGATGGGTCGAGGTAGGCCGCATTGACCTCGTGGCTCTCGGCCCAGCCCTCCACCGCGGCATCGAACACGGCCCAGGGGCGGGCGATGCCATGGCCCTCGAAGCTGAGCCCGCTCAGTTCGCGGGTGGTGCTGCGCAGGCCGTCGCAGCCCACCACCCAGCGGGCCTGCACGGTCTGCTCCCGCCCATCGCAGTCCACCGTGGCGGTCACGCCGTCGTTGTGGGGCTGGAGAGCCACCAGCCGGCAGGAGCGGTGCACCGCGCCCCCCTCCCCCTCGAGATGATCCTTGAGGATCGCTTCGGTCACCTCTTCGGAAAGGCCGAGATTGAAGCCGTAGCGGCTGCCGCAGTCGGCCAGATCCAGTTCCCCGAGCCGCTGGCCATCGGCGTGGATCAGGATTCTTCGCTGCCGGCAGCCAGCTTCGAGAAACCGATCCACCAGCCCGAGCGCCTCGAAGATTTCCAGCGAGCGTGGGTGGATCACCGTGGCCCGGTCCCAATGCAGGGCTTCAGCGCGGGCGTCGATCAACAGGTTCGGAACGCCGCGGCGCTGCAGCTCTCCGGCCAGCAGCAATCCGGTGGGGCCAGCTCCCACCACGAGCACGCAGGTTTGGCTGGGAAGGGACAGAACCATGGCGCCCAGGCAGGTCAAGTCACCGCGAGGCACAGTAAATCGACCCAGGGGCGCGGGCGCAGTCCAGGCCTTGGCGATGCGATACACCTGGTGCGGAGGGTGCACCCGCTGGCACGCCCAGCGGTCAGCCTCCCTGGCCGTGCGCCTGACGGGTCGCTTTCTCCACCCAGAGCCCTGAAGCGGCCCTGCCGCCGAGCTGATTCCCCCCATGACCATCGCCCAGCTCAAGCTGTTCCACGCCTCCGCCACCCGCAGCGCCCGTGTGCGCTGGGCGCTTCATGAGGTCGTGGGCGAGGCCTTCGTGTTGGAGCGCCTTGATCTGGCAGCGGGCGACCAGTTCGCCCCCGCCTTTGCGGCTCTCAACCCCAACCGTTCCGTGCCGGTGCTGCAGGTGGTCCGCGACGACGGCAGCGTGCAGACCCTGATCGAGAGCGCCGCGATCGTGCTGTTCCTGGCGGACGCCTACCCCGCCGCCTGCCTGCTGCCGCCGGAGCCCGCCTCCCCGCAGCGCGCCGACGTGCTCCAGATGCTCCAGTTCGGTGCCACCAGCGTCGATCGCCTGCTCTGGCAGCTCCGGCTGCACGAGAAGCTGCTGCCACAGGCGGAACGGGACCCCGGTGAGGTTGAACGCGCCCGCCGCCGCTTCCAGGAGCAGGTGGAACCCCAGCTGGCCGAGCGCCTGCGCCGGGACCCCCACATCTGCGGCACCGCCTTCACTGCCGCCGATCTGGTCATGGGCCACAACGTGCTCTGGGCCCGCTCCATTGGTCTCTGCGGCGAGCGCATCTTCCAGCGCTACCTGGCCCTGCTGGGCCGCCGCCCCGCCTTCGCGCGCGCCTTCGATGACATCAAGACCATCACCCCTTGACGCCTCCTGCGCAGCAGCAAGCGGCTGTGGATCGCAGCTTCACCCCAACGCCTGATGCCAATGGCACAGCGGACCCTGGCCACCGCCGATCGCCAGGGCATGGCGCAAGCCGCCCGCTACGAAGGCCTTGGCGGTCTGGATCGCCGCTGCCAGTGCGGCGCCACGGGCCAACTCCGCTGTGATCGCCGCCGAGAGGGTGCAACCGCTGCCGTGGCTGTGGGGCGTGTCGATCGGCTCCAGGCGAAACCACTGGATGCGGCCGTCACGCCACAGCACGTCGCTGCCGCACAGGCCCCGCAGCCCGCCGCCCTTGATCAGCACCGCCTTGGGCCCCAGCGCGGCGATGCGCTCCGCCGCCAGCTCCAGATCGTCGGCGCTCTCCAGCGGCCGCCCGACCAGCAGCCGTGCCTCGTGCACGTTGGGGGTGAGCAGGTCTGCCAGCGGCAGCAGCTGGGCTTTGAGGGCCTCGATCGCCTCCAGCTCCAGCAGCACCGCCCCTGCCCGCGACACCATCACCGGATCGATCACCCGGGCGGCCGCCAGCGGGGCGATTGCGGCGGCGGTGGCCTCAATCAAGCCCTGGTTGAGCAGCATGCCGGTCTTGAGCGCCGCCACCGGCAGATCCCGCGTCACTGCCTCCACTTGGGCCCGCAACGCCTCGCGGGGCAGGGCATCCACCCGCTCCACGCCGCGGGTGTTCTGGGCCGTGACGCAGGTGATCGCCGAGCAGCCATGCACCTGCAGGGCGCTGAACGTTTTGAGGTCGGCCTGGATGCCGGCGCCGCCGCCGGAATCACTGCCGCCGATGGTGAGCGCAATCGGAATCAAGGCCATGGCAGCGGCAGCGACGCACCGTCTCTATCGCAGCGCCTCCAGGAAGGCGGTCACTTCATCGCACCAGAGAATCCACTCCTGCTCAAAGAGGATGCCGCGGCGCAGGGTGAGGCAGCGGAGCTGAAGGCGACGGCAATCGCCCCACCCCGATGCTGATCTCACACCCTGTCACAACTCGGGCATGGCGCTCCCCAGCAGGCTGGGTAAGGTCTGGTCATGTCTTGGCTTCCTGGTTGAAGATGCCGCTCATGCCTCGATCTGCCCATCTCCTGGTGCTGGCCGCCGCCCTGGTCGGCGCGGAGCCGGTCCAGGCACAGCAGTCGAAGCAGCAGGCGGAGGCCAACCGCGACCGCTGCCGCAATGGTGTGCTGATCGGTGGGGCCGCCGGCGGTTGCGTGATCAACCGGGGCGTGAACGAAGGCAAATGAGGAGCTTCCGCCTCCTCGGCGTGATCGTGCTGCTGGCCTCAGGGGCCGGGGTGGTGCAGGCCCTGCGTGCCAGCGGGCCCTTCGAGCCGCTGTCGGCGCCCGGCCGGCTGGAGCTGGCGGGTGAGACCCGCAAGCTGGCCGCCCCGCTCAGCAGCAACGGCATCAGCCCGCGCCTGGTGCAACTGCTGGTGCAGGAAGGCGACAGCGTGCAGCGCGGCCAGGTGCTGGCCCGCTTCGACAGCGGCCCTGCCCTGCAGGCAGAGCGCCAGTTGCTGCAGCGCCGCTCCGAGCAGCTGCGCCTCCAGGCAGACCGCGTTCAGGCCGATGTGGAACGCTTCCGGCCGCTGGTGCAGGTCGGGGCCCTCTCCCGCGCCGATCTGCAGCAGCGCGAGCAGCAGTTGGTGGAGCTCCAGGCCGGCATGGAGAGCACCCGCCAGGCGATCGCCCGCACCGACGTCGAGCTGGAAAGCAGTGCCCTGCGTGCCCCGATGGACGGCAAGGTGCTGCGCCTCTACGCCCGCGTGGGCGAGCGGCCGGGGGTGATGAACGTGCTGGAGCTGGGCACCAGCGACCGGCTCGAAGCGATCGCCGAAGTGGATGCCAGCGATCTGACCCGCATCCGTCTGGGCCAGCCGGCCCGGATCAGCAGCCTCAGCGGCGCTTTCCCCGGCAGCCTGGCGGCGCGGGTGCGCCAGGTGAATCCCGCCGATGGCGCCCCCACCGATGGCGTGGTGGATGTGCAGCTGGAGCTTGACCCCGCCGATGCCCGCCGTGTGCGACAGCTAGTAGGACTGCGCACGATCACCCGGTTTGCTACCTGATCCGGAGCCAGGGATCTCTCAGCTCGCTGCAGCTTCAGCCAGCTTCTGTGGGATCGGGGTCCTGCAGGAACTGGCTTGCCGCCGGGATCTCACCCTCGCGATCGCTGCGCTGGAAGGCCAGCCAGCGGAAGTCACCCAGGGCGGTGGGATCCACCAGCCGCAGCAGTGCTTCGCGGCGTGCCAGCAAATCGGCCAGATCCACGCCGTGCCCGCTCGATTGCTGCAGCCCGTGCAGGCGCTGGGCTAGACCCAGGGCAAGCAGGGCTTCCCCCTGACGGCGCTGACCCAGCAGCTGCCAGCCGCTGGCCGCCGCCGCCGCCGCCAGGCTGTCGATGCACAGGTGGGCGGTGAGATCCCACGTGCCCGGCTCCAGCAGCGGATCGCCGCTGGCCCGCTGCTCCCGGTAGGCCATCAGGGTGCCGTCGCAGCGCGAGGGCGCGTAGTAGCGCCAGGCCTCCAGGGCGTAGTCGATCACCAGCAGCCGTCCTTGCCCCAGCGCAGCGCCGCAGGCCGCCAGCCAGGGCTCCAGGCCGGGATGCAGTTCGCTGCACCAGCCTGCGGGCCGCTGAGCGCCCGGCGTCGCCAGCCCCAGGGGCTGCAGCCGCGCCGCCGCTTCCGGCTCCAGGGGTTCGCCCGGCTCCAGCCGCAACGTCCCCGCGTGGAGCGTCACCCGCTGGCGGCGCCAGGCCGCCCCGTCCGAAACGATCCGCTCCACCGCCAGGGCATCGAGCACCTCATGGGCCACCACCACACCGGCCAGCGGAGCGTCCGCCAGCTGCCCAAAACTGCTCCAGCGCACCGGCAGCGGGCAGTGCTGCAGCCGCTCGCGCTGGCGAGCGGCCATACCGGCATTGGGTTCCACCAGCACCAGTTCGGTGCGGGCAGCCAGCTGGGGCCAGCCGGCCACCAGTGCCTGCGCCAGTTGCGCCGCCAGCTGCCCCTCGCCCGGGCCTGTCTCCACCAGCGACAGCGTCCTGTCGGCGTCCAGCTGCTGCAGCCACTGGGCCAGCTGGGGGGCCAGCAGGGCGGCGAAGTCCGGGCCGAGCGCAGGCGCGGTCACGAAATCACCGGCGCGGCCGATGCGCAGACGGCCAGCGCCGTAGGCGCCGTGCTCGGGATCGTGCAAGGCCCACTCCATATAGGTGCGGAAGGGCACGCTGCCGCCTGCCGCATGAAGACGCTGTTGCAGCCAGAGGGGAACGGACACGGGCAGGCCTGGCGTTAAGGAGAATCGGAGCACATTGAACCTGCCGCATGGGCCGCTCCTCCGTCTCCCGTTCGCCGGCCTCGCCCGCGCCCCGGCGTCACGCCGCGGCAGGGTCCTGGCTGGCGCTGCTGGCCGCCCTGCTGCTGCTCTGGCCGTGGGCGCCCGCCTTCGCGGCCGACAACCCGGAGCTGCTGCCTGATCACCCCACACCAGTGATCGATCTGGCACGCGCGCTCACCGATGGTCAGCGCGCCGCCCTGGAAGACAAGCTCGACCGCTTCGAGGATGCCAGCGGCTGGAAGCTGCGGGTGCTCACCCAGTACGAGCGCACTCCGGGCCTGGCGGTGAAGCAGTACTGGGATCTCGACGAGCGCAGCGTGCTGCTGGTGGCCGACCCCCGCGGTGGCAACCTGCTGAACTTCAACGTGGGCGATGCCCTGTTCGCGCTGATGCCGCGCACCTTCTGGGTGGAGCTGCAGACCCGCTACGGCAACCAGTTCTATGTGCGCGACAACGGCGAAGATGGCGCGATTGTGGCGGCGCTCGGCGCCGTGCAGACCTGCCTGGAGCGCGGCGGCTGCCAGGTGGTGCCGGGCTTGCCGCAGGAGCAGTGGCTGCTCACCTTCTGCACCTCGGTGCTGGGCGGCCTGATCGTGGGCTTCGCCGCCTACCCGCGCAAGGAGGGAGATACCGTCGCCTGGAGCTGGGTGCTGCTGCTCTCACCGCTGTGGGTGATGCTCTTCGTGGTGTTCGGCCTCGGCCCGGTGGTGACCCGCACCTCCGATTGGCTGCCGGTGCTGCGCAACAGCCTCGGTTTCCTGGGCAGCTCTCTGGCCGCGTACCTCATCGCCCAGCGCACGGTGGGCAAACCTCCGGTGGGCAATGCGGGCGGGTGATCTCAGCGGCTAAGCGCTCAGGGGGTAGGCGTCACCTGCTCCAGCGCACAGGAAAGGGTGTCGTTGTCGCAGACCGGGGGCGGCGTGGAAACGGTTGCCACATCGATGCGCACGCTGAGTGAAGCGCGCAGCTCGGCCAGGTTGGCTTCGTAGAAACGACGCAGCTCATCGAAGCGTTTCACCGGCTGGCCGTAGAAGCTGCTGCCGGCCAGGGTGGGGAACGACGCCCACTCCGGGGCCAGCCGGGCGGCCAGCTCGGGCGTGAACACGCCGCGGTCGGCTTTTTCGAGTGCGCCGCGGCGCTGGATCAGGAAGATGGCGGCCTGATCCTGCACATGGGGCCCGAAGCCGTTCAGGCCCAAGCGGCTGCTGGCCATGGTCCAGGTGAAGGGCATGAACTGGTAGGCCCCGGCGGCGGCACTGGCGTAGCCCGGCGTGCGGTTCACCCGGTTGGGGTGACGATCCAGTGAGGGCATCAGGCTGCCGCCGAACATGATCCAGTAGCCCCGGTCTTCACCGCGGGCCCAGGTGCCTTCGGCGAAGCGGATCGTGTTGAGCAGTGCGCGGCGCTCCGGGGTGATCACGAAGAAGCGGGGATCCTGCGGCACTTCGCTGGGCAGGGCCACCGCCATGGAGTGAGGACCGGTGATAGCGGGGGCCGGAGCCGGGCGGCGGATCTCCTGCCACAGGAAGGGCGTTCTGGGCACGGCAGCGTGGGCAGGAGCCGCCAGCGCGAGCGCGGCGGCGGGCAGCAGCAGGTGGCGGGCAGCGGAGCGGAGAGTACGCAAAACGGGGGTCGGAGTGAAGGGGACGTGGGAAAGGAAGATGGCGGAATCCTGAGGGGGACTGCCGGTGGCTAGGCGCAATCGGTCAACGGTTTGTTGTTTCCGCTGCGCATTCGCGTGGGATTGAAAAGTCTGTGAATCGGCTGAGAAGTGACCCTGAACCTTGACGAAGCGGCTCAGATGTGCAGGTCAGTTTCTTGTTTCTGGACCGTCGTAGAGAAGGATGAATCCATCGCGGCGGGTTTGGTTCGGCACAATGTGACAAACGCCAACATGGATCCAAGGGTTATATGTGCCAATCGCACGACTGTCCACCAGTTATCTTGAGGCGCCGCACGGTTCTGATCACTGTTGAGCACTGAGTTTTTTGCTGCTCCGATCAATCTGAGCTGGTTGATCAGATCTGCTGATTGAAGCCGCTCAGTAGTGAAATACACCAGAACGGCTGCGCTGCAATGCTCCCCAGCGATCAGCGCTGTTGTTCAGGGCGCCATCCCTTCGGCCAGCTGCACCAACTGAGCCGCCGCTTGCTGAGCGCCATCGGCTGCCAGCGGATCGTCGCTGGGGGGCAGCAGCGGCTGGTCGAGCTGCCAGTCGCCGGCCAGCAGCTGCGGCTGGCTCAGCAGCCGGTGCCGGCCGTGGCGCCGCAGCCAGCCTTCCAGCACTGCCGCTTCAGCGAAGCCATGGCGCTCCACCAGATGCACCCCCGTGCCCTGGCCCAACGCCTCACAGAAGGTGCTGTAGCCGGCCTTGCTGATCTGGCGGCCGCACAGCCGCATCAGCTCCAGGGGGCGCACGTCCGCCGGCAGCAGGTGCACATTCGGCGCCGCCGACGCGCTGGCGTCGGTGGTCACAAAGGTCCAGCCGGGCCAGCGGGCGTAGGGCTCAGGGCCCAGGGCAAAACCCAGCCCACCGAAGCTCACCATCACGCAGCGCTCCCGCTCGGCCGGCAGGTCGAGCCGCTGCCGCAACGCGTCCGCCGCCAGCTGCGGCGCTGCTGCCGTCAGGCCCACCGCCGTCTCCGGCAGACCCCAATCCATCGCCATCGAAAACGGGCAGCGAATCACGTGCGTGCCGCGGCGGTAATCGTGGTGGAAGCGCTCGGCCCAGTCGAGGAAGGCCCCCCCCATGGGCGCGTAGATGTCGTCCCAGCCGAAGTTGCCCATCCACACCAGCGGCCGCTGCACCAACGCCGCCAGCCGCGCCGCCGCCGGCGGCACATCCCCCAGCAGCAGCACCGGTTCCCCCTGCTGCTGCAGCCAGTGCGCTTCCGCCTCCAGCAGCGGCGGCAGCGAGGCAGTCACGGCCTCCAGCGCTGCCAGGGTGGCGTCTCCATCCACACCGAGCGCATCGGCCTGAATCGCGCCCACATCCCAGCGCAGCGGGCGATGCTCGAACGGCACCCCCGCCAGGGCCAGCTGGAGAAAGGAGGGCGGCAGCGAGGTGGAGAGCACCAGCCGCCAGCGTGGCCGGAGCGTCGCCAGCGCCAGCAGCACCGAGGCCACCCGGGAGCCATGGCCGAAGCCGTGGCCGCTCACGCACGCATAGATCAGCACGGCACGGCCAACGGTTGCTGCACCAGCAACTGTTCATAGAGCAGCTCACCGCCGGGGTGGTACCAGCGGTGGCTGGCGCGCCGCACCCTGCCGTCCACCAGTTCCACCCAGGAGAAGTGGCGCAGGGCACGGCCCTCCTGATCGACGCCATGGCGCGGCACACAGGCGCTGTTGAGATAGGCGGTGCCGCTGCGGTCGATCACAAAGCTGCGGCGCAGGCCCCGGCCGCGCTTGAGCGCGTGGTGCATGTGGCCGAACACCACCAGTGGCACGGGCCGGTGGCGGCGGATGCGCTCGATCGCCAGGGTCAGGTCCTGGTCGCCCCAGTCACACGCGGGTGGTTTCCAGTCGCGACCGCAGGGGTCCTGGGCCTCGCTGCCCAGACCGGCCGGCCCACTGTGGGCCAGCACCAGCAGCGGCAGGGCCGGATCGGCCGCCAAGGCGGCGTTGGTGATGCGCTGGGCTGAGTCGTCGACGCTCATCGGCCCCCAGACCGCCTGCACCGCCTGTGAGAGATGGAAGCCACCGCCGGCGCTGCCGGGCCGGGCGCCCACCACCGCCAGCCCCGGGGGCTGCAGCTGCCGCAGCGCCCAGCCGCAATGGCGATCCCCCAGCAGCTCGATCTGGCGCCGCAGGCAGCGGCCGCTGGCATCACGGCCGGCGTCATGGTTGCCGAGGATGCAGGCCAGGGGCAACTCCAGCCGCCCCAGGCTGGCGGCGATGCGCTCCTGGCCATCGCTGAGGTCGCCGACCACCAGCACCGCATCAGGAGCGAGCCGGTGGAGCAGATCCACATCGCTGGCATCCCATTGCCCGTGCAGGTCGCCGGCGATCGCAATGCGCATGCGGGCCGGGCCCCGTCCCTAGGGTGGTGTCATCTTGGCCCAGAAGCCTTCTGGGCGCCGTCCGCGACACCCTCCACTCCCGCCATCGACACCGTCACCACCAGCCCGCTCTCTACCAGGCCGCTGATCGCCGGCCCCGCTCCCGCCCGGCACGCGCTGCCGCAGGCGATCCGGGAGCTGGCCAGGCAACGCCGCGCCGTGATCCTGGCGCACTACTACCAGAACGCTGAGATCCAGGACATCGCCGATGTGATCGGCGATTCGCTCGAACTCTCCCGCCGCGCCGCCCACACCGACGCCGAGGTGATCGTGTTCTGCGGCGTTCATTTCATGGCCGAAACCGCCAAGATCCTCAATCCAGGCAAAACGGTGCTGCTGCCCGATCTGGAAGCGGGCTGCTCCCTGGCCGATGCCTGCCCCGCCGAAGCGTTCGCCGCCTTCCGCGCCCAGCACCCACACCACTACGTGGTGAGCTACATCAACTGTTCAGCGGCGGTGAAGGCGCAGAGCGACCTGATCTGCACCAGCAGCAACGCCGTGAGCCTGGTGCAACAGCTGCCCGCCGACCGGCCAATCCTGTTCGCGCCGGATCAGAACCTGGGCCGCTGGGTGGCGCGCCAGAGCGGCCGTGAACTCACTCTCTGGCCCGGCAGCTGCATCGTGCACGAAACCTTCAGCGAGCAGGCGCTGCTGAAGCTGCGGCTCGATCATCCCGGGGCCGAGGTGATCGCCCACCCGGAATGCCTGCCCAACATGCTGGATCTGGCCGACTTCATCGGCTCCACCAGCAAGCTGCTGCACCGCGCCGAAACCAGCGAGGCCACCGCTTTCATCGTGCTCACCGAGCCGGGCATCCTGCACCAGATGCGCCTGAAGCTGCCCCATAAAACCTTCTATGAAGTGCCCGGGCAGGACGGCTGCAGCTGCAATGCCTGCCCTTACATGCGCCTGAACACGCTCGAGAAGCTCTGGCACTGCCTGGCCACGCTGGAGCCGGCGATCGAGCTGGATGAAGCGGTGCGCACCCGGGCGCTGCTGCCGATCCAGCGCATGCTGGATATGAGCCTCTGAGCAGGGACCCTTGCTGCCGCCGGGCTCCCTGATCCAGCACACCCCCCAGGGGCTCTACTGCCCGGCCGCCGACGCCTGGATCGACCCCTGGCGCCCGGTGCCACGCGCCCTGCTCACCCACGCCCACGCTGACCACGCCCGGCCCGGCAGCCAGGTGTACTGGGCGGTGGGCAGCGCCGCCGGCGTGCTGCGCCAGCGACTGGGCCAGGGCATTGATCTCCGCCAGATGGCCTACGGCCAGGAGCTGCGCCTCGGCGACGCCACCGTGTCGTTTCATAGCGCCGGGCATGTGCTGGGTTCGGCCCAGGTGCGGATCAGCGCCGGCGGTGAAACCTGGCTGATCAGCGGCGATTACAAGCGTGACGCCGACCCCAGCTGCGTGCCGTTCGAGTCGGTGCAGGCCGATGTGCTGATCACCGAGGCCACCTTCGGTCTGCCGGTGTATCGCTGGCGGCCGGGCCAGGAGGTGGCTGCCGAGATCCACGCCTGGTGGAAAGGTGCCCCGGAGCGGCCCTCGATCCTGTTCTGCTACGCCTTCGGCAAGGCGCAGCGTCTGCTGGCGGAGCTGCACCAGCTGGGCGTGAGAGAGGAGGTGCTCCTGCATGGCGCCGTGCAGACCCTGATGGCGCCTTACCGCGAGCAGGGGATCGCCATGCCGCCCACCCGGCCCGTGAGTGAGCTGCCCCGCAGTGAGCCAATGGCGAGCCGGCTGGTACTGGCGCCCCCGTCGGCGCATCGTTCGGTGTGGATGAAGCGGTTCAAGGCACCGCAGACGGGCTTCGTGAGCGGTTGGATGGCGGTGCGCGGTGCCCGGCGGCGGGGCGGCTACGAGCGGGGCTTCGTGCTCAGCGACCACGCCGACTGGAACGGTCTGCTCAACACCGTGCGCCAGAGCCGCGCCCAGCAGGTGTACGTGACCCACGGCCAGAGCGACGTGCTGGCCCGCTACCTGCGCGACGTGGAAGGCATCAGTGCCGAGCCCCTCAGCGGCGGCATTGCGGCGGAGCGTGGGGAAGAAACGTAGGGGGGGGTTGTGACCTTTGACCTCGTGGACGGAGTCCGCGAGCCCCGAAGCTCTGCATCAGACGGCACACCTTGGCGTCACGACTTGACTGTCTTCGTGCGTCGATGGGTTCGCTGTTGCCGGCCTTGGCGGGCAGAGTTGCTTGCCTTCGGATGGAGGGTTGCCGGCGAATGATGAAAGCGAATGGCTGCTGACTGCAGGCTGAACCTTCATGAATTGCCGGTACAATTGCAGAGGCGACCCCTCCGATGCTGTTGCTCCCGGTTGCCCTCCGTGCCGGCTGCATGCATGGGTCAGGCCGCAGGCAATGGTCGCCACACTGCAGATTTGATCACACACCACGGCTGCCATGACTGCATTCCGCACGTTGCTGATCTCGATGTTTCTTGCCCTTCTCGGCTACACGGCGGTGGTGATCAGCCAGCAAGGGCTGGGCCTGGTGGCTGTCTTCATCGGCAACCTGCTGCAGCTGAACTGGTCCGGGCAGTTCAATCTGGATTTCTCGTTCATGCTGATGATCTCCGCCCTCTGGGTGATGTGGCGTCACCAGTTCAGTGGCGTGGGGGTGATGCTTGGTCTTGCTGCTTTGGTTGGCGGTGTTCTGTTTCTCAGCACGTATCTGTTCATCCAGAGCTTCCGGCTGAATGGAAAGATGGTGCCCCTGTTGATCGGCCCCCAACGGGTGGCTGCCTGAAACGCTGCCCAAGGAGCCCGTGTTTCCAGAACGACTGTGTCGCTCGGAGCGCACAGCACCCCTCCAGGCTGCAGGACTCACCCACGATCAGCCAGGCGCATCGGCGCCAACAAACCATTGTCAACCTGCCACGCCTTGCTGGCTCCTTGGCGTGCACCAGTTGAGGGATGCTGTCCATCCCAGGAAAACCAATCAGTCGGCACGGCGTGATCGGCACCCCTGCAGGCCAGCGGCTGATCACACGCACGACAGCATGGAAAGCCTGCAGCGCTCTACAAAGCTGTGGCATCGTCATGCAGTGCTCAGCAGAAGGGTTCTCTGTAGAGTTCAGCCGAAGCTACACATCCGGATCATCGAATGACAACCGGCAGCCTGGCGATCAACAACAGCAGTGGCGAGCCGCTGAGCTACTGGGTGGTGTCCAATGGCTACACCTCCGAGCAGATCGTGAGCACGGGAACGCTCACTACAGGAACGAACAGCATCTCTGTGCCATCAGGCAGCAACCTAAGAATCTATGTGTCGAGCACAGATATCTTCACGAGCCAGAACAACGCCGGTGGCGGCGAACCGAGTGGGCTCTCAATCCGTGATGCCTTCAGTTTTTATGAGTACACCTGGGATGGAACCTACAGCAGCACGGGATTCAGTGCTGATGTGAGCTATATCAACGACTGGGCCTATCCCATTCAGTCGAACCTCAATGGCACCACCTACGGATTCCTGGATGCCACGGCGATCGCCCAGGCCATGGCTGCCCTGCCTCCACAGAACTTCCTGCCCCAGAGTGCGGCAAGTCTGGCGGCCGTCGGCACCGTTTCCGACCTCTACGACGCTGCCAACCGTCGTTTCATCGGCCCGATGTCGATCTGGCAATGGCAGGCCAGTGAGTCTTTCTGGACCCAGCAGGCGGCGGCCGTCTCGCTGCCGCCGGCGATGGCGGCGGGATGGGCCAGCTTCGGGGCCGACGTGCCCTGGGGGCCGATGCCCTGGGGAGGAGTCTCCCCTACGGCCAGCGGGCTCCAGCCGTCCGGCAAGGCCAGCAAGCTGCCTGCGGGGGGAATCCCCGCCCTGCCCGCCCTGGCGGCCGGGGTGCCGCTGCCTGCTGGCTACCCTTCGCCCACCTTCGGCTTCGATTTCTCCAGCAATCTCAACTGGAGCACGATGAACAATGGAGCCGGATCGAGTGTGGATCCCTCCGACGACTCACTCTTCTATGCGTCCAACTTCAATGTGTGGAATTTCGGCTATGCCTTTGGCACGCCGGGTGCTCCTGCTGGCAATTATGCGCCGGACGACCCCTCCAATCCGAACGCTTATACGTCGATCCTGCGTGCCCAGGCCAACACCGAAGGCGGGATGGGTCTTTATGCCAATGGCAACCAGAACTTCGTTGGTTTCTACACCTTCGCCAAGGACGACTACAACGCCAATTATCAAGGAAATCTTCAGCAGCTCACCATCACCATCGGTGCGCTGGCTTCCGCCTCCACCGGCAGCTCCGGCAATGATGAAGTGGTGGGCACCCGCCGCAATGATGTGATCTCCGGCGGTTACGGAGCGGATCTGCTCTCCGGGGGAGCAACGCCGCCCAGTGGCCAGCAGGAACCCGGCCGTGATGCCATCACCCGTCAGCCCTTGGGGGGATCCAGGCAGGCTCTGCCAGGCCGTGATGGTCGCGATGTCTTCGTCTACGTCCGGGCCGACAGCAGCCTCAACACCAAGCACCAGCGCGATGTGATCACCGACTTCGATCCTTCCGATCAGATCGATCTCGCAGCGGTGGATGCCTGTTCACTTCAAGCGGGGCAGCAACGCTTCAGCTGGATCGGGCAGCGGCAGTTCAATGGTACGGCGGGCCAGTTGAGGATTGATGTCTCCCCTTTCCGCCATGCTTTGTTGCAGGGTGATGTCGATGGCAACGGCAAGCCTGACTTTGAGGTGAAGTTGCTGGGTGTCGATCTGTTCGCACGCTCCAACCTCCTGCTCTGAAGGAATTCACGTTCCGAGGGTTCTGCCAGGACTGGCCTTGGCGCTTGAGGCTTCCGGCGCACGTAGCGGATGGCGCTCATCCTCACGCTGATTGCCGATTGCCCTTTGGTCACGCCGCCTCAGGCCTGATCGCTACAACCGGCGCCAGGGCCGATGCCCTGCCCACCCATCCCCTGCCTGTGCACGCCTTCTGTGACCTGTTCGAGTGCCTGGATCGCAGCAGCGGCACCAAGGCGCGCGTGGCGGCGCTGGTGGGGTACTTCCGCGAAGCGCCCGCGGGCGATGCGGCCTGGGCGCTTCAGTTGCTGCTCGGCAAGCGGCGCCGTCGGCTGCTCACCGGACGGCGTTTACGGGAGATCTGCCTCGGGGCGGCCGGGCTGCCGGAATGGTTGTTCGAGGCCTGCCACTCCCAGGTGGGGGATTCGGCGGAAACGATCGCCTTGCTGTTGCCCCAGCTGAAGCTGCCGGCTGGCGAACCGCTCGACCTGCCGCTGTCGGTGTGGATGGCAGAGCGGTTGCCGGCGCTGGCTGCGCTCGACGGCGAAGTGCAGGCGCAGGCGGTGCTGCAGATCTGGTCATCCCTGCCGCCATCGCAGGTGTTCGTGTTCAACAAGCTGCTGAGTGGCGGTTTCCGGGTGGGGGTATCCACCGGCCTGGTCACACGTGCCCTGGCCGAGGTGAGCCAGCTGGAGGAGGCGGAGCTGGCCCATCGGCTGATGGGTGGCTTCGTGCCCAGTGCCGCTGCCTTCACCGCCCTGCTCAGCCCCACCACCAGCGGTGAGGACGCACCGATCAGCCGCCCCTATCCCTTTTTCCTGGCCAGTCCACTGGAGCCGGAGCGGCTGCTGACGGACGACCCCGCTGATTGGCGCGCCGAGTGGAAATGGGACGGCATCCGCGGCCAGCTGATCCGCCGCGCCGGCACCACCTTTCTCTGGAGCCGTGGCGAAGATCTGGTGAACGAGAGCTTCCCGGAGCTGGTGGCGCTGGGCGATGCCCTGCCGGACGGCACCGTGCTCGATGGGGAAGTGATCGTGTGGCCGCCGGCGGCGGACCGTCCGCTCGGATTTGCGGCCCTGCAACGGCGCCTGGGGCGGCGCAGCGTGAGTCGAGCGTTGCGTCAGGCCTGCCCGGCTGCCTTCGTTGCCTATGACCTGCTGGAAGCGGGCGGCCGTGACCAGCGCCAGCACCCCCTGGCGGCGCGGCTGCAGGACCTGGTCCAGCTCGGCGCGCGGTTGGGGGAGACCGCCGCTGAGGAGTTGAAGGGGGTTCTGCGCCTCTCGACCGGGCTGCCGTTCCAGAGCTGGGAGGAGCTGGAGCCGCTGCGCAGCCAGGCGCGCCAGGCCGGTGCCGAGGGCTTGATGCTCAAGCGGCTGGACTCGCCGTATCTTGCGGGCCGCAAGCGGGGCCACTGGTGGAAACACAAGCTCGAGCCGATGGAGCTCGATGCAGTGCTGCTCTATGCCCAGGCAGGCAGCGGCCGCCGCGCCAACCTCTTCACCGACTACACCTTCGGGCTATGGGCCACCGCACCATCTGACTCGGTGGATCCGGAACCGTCAGGACAAGGGACCAGCCCGCGCCAGTTGGTGACCTTCGCCAAGGCCTATTCCGGTCTTGATGATGCCGAGATCTCTGAGCTTGATCGCTGGATCCGGCGCCACACCACCGAACGCTTCGGGCCGGTGCGGGCCGTGGAGCCGCTGCAGGTGTTCACCCTGGGCTTTGAAGGCATCCAGCGCTCCGGCCGGCACCGGAGCGGCGTGGCAGTGCGTTTCCCGCGCATCCTGCGCTGGCGGCAGGACAAACCCGCGGCCGAGGCCGACACCCTGAGCGCCGCCGAAGCCCTGCTGGAGGACGACAGGTCAGGACCAGGGTCCGTATACGGATGACGGCTGCAACCGTGGGATGGCACCCACCCCATGGCGGCAGGGTCACCGCCCCTAGCGGTAGACCAACTCAGCGGTACACCGAGCGCCCATCGCCGGGCAAGAGGCTGAGCTGGCCGGGATCGATCAGGCGGCCCACGCTGAGCTCGGGCGGGTCGGGGGTCTGACCGGCAGCGGCAGCAGCGGCCAGATCCCACTGCTCCAGCGACAGCACCAGGCCGCCGCTGGCGGTGTAATCGGCGTAGCGGCAGCCGCTCTGGCGCCGGTTCATCACCCGCGCGCTGGAGCTGATCGAAGCCCGGCCCTGCTCCTTGAGCGCGTAGGTGACGCCGTCCAGCTGCAGCCGCGCCGGGAAGCGGCCTGCGCCGCAACCAGCCAGCGACGCTGGATCCAATGCCGAAGCGCTGACGCTCTCCAGCCAACTCACCTCCAGCCAGTCGTCTTCACTGACGCTCAACCAGCGGGCGTCGTTGCCGTCACGCAGCAGATACTCCAGCCACTCGAAGCCTTCCTCGGCACACAGCAGCCTGTCCTCCACCACCCAGTCGCGCCCTTCGAACTGCACGATGTCGCCGTAGCGGAGGGTGAACAGGGTGCGGTCCTGGGGCAAGGCAGCCGGACGGCGGCACCAGCGCCGCAGCTGCATCACCACGACAGCTGCCACCAGCAGCCCCAGCAGCACGATCCAGACCGTCATCGGCTCGATTCCAAGGGCCGGCCACGGCCGCCGGTAGCGGCGAGCCTATCGACACCACCCTGGCGGCCAGGCACATCGCCACCATTGCTCAGCTCACGGCCCCGACCAGCGGCTCTGGCGCTGGTACTCGGACAGCACAGGACGCAGCAGGCGGTTCGGCCGCACCTGCTGGCCGGCCGGCAGGCGCAGGTCCCGCGGCAGCGGGAACAGGCGGGCGATCTGGTCGTCATCGGCCCAGCGGCCGCTGAACGGCAACGGGGCGGCCTGCAGGGTCTGGCCCGCGCGGTAGGCGATCACGAAGCCCCAGGGGCCGAAGCTGGGTACATCCACGCTGTAGGCGCGCGTGGTGAGCGGCAGTTGCTCGAAGGTGGCCTGGATCGAGGCCAGCACTTTGGGGGTGAAGAAGGGCGTGGAGGCCTGGGTCACCAGCCGCCCGTCCGGCGCCAGCAACTGCAGCAGCCGGCCGTAGAAGCTGACGCTGTAGAGACGCGCCAGCGGTGCGGTGGCGGGATCCGGAAAGTCGGCGATCACCACGTCGTAGGCGCCGGGCAGGTGCCGCACCCGCTCGAAGGCGTCGCCACTGTGGAGATGCACCCGCGGGTCGTCGAGGCTGCCCTGGTTGAGCCGCCGCAGAAAGGGGTGCCGGCGCGCCAGCTGGAGCATGGCGGGATCCAGCTCCACCAGATCCACTCGCTGCACACCCGGCCAGCGCAGCACCTCCCGCAGTGCCAGGCCATCACCGGCACCGAGCAGCAGCACGCGATGGGGCTGCTGGTGGAAGGCCATCACCGGATGCACCAGCGCCTCGTGGTAGCGGTATTCGTCGAGGCTCGAGAACTGCAGGTTGCCGTCGAGGAACAGGCGCAGGTCGTCGCGGCGGCGCGTCAGCACGATGCGCTGGTGACGGCTCTGCACCCGGCCCACCACCGGGTCGTCGTAGAGGCTGTCTTCGATCCTGTCGCCCAGGGGCAGCACAGCCCAGGCCACCAGAGCCACCAGCGGCAACGTGCCCCCCACCAACCAGCGCCAGCGGCGGCTCAGGGGGAACACCCGGCAGATCACCAGGCAACTGAGCAGCGGCACCAGCGCCAGCAGGCCGGCGGTGGGCAGCAGGCCCAGCCAGGGCAGCAGCACCAGCGGGAACAGCAGCGCCCCCACCAACGCGCCCAGGTAATCGAGCGCCAGCACCCGTGCCAGCGCCGTGCGCAGGTGCTGCTGGGTCTCCAGCAGGCGGGTGAGCAGCGGCACCTCCATGCCGCCCAGCACCCCCACCAGCAGGGTGAGCACCACCAGCCCCAGCCAGACCGGCCCGCCGGCACCGAACAGGGCGAACAGCCCGAGCGGCGCCAGCAGGCACAGCGGGCTGAGCAGCAGTTCCACCAGCAGGAACAGCCGCAGCAGCCGGGCGAACGGGTTGGGGCCACAGGCGAGGAACTGGCTCAGCCAGGCCCCCAGGCCCATCGCCGCCAGAAAGGTGCCCACCACGATGCCGGTGGCCAGGGTGTGGTCGCCCAGCAGGTAACTGGCCTGGGTGGCGAGCATCAGCTCCAGCACCAGGCTCACGGTGGAGGACACCGCTGCCGCCGCCAGCAGCACCCACACCTGCAGGGGGCGCAGCGGCGGGGCGGCAGCGGTGGTCACTTGGCGGAGCCCGGTCCTCGCCCCTGAAAGCCCGACCAGCTGCGCGAGCGGTCCGGCGCCGCTACCCAGCGGCCCGCCCGGTAGCTGCCGCCGTAGCGCACGCCGCTGAAGCTGGCCGGCGTGCCCTCCTGGCCAAGGCGGAACAGAGCCGGCTGCAGGATGGCCGTGCCGGTGCCCACGCCCACGGCGCCGACGGCCAGTAGCAGGATCACCGCTTGTTCGCGGGGCATGTCGAGCGGTCTCCCAACTCTCTGAGCATCTCAGGCGCGGGCGCCCGGTGGGCGGATCGGCAGCAACGGCACCTGGAAGGCCGTATTGATGCCATCCTCCACCCACAGCTCCAGCCATTCGATCTCCCAGGGGTCGTCCTGGGGAGTGAAGGCTTCCGGCACCGTCACCCGCACCCGGTAGCTGCCGGGTTCCGCCAGCCGCAGGTAGTACGCCTCAGAAAGCGTGAGCCAGTGATCGCCATCGCTCGCCTGCTTGACTAACTGCAGAGTGACCTGATGATCGAGGCGACGCTCGCCGGCCGCATCGTTGAGGCTTAAGCAGAGCAAGGCCGTGGTGGGCGGATACGTCTCAGGCTTGGCGCCATCGGGAAGCTCCCAGTGAGCGTTCACCACCAGCTTCACCAGCCCCGGCCCGCCTAGCGGCAGGCGTGCAGCCGCCACCCCGTGCTCCACCCGCAGCAGGCGCCGCGAGCGCGTCGCGCCGTACACCGCCCCCAGCAGGCAGAGCACGATCGCCTGGGTGACCACCGCCGTGAACACCAGCAGGCCGGCGGCAACGCTGTGGTTGCGCACTGTGCCGCGCAGTGTCACCGGTGCCTGGAGCGGTAAGCCGCTCGCGTCGAGCAGCTCTTCGGGCGTCACCTCGAGTTGGAAACGGCCGCTGCTCCGTGGGCGGAGCTGGAGCAGCAGGGCCGTGTCCTGCTCCTGCCAGCTGCCGCTGTTGCCGCCATCCGTCCAAAGTCCGCTCTCACGCCAGCCATCCTTGAACAGCTCCAACACCGTTCTGCCTGCCTTATCGAGCAGGCGCACTTCCAACACCACCGTGCTGTTGGATGGGATGTCCGCCTCCATGGCGATCCGCGGACTCCCCAGCCAGCCATCGCGAAGCTCGAAGGGCTCGCTGCGGCCCGGCTGCTCCTCCGTCGCCACCAATACCAGCCGTTGCGGTGGTTCGAGCGCGGAGAGCGCCAGCACCGCAAGGGGCAGCAGCGGTAGCAGCAGGGCCAGCAGCGGCCAGCGCACCGTCGTGGCCGCCGTCGCGCTGCCGCCAGGTCGGCCTGCTCCCGGGGAGTCCCTACCCTGACGGCGAAGGCGTGTCGTGGTCATGGTCAAACCGCTGCTCCAGTTGCTGCTGACGGTTGGCTGGACGTTCTTCGGCGTCATCCTCATCTACGGCGGCCTGCTGCTGTTCGATCGCCTCTCGCCGATCGACTACCGCAGCGAGATCCGTAAGGGCAACATCGCTGCCGGGGTGGTGCTCGGCGCCGTGATCCTGGCGATCGCCGCTGTGGTGGTGGCCGTGCTCTCCAGCTGACGGGCGGCGCGACTTGGCCAGCCGCAGGGGCGCGCCGCTCCGCCCGATCGAAGACTGGTTCCAGCTCCAGGGCTGGCGGCCGATGCCGTTTCAGCGCCAGTGCTGGAAGGCCTATCTGGAGGGCCGCGACGGGCTGATCCAGGTGCCCACCGGCGCCGGCAAGACCTACGCCGCCGTGATGGGTCCGATCGCCCGCATGCTGGCCAGCCCCGGGGCGGGTGTGCGGCTGCTCTATCTCACGCCGCTGCGGGCGCTCAGCCGCGATCTGGCCCTGGCGATCCGCGCGCCGATCGAGGCGATGGGCTGGCCGCTGCGCGTGGGCATCCGCAATGGCGACACCGCCAGCGCCGAACGCAGCCGCCAGCTGCGCCAGCCGCCCCAGATCCTGATCACCACGCCGGAATCGCTGTCGGTGCTGCTGGCGGGGGCCAAGGCCGACGAGCTGTTCGGCGGCCTCGAAACTGTGGTGCTGGACGAATGGCACGAGCTGATGGGCAGCAAGCGCGGCAGCCAGTGCGAGTTGTGCCTCAGCTGGTTGCGCCAGCGCCGGCCGGGCCTGCGCACCTGGGCAATCAGCGCCACGATCGGCAACCTGGAGGAGGCGGCGCGCGCGGCGGTGGGGGCAGCGGCTCCGCCGCCGTTGATCGTCACCGCCAAGCTGCGCCGCCACACCGAGATCCGCAGCCTGCTGCCCGACCAGATCGACGGCTTCCCCTGGGCGGGTCACCTGGGCCTACGCATGTATGAAGAGCTGGTGGCGGCACTCGATCCCGCCGTCTCCACGCTGCTGTTCACCAACACCCGCAACCAGTCGGAGCGGTGGCATCAATGCCTGCGGTATGCCTGCCCGGAAATGGAGGGGGCACTGGCGCTGCACCACGGCTCGATCGACCGGGCCGAACGGGAGGCGATCGAAGCGGGGGTGAAGACAGGCGGGATCCGCTGGGTGGTGTGCACCAGCTCGCTCGACCTGGGCGTTGACTTTCAGCCGGTGGAGCGGGTGGTGCAGATCGGCAGTGCCAAGAACCTGGCGCGGCTGCTGCAGCGGGCCGGCCGCTCCGCCCATTGCCCCGGCGGCACCTCCCAGGTGCTGTTCATGCCCACCAACGCCCTGGAGCTGCTGGAGGTGAGCGCGATGCGGCGCGGGCTGGCGGCGGGGCTGGTGGAACGGCGCCGGCCGCCGCAGGCGCCCCTCGATGTGCTGCTGCAGCACCTCACCACCCTGGCCTGTGGCCCCGGCTTCAACCCCGAGCACGAGCTCGCGACTGTGCGCACGGCCTGGAGCTATCGCCACCTCGACGAGGCCACCTGGCAGTGGTGTCTGCGTTTTCTGGAGGACGGGGGGGACTGCCTGGGTGCCTACCCCCGCTACCGCAAGCTCGAACGCGAGCCGTTGGCGTCGCCAGCAGAACCCACGGCACTGGAAGGCACCCTGCTGGCGGGTGCGGTGCCTGAACGCACGCGTGAAGCGCAAGACCATGCAGAAGCTCCCTTCCGTTACCGGGTGCGCGAGACCGCCATCGCCCGCCTGCACCGCCTCAACATCGGCACGATCACTGCCAGCCGTTCGATCACGGTGAAGGTGGTGCGGGGCGCCACGCTCGGCCATGTGGAGGAGGGGTTCGTCAGCCGGCTCAAGCCCGGTGATGTGTTCTTCTTCGCCGGCCGCCAGCTGGAGTTCGTGCGCCTGCGCGACATGACCGCCCTGGTCAAGGCCAGCACCCGCAAGAGCACCCTGGTGCCGGCCTGGGGCGGTGGGCAGATGGCCCTCTCCGACCTGCTCAGCGAACACCTGCGCCAGGAGGTCGACCGCTGCGCCCGGGCCCTGGCGGCCAGCCGCGACCCCGAGGATGCCGCCACGCTCGACACCCCCGAGCTGCGCGCCCTGGAGCCTCTGCTGCGCCGCCAGCACGAGGTGTCGGCGTTGCCACGCGCGCATGAGTTCCTGGTGGAGATCACCCGCAGCCGCGAAGGCAGCCACCTCTACGCCTATCCGTTTGAAGGGCGCTTCGTGCATGAGGGCCTCGGCTTCCTCTGGGCCGGCCGCCTGGCGCGGCTTCAGGCCGGCACGATCACGGTGTCAGTGAACGACTATGGCTTCGAGCTGCTGGCGCCGCGCGGCTATCCCTTCGCCGAGCTGTTCGAGCAGGCCGGCGACGCGCTGCTGGAAGCGGCGGGGCTGCAGCACGACCTGGAACGCACGATCAACCTGTCGGAGTTGTGCCGCCGCCGCTTCCGCGCGATCGCCCAGGTGAGCGGCCTGGTGCTGAACGGCTTTCCTGGCCAGAACAAAACCGGCGGCCAACTGCAGATCAGTGCCAGCCTGCTGTTCGATGTGTTCCAGCAGCACGAGCCGGCCAACCGCCTGCTGGCCCAGGCACGCCGTGAGGTGCTCGACGAGCAGCTGGAGCTGGGCCGCCTGCAGGCCGCCCTCACGCGTCTGCGGGCCAGCGAGCTGCGCCTGGAGCTCACGCCGCGTCCGGGGCCGTTCGCCTTTCCGCTGCTGGCCGAGCGGCTCAACAACCGCATGAGCAATGAATCGGTGCTGACCCGGCTGGAGCGGCTGATGGCGGAGGCGAGGCGGGCCGAGGGGATCTGAGCCGCACTGGACGGGCTACGTACGCTGGGGCGACGGCGCACCTTCCCGTGAAGCGACTGATCTACTGGCTGATGGGCGATCGAGCCGGCCGTGTGGTGGTGGGCAGCTGGCGCTGGCTGTGGGGGCGGCCGGTGGAATCCGGCGGCCAGGTGGCGGTGGCGGTGGCGGAGGAATCCCTGCAGTCGATGCAGCTTTCCGTGCAGAAACTCGCTCAGGCGGTGGCCATGCAGGTGGGCGCCTATGAGCGGGCCAAAAAGAAGTACCAGACGAAAACGATCGAGCTCAGCACCTACGAGCAGCAAGCCCAGCTGGCCCAGCGGGCCGGCCAGATCGACGGCGCCAAGCTGGCGATGGGCCGTGCCATCCAGATCGAGAAGCTGTTGCCCGCCCTGGAGCAGCAGGTGCAGCAGGCTGAGGCCTATGTCACCGCCTCCAAGGACAAGCTCAACCGGGAGCGCCTCAAGCTCGAGCACTACAAGAGCGACATGCAGAACATGAAGGATCTGGCGGAAGTCAACGCCGCGCTGGAATCGATCGCCAAGGTCAACAACGACTTCGACATCGGCTCCGCCCGCTCCTCCTTCGAGCAGGCAAGGAACGCGGTGGAGAGTCGAAATCTGCGCAACGCCGCCCTCGCCGAACTCAGCGAAAATCCGCAGGAAAAGCTCACGGCCGATCTGGAACAGCTTTCGATCGATGCGGAGGTCACCCAGCGGCTTCAGGCCCTTGAAGCTGCCCCCCTGCCCCAGTTCGAAGACAGGCAACCATGAACGGTGAGACCCCGAGCGGCAAACGCAGCGGACCGCCGCCGATCGTTTACATCCTGCTGCTGGTGATCGCAGCCGGAGCTCTCTGGGGTAGCCGCAACCAACTGCTGGGCCTGCTGGGTGCCCGTCCTTCCCTGCCCGGCCTGCCGCAAGGGGTGCCCAGCCTGCCGCAGGGGCTGCCCGGTCTGCCGGGCCAGGAGCCTGCGGCGGCTGCCTTCCCGCCGCCCAGCGCCGTGCCGGCCGGCACGGCCGTCAGCATCGATGGCTCCACCAGCATGGTCCTGATCAACGAAGCCCTCAAGGCCGGCTTCATGGCGGCGTTTCCGGGCACGGAAGTCACCACCGCCGCAGTGGGCACCGACAACGGCATCCAGGCGCTGCTGGGCGGCTCCGTGACCCTGGCGGCGATCTCGCGGCCGCTGACCTCTGAGGAGCAGGGGCGGGGCCTGAGAGCCGTGCCAGTGGCCGACGACCGGATCGCCCTGGTGGTGGGCATCGACAACCCCTTTCGGCGTGGCCTCTCCCGCAGCCAGGCGGTGCAGATCTTCCGCGGCGAGATCATCAACTGGGCCACGCTCGGCGGCGCCAATCGGGCCATCCGGGTGTTGAACCGCCCCAGCGTCAGCGGCACCCATTCGGCCTTCCGCGCCCTGGTGCTGGAGGGGCAGCCCTTCGGCAGTGGCCCCACCATCACCACCATGGAGCGCGACGCCACCACGCCGATGCTGCGCCTGCTCGGCACGGACGGCATCGGCTACGCCACTTACGCCCAGGTGGCTGATCAACAGACAGTGCGCGTGGTGCCGATCGACGGCATCACCCCGGAAGCGCAGGACTATCCCTTAAAGCGTCCCCTCTTCTATGCCTACCGGGAGCCGGCCAGCCCCGCCGTCCAGGCCTTCCTCGGCTACGCCCTCTCACCCCAGGGCAGCGCGGCGGTCGCCGCAGGCGTGAAGGGGCCCTGATCTAGCGCTGCTCGGTTCACCAACTGGATCTTACGGCTGGCGTTCCAGCTGACCTGGCAGCTGCCCTTCCAGCTGGCTGAAGATTCCCAACCGACGGAGCTCAGCGTGCAGCCGTTCGGCGGGCTCACGGTCGAGCAGCGGGGTGAGAACCTCGCTTCGGGCGAGCAACCCAGTGGTCTCTCCCAGCGCGCAGCCCAACCAGCGGGCCAGACACTGCTGACATTCAAAACGCGCCTCCCCCTCTATTCCATCAGGCACGCGCAGCCGCAACCGCCAGGCCGGCGGCACGGCCTCCCCGCGCTCGATCCTGCGCAACCCTTTCAGCGTGGCCAATACCAACACCGCATCGCCCGTAGCCACCACCAGATCACAGGCCGGCAGCTCGATCACCGTGGCGCTGCCGCGGCGCCTCAGAGACACGGCAGTGACGCCATATCCGTGCTCCAAGCGGGCGATGGTGCGGCCGAGCAGGGTGTCGCCGGGCGCGATGCGGTAGCGCACCAGCAGCAGGTGGTGGCCGCCGATGCCCACCACCCCCTCCACCCGTTCCCCAAAGGCGGTAGCCACCAGGGCGTCAGCGGCCAGGTCGACCGCCGAGATCACCGTGACTCCGCCTAGCAACTCTCCTAGCCTGGGCGCCGCTGCCAAGGCGTGGGCAAGCACAGCCAGGCGTGCCTCGGGCCAGCGCCGCTGCAGCGCCAGCGCCGCTTCCAGATTAGCCAGCAGATCGGGAGAGAGCAGCCCCACGGCCGACACCCTGCTTCCCCTGAGGGCGGTCAGGGCCGCATCAACGCTCTCGTAGATGGGGGTGCCAGCCTCCTGGTCCTCCCAGTCCTCCCCCCGCTGCACCCGCACGACCGGCAACTTCTGGCGCTGGAGGGCGTGCGCCACGCCACGCGCCAGGTCGCTGCCTTCCACCAGCAACACCGGCCGCAGCCCCCGCCGCAGCCGGGCAGGACGTCGGCGCACGAGCCGATCACGCAGCAGCCGTTCCAGCAGCACAGCCACCAGCGCTGACGTGAGCAGGGTGCCCACCAACGAATAGAGCAGCGTGCCGGTGATCAGCCAGCCGCTGGCCTCCGCCAGGCCTGCGCCGCCATCGAGCAGCACGTTGACCGGATCCACGTATTCCCCCTTGAGCAGCGCAAGGGTGACGAACATCCCCTGCCGCCAGCTGCCCGGGTGGGAAAACAGCTGTGGGCCGATCACCAGCAGCAGGGCCAGAGCACCCACGGCCAGCCACTGCGCCCGTGACCGGCGGGCGAGGGGCGCCAGCAGCCGCCGTGGCAAGGCGGTGACTCCCGCCACCGCTTCGGCGCGTTGGCCGGCGGCAGTGGGCGCCACCCCGAGCGGGTGGAATGATCCCGGCGTGAGCAGCAGATCGCTCCCACCGCCCCCGGCCTGGTCGGGGTGCTGCACCGGTCGCTGCCAGCGAGGGTCCTGGCGGGGCCCTTCCACCAAGTGATACAGCTGGCCATCGGCTTCGAAGCTGGCGGCGGCTTCGCCCGGGCGCAGCGCGCCGCTGATCGCGCCGGTGGCCAGCAAGGCCGGGTCCACCACCGCCAGTCCGGGCAGGCGGGCTTCCAGCAGCGCACCCAGGCTGGCCTGCCGGCTGGAGGATCGCAGCACAATCGTGGCGCCAGGGTTGAGCAGGCGGCACTGCAGCGCCGCTTCCACATTCACCGAGCCATCGGAGCTGAGCAGCAGCACGGCGCGCGCCTGGTGCAGACCGGCCCGCTGCAGGTCGCCGGGCTGGCGCATGTCACCTTGCAGCAGCCCGGCGCCGAGCCGCTTCCGCAGAGTGGGATCGAGCCAGCTGGGCGGTTGCAGATCGAGCCCCGCCAGGGGCACATCAAAGCTGAGCAGGCGGCTCAGGCAGGCCTGGCCCAGCGAGCCGAGGCCACACACCAGCACCAGTTCAGCCCGGCAGTCCACCGCCGTCGCCTCGCCAGGGAAGCCGGCGTCATCGTCCTCGGATGGGCGTGGCACGCTCGCCGCCAGGGAGGACACCCATCATCAGCAGCGGGGCGATCATCAGCCGAGCCGGCGTGATCCAGGCGACAGCGCAGCAGCAGTGCTGGCCGCGCATCTGCAGGGCAACAGCGGGGCTGGCCGCGAAATGTGACGGCTTCCGAAGCTCAACCGTGTGTTGAACAGCCCTTAACCAGCCACCGACAGCTTGAAAGGGTTCCACGCCCGTCAGCCATGTCCGGATTGCAGACGACGGGTCCTACGCCCTCCAGCGCCGACCTGGCCCTGCCGGCCAGCTACGGCGACCCGCAACGCAATGGGCTGAGCGCCGCCGATCTGGTCGACGGCATGACCGAGCACCTCTTCTACACGCTCGGCCGTCAGGCCAGGGGGGCCAGCCACCATGACCTCTACATGGCGCTCAGCTATGCCGTGCGTGACCGGCTGATGACCCGCCACCTCGCTTACAAGGACGAGCTGCGGCGGTTGCGTCCCAAGGCGGTGGCCTACCTCTCGGCCGAGTTCCTGATCGGGCCGCAACTGGGCAACAACCTGCTGATGCTGGGCATCGTCGAACAGGCCAGGGAAGCCCTGCGTCGTTTCGGGATCAACAACCTGGACACGGTGCTCGATGAGGAGGAGGAGCCTGGACTGGGCAATGGCGGGCTGGGACGCCTGGCGGCCTGTTACATGGAGTCGCTGGCCAGCCTCGAAATCCCCGCCACCGGCTACGGCATTCGCTACGAGTTCGGCATTTTCGATCAGCTGATCGAGCACGGCTGGCAGGTAGAGATCACCGACGGATGGCTGAAGGGAGGCTGGCCCTGGGAATTGATTCAACCCGAGCGCAGCTGCAGGGTGGGTTTTGGCGGCCACACCGAACAAGTCCGCGACGAACGGGGTGAACTGCGGCATCGCTGGGTGCCTGCTGAAGCGGTCATCGGCATCCCCCACGACGTGCCGGTGCTGGGCTTTCGCGTCAACAGCTGCAACCGGCTGCGGCTCTGGCGCGCCGGCGCCGCCGAAGACTTCGACTTCCATGCCTTCAATCGCGGCGATTACTACGGCGCGGTGGAGCAGAAGGTGGGATCGGAAACCATCTCCAAGGTGCTCTATCCAAATGACGGCAGTGATGCCGGACGGCGGTTGCGGCTGCGGCAGCAGGCCTTCTTCGTGAGCTGCTCCCTGCAGGACATGCTGCGCAGCCTCGTGCTGCGGGGTATCCCGATCGAGGCGTTCGCTGATCACTGGGCCGTTCAGCTCAACGACACCCATCCCGCGATCGCCGTGGCCGAGCTGATGCGGTTGCTGGTGGATGAGCATGGGCTGGGCTGGGAAGCCGCCTGGGAGATCACCAGCCGATCGATCGCCTTCACCAATCACACCCTGCTGCCGGAGGCACTGGAGTGCTGGGATCTGGGCCTGTTTGCCTCGCTGCTGCCACGGCATCTGGAGGTGATTCTGGAAATCAACCACCGCTATCTGCAGGAGGTGCGGCTGCGCCAACCGGGCGATAACGACCTGCTGCGGCGGCTGTCGATCATCGATGAGACGGACGGCAAGCGGGTGCGAATGGCCCACCTGGCCGTGGCGGCGGCCCACAGAATCAACGGCGTGGCCAGCCTGCACAGCGAGTTGGTGCGCACCAGCCTCTTCCCCGACGCTGCCCGCCTCTGGCCGGAGCGGTTCACCAACGTCACCAACGGTGTGACACCGCGTCGCTGGCTGGCCCTCGCCCATCCCGACCTGGGGACCCTGCTGGACGAAGCGCTCGGAACCGCCTGGCCTGCCGCTCCGGAGCTCTGGCAGCGGCTGGAAACCTGGCAGAACGATGCAGCCTTTCTGGAGCGCTGGGCCGGGGCGAAGCGCGTCGCCAAAGAGCGCCTGGCGGCTCTGATCGAGGCCCGAACCGGGCAGGTGATCAATCCGACCAGCCTGTTCGACGTCCAGGTGAAGCGGATCCACGAATACAAGCGGCAGCACCTCAATGCCCTGCAACTCGTGGCTCAATATCTCCGGCTCAAACGCGGCGACAGCGATGGCATGGTGCCGCGCACGGTGATCTTCGGTGGCAAGGCAGCGCCGGGGTATGCGATGGCAAAATTGATCATCCGCTTCATTCACGGCGTGGCTGGTGTCATCAACGCCGACCCCGATGTTCACGAGATGCTGAAGGTGGTGTTCCTGGCCGATTACAACGTGAAGCTGGGGGAGAAGGTGTATCCAGCGGCCGATCTCTCCGAGCAGATCTCCACCGCCGGCCTGGAGGCTTCCGGCACGGGCAACATGAAGTTCACCCTCAACGGTGCGCTCACGATCGGCACCCTTGACGGGGCCAACATCGAAATCCGCGATCAGGTGGGTGCCGAGAACTTCTTCCTGTTCGGTCGCACCAGCGAGCAGATCAGGGAACTGCGTGCCAAGGGCCAATCCCACGACCGATTGGAGGCGATACCGCTGGCACGCGAAGCGTTGGATCTGATCAGCGCGGGCCACTTCAGCGAAGGGGATGGCAACCTGTTCCGCCCCCTGGTCGACTCCATCCGGGGGGCCGATCCCTATTTTCTGCTGGCGGATTTCAACGACTATCTCGCCTGCCAGGACCAGGTGAGCCGCACCTGGAGCCAGCCGGCCCTGTGGACACGCAGGTCGCTGCTGAACACCGCCCGCAGTGGCTTCTTCTCCTCCGACCGCGCCATCCGCCAGTATTGCGATGGCATCTGGGGCGTGCGCCCGCTGCGCATCGCCATGACCCATGGCTGCTGATCCGACCCTGCGCCGCCGCGAGCTGCTCGCCCTGCTGGGGGTATCGGCTGCCGCTGCCGCCGCTTCTGGCGGGGCCAACCCGCCGGCCGCCCAGGCCCTTTCCCGCACGGCCGCGCGGCGGCCTCCCTCCCTGAACGCACTGCCCTTCAAGCCCCTGCCCGGCCCCCTGCCGTTGCCGGTGGCCGGGCTCAGTGGCACCGAGCAGGAGCGGCTGTTCAGCACGATCACGCTCGACGACCGGCTGGTGGTGCCGGACGGCTACCGCGCCGAGCTGGTGGCGGTGTGGGGGGAGCCAGTGGCCGCAGGCCGCTTTGGCTACAACAACGATTACCTGGCCCTGCGGGAGCTGGGCGATGGCCTGGCCCTGCTGACGGTCAACTTCGAGTACATCAGCCCCCGGCCCTGGCTGGAAGGCTTCAAGGAAGCCACCGGTGCGGAGCTGCCCGGCCGCGCCATGATCCAGGCGCTGGTGAAACGGGGCGGGGCTCTGGACGTGCCGTCGCTCGATCCCAGCGACCCCCTGGCGCGGCAGTGCCGCCAGCTGGCGGCGGAAGCCCTGCGCGATCTGGGCGTCGGCGTGATCGCCCTGCGCCGCGATGGTGAGGGCAGCTGGCGGCGCGAACCGGGCCGCTACGACCGGCGCATCGATGGGCTCAGCGGTCTGGAGGATCCAGCCGCCCTGCTGCGCGTGAGCGGGCCGGCGGCGACGGTGTTCCGCGCCCGCGAGCGCCTCGGCTACGACGACGGGCTCGGCGATCGGGTGATCGGCACCTTCGCCAACTGCGCCGGTGGCGTCACCCCCTGGGGAACCGTGCTCAGCGCTGAGGAGAACATCCAGGATCAGGTGGTGGAGGCGGTGTATGCCGATGGGAGCGCCTCGTCGCCGGCCCAGCTGCCATTCCAGTTCGGCGAACAGCGGGTGAAAGGCCTCGGCAATCCCTTCGCCCTGGCCGGCAACAAGTACGGCTGGATGGTGGAGCTGGATCCGCAGCGGCCCGAGCAGCCCGCTGTGAAGCACAGCTGGCTGGGGCGCTTCCGCCATGAGGCGGTGGCGGTGCGCGCGCAGGCGGGTGAACCGCTGGTGGTGTATTCCGGCTGCGACCGCATGGGCGGCCATCTCTATCGCTTCGTGAGTGCGGGGCGGATCCGCGATCCCGCCGACCCTGCCAACTCTCGCCTGCTGGAGGACGGCCGCCTGGAGGCGGCCCGTTTCGACGCTGACGGCAGCGGCCAGTGGATTCCGCTGGCGCCGGCCACCGCCGTCGATCCGCTGCTGCCCAGCCACTTCGAACGCCACGGTGTGTCGCAGGCCTGCCGGCTGCCTCACAGCGACCGGCGCCAGGCCGGCGCCGAAAGCTTCAGCAGCGATGCCCAGGTGGCCGACTACCGCCGCCGCTTCCCCACCCTCGGCGACCTCTACCCGGGCAAGGGGGAGCAACGGATGGGGGCGATCCTGATCGATGCCCATCTGGCCGCCAGCGCCGCCGGCGCCACGCCCTCCGCACGGCCGGAGGACACCGATCTCGATCCGCTCAACGGCGACCTGTTGGTCGCCTTCACTGCCGGCGGCGCCAATGACGACGGCCGCGCCGATCCCGCCATCTTCCGTGGCCCGGCCGGTGAAGCCAGCTGGCCGCACGGCTGGATCCTGCGCCTCAGCGATGGCGGCCCCGAAGCGGGCAGCCGTTTCCGCTGGAGCATGGCGGCCACCGGTGGCACGCCATGGCAGGGCGGCGCCGGCTTCTCCAACCCCGACAACCTCGCCTTCGATCGGGCCGGCAACCTCTGGATGGTCACCGACCATTCCGGCCGCGGCAGTGAGATCCAGCAATTCGGCAACAACGGCTGCTGGCTGCTGCCCCGCAGTGGCCCGGCGGCGGGGGAGGCGCTGCTGTTCGCCACAGGACCGATGGAATGCGAGCTGTGCGGTCCCTGTTTCGATGCCGCCGAAACCAGCCTGTTTCTGGCCGTGCAGCACCCTGGCGAAGTGAACGGCACCAGGGCCGGTGAGGCCCGCGAAGGCCAGGGCTATCCGCTCGTGAACCGCGATGGCCGCACCTTCGAGCAGTTGCGGTGGGTGCCGCTGGGCTCGAATTGGCCGTCAGGGGTGCCGGGGCGGCCACCAAGGCCAGGGGTGGTGGCGATCCGGCGCCTGGATAGCGCTCCGCTGCTGGCGCCCACCAGCCCGCGCCCCAGTGATCCGTGATCAGTGCATCAGCCCACCGCCACCAGCCAGCGGCCCGCCGCCGCCAGCAGCAGCGCCGCCAGCGAGCCGCCCCACAACGACAACCGACCCGGCGTCAGCAAGCGGCGCAGCAGCAGCAGTGAGCCTGCGGTGCCCACCAGCACCACCACGCTCTGACAGAAGGCGATCACGTGGGGGTCAGCGTTCCAGGCCGGCAACGGCGCCTGGAAGCTGACCGGCAGCACCAGCCCCGCCTCCGCCATGCCGAGCGGCAGATGGCGCGCCAGCAGGAGCGCCCACAGCAGCGGCAGCAGGCCGTAGAGCGACAGGCGGAGACCGGGAGTTGTCACGGAGGCCCGCAGCGTCGCCACCAGCCGGACCAGCAGGAAAAGCGCGGCCGGCAGCGCCAGAGACAGAGCCGCAAAAGCGAGCCGGGGCAGCAGCGGACCCTCCTGCAGGCTGGCGGGCGCCAGCGGCAGGCCGCCCAGCAGGCGTTGCCACACGTGCAGGCACACGCCACCGGCCAGCACCAGGATCAGGCCGGCTTCCCCCGCCGGCGGCCGCATGTCGCGCTGCAGATCGGCGGCGGGGGGCCGCACACTGAGCTGTACCGAGCGGTGCGGACAGGCCTGGACGCAGGTGAGGCAGAGCACGCAGTTGCGGTTGTCGGCCAGGTGGGCGGGATGGGTGCCGAGCGGGCAGCCGGCCGTGGCCAGCCCCTCGCCTTCCGCCGGCCCCCCTTTGAAGCAGGCGTAGCTGGTGCAGCTGCCCCCGCAGACGCCGGCCTGGGCACGCAGCTCCAGCACGGAGAGCTTGGCGAACAGGCCGTTCATGCCCCCCACCGGGCACAGATAGCGGCACCAGAAGCGCTTCTCGAACAGCACCGAGCAGATCACGGCGCCGGCGGTGATCACCAGCAACAGGCTGCTGCTCAGCCGGGCCTGGTTTTCCATGCCGCTGAGCTCTTCCCACAGCAGGATCGCCGCGAAGCCGGCCGCCAGGCAGGGCGCTGCCCAGGCGTCGGTGTCGCCGTGGGGCCAGGCGGCGGGACGCCAGCCCAGGGCGCGGGCCAGCCGCTGGGCGATCTCCCCCCACACCATGAACGGACAGAACGAGCACCACAGGCGCCCCACCAGCGGGTAGCCGAGCAGGATCAACGGCCACCACCAGGCCCAGAACAGCACCAGTCCGCCGTTGTGGGCGCGGTCCTGAGGGCCGGCCCACAGCCAGATGTTCACCAGCACGAACACCCAGCTCACCAGGCCGAACAGCAGGGCATTCCAGAGGCGCGGTGCGCGCATGGCGCCGCGCAGGGAGGGCTTCCAGCGCCAGAGATCGAAGCGAAAACGCGGCTGCCGCGGCGCCAGCCAGAACACCTCCTCAGGCAGTTGCGGTGGTGGGCGTTGGCTGACGGCAGCGGCGGACGGCACCGGGAGCTGGCGCAGGGCCCGCTCCACCAGCTGCTTGAGCTCGGTGATGTTGCCCGGGAAGTCGTGGGTCTGCAGCCGCCGGATCACCTCCGCCCCCACCGCCGGCGCCACCGGCCAGCCCAGGTGGCGGCTCTGCTGGCGCAGCAGGTAGCGCAACCACTCGCCCAGGTCCTGACGCCGCACCCGCAACGCCGGCACCCGGATGCGGCTGCAGACCCGATCGAAGGCCGGCAGGGCCGATTCAGCGGTGAAGAACACCCGCCCAGCGAAGTGACGCTGCCCATCTGAAGGGTCCTGGGCTGGCGGCTCCCCCGGCGCCCGCCAGCTGCCGTCGCGGGCCAGTTGCAACAGCGCGGGCTGAAGGGCGGGATCCACCCGATCGAGCTGGCAGATCAGCAGGGCGCCATCGCCGAGGGCCTCCAGCAGCGAGCCGCGCCCGCCACTGCCGGCGGCACCGAACAGGTCACTGCCATCGGCGCGCAGCAGCGCCCCATCCAGCCGAACCATCAGGCGGCGGCGGTGGCTGGAGCCACGGTGAATCAGGGCCGCCAGGTTGTCCTTCTCCAGCCCCGGCTCCCCCGAGAGCAGCACCGGCCCGTGCGCGGGGTCGGCGGAAGCGCGGTGCACCGCCTCACGCAAGGTGCCGGCGTAGCGGCTGGAGCCCACCACGCCCCGCCGCGCCGGTCCCACCAGAAACGGAGCCAGCCGCAGGAAGGCCTCGGGCACGTTGGACGACTCTTGCGTCACTGATGGTGGAGCCGGTTCCCTTTCGCGAGGCGAGGCGGGAGAGCCTTCGGAGTCCGGGGGCAGGGGCACGTTCAAGGCCAGTGCCTGCGTATAGCTCCACTCTGATGCGCTTTTGTGCGGTGCAACCGCGCTGCTGTGCGATGCAACCAAGCCAGGACGGCTGAGCCGCAACCAACCGGGCCTGCGCCTCAACGCTGCGGGCCGTAGGGCTGGGAGGGAATCGCCAGGGAGGGAGGCAGATCCGACAGACGCTCCGGCAGAGGGGAGCCGGTGCGCTGCAGCTCGGCGATCGGACGAACCTGGCCCATCGCCAGACCGGTGAGCATCGGCAGTTCTGTCTTCAGCTGATTGGCCGGTTTCGGATTCACAAAGCGAAAACTCAGCGTGGTTTTCTGGCCGGCGGTGTCATAGCCCACCACCGTGAAATACAGGTCGGCCGACTTGCCGGCCCTGGAGCCCGCGAAGGCTCCGCCCACCATGCCCCCCACCAGACCGATCGGGCCCAGCAGCACGCCACCGGCAATCGCCCCGGCGGTGCCGCCGCCGATCGCGCCCACCGTGCCGTTGGTGGTGTCGAAGGTTTCCTGGCCGCCCGTGAACCACTGGGCCACCCGACCGATCGGGATGAAACGCCCCTGAGCAGCGATACCGGTGGCGTCGAGGTTCACGGTGCAGGCACTGGTTCCGCAGAGCGCCTGGTAGGTGGAGGCCCGCGCCGGCAGATGCAGAAGCAGCCCCAGGACCAGGGAATAGGGAAGCAGCGAGGTGAACAACAGGCGTTGCAAGCGTCCGTCCATCGTTTCGGCACTCAGAGCCCTGTCAGTCAATCGAACTGCACGCCAGGAGCAAGCATTGCCACAGAGCCAGCGGTGACCGAATGTGACCCAGGCCGCCTAATCGAGGCGCGTCATTACACCATGGTCTGAACAGACCAGTGGCCGTTGTGGCACAGGTGTGAGTGTCTGCTTCAGGCGATGCCTGCATCCCTCCACTCTTTTGCAGCGGTTGCAATCCAAGTCCATCAGCCGCTCATCAAGACTCCCAAGGGCGCCATCCGATCGAAGAACTGTCGATCCGAATCCATTTGCGGCCTCTACCAGCAGAACCACTCAGGGCAACGGAAAACGTACAGAGTCAGATGTCACTTGCAAGCCGGCAACGTTCTTACCCTCTGCACGGAAAGCCTCACCAACGCTACGGCCGCGGAGGCCAGCACGGCTTTATTGAGGCCATCATTGAGCCCAGCGTCAGTTCGTTTCCGGTTCCATTCACAGCCAAGGGCCCAAGGGAGTAGGCGCGCGTCTCTCATGGGATGCCGACCATTGATTCCGTCATGCGTGAAACAGCCCCTTCGGTGCTGTCTTGACTCCGGCAATCAGTCATTGGCTTGCCGGCCAAGCTGATCGGCAACCCCAGGCCTTCCTGCCGAAAGCGGTGATGGGTTGATCGGGCAGCACAACCTGACCCATGGCGGCTGGGCACGAACCCTCATGGACACAACGTGCATGAGCATGGTGATTCATGCATCAGCAGAACGTGCCCTTGGTGATGACGATGCAACGAGAGTCAGTGGAAAGAACCCCATGCCGACTGGATCGTCTTTCTTTGGCTGGTAGGCGCCTGGGGCTTCAGTGGTAGGGCCCCCACCGCTGTCACCATCGGCGACCATCTCCTGGTAGTGGTCTCCACCTACAACGAATCCGCCAACGTCGAGGGCTGCCTGAGAGCGCTGCTGGCGAGCGATCCCCCGTGCCATCACTGGCAGCTGGTGGTGGCCGATGACGACTCGAGCAACGACACCGTCAGCAAGGCGGAAGGGGTGATCGCCGCGAACAGGCTCGCCTCGATCTGGAAATCCACCACAGGCCGCGGCTGGACCTGGCGGGGACGCTCGCTGGCCTGAGGGAACCCTCAGGCCTTTTCGAGCCGGCGGATGATCATCGACATCAGCGCCAACGAACCGACGAGAGCGACGAGCAGGGCGATGGTCATGACGAATGGGGTGCCGAAGGTGGGTGCAGGTTACGGAGCCGCTGGGGATCAGCCCTGCTCAGAGACCGGCGGGACCGGGGCGAGACAGCGATCACGCAGCAGGCGGGCCACCGTGAGGTTGCTCACCGTCATGCTGCTGTCGCGCTCAAGCAGCCATTCGGCCATCTCCATGCGCAGGGCATAGGCCTCTTCGAAGAACTCCAGCCGCTCCAGATCGCGCAGACGACCTTCGATCCACTGGAGGGTTTCTCCAGGGAGCTGGCGCTGGGAACGACGTTGGCTCACGGGGAGTGCCGCCTAGTGAGGGAATCTTGATGGATGGCGAGGGAAACTGGGTATCGAATGGAACACATCTGCAGCACAGCTGCGCACAAAAGCCTTTGACGGAACACCTTCCCTTCCTCTGGCGCGGTCACAAGCTTGAGCTGCTGGGGGCGCGGGCGGTGTGGGATCCGACGCAACGTCTGCTGTTGGTGGCGGATCTGCACCTGGGCAAGGCCGAGTCGTTTCAGGCCCATGGCGTGCCGCTGCCCAGCGATGGCGATGCCTCCACCCTCAACGCCCTGATCGCGCTGGCGCACCGCTGGCAGCCGGCTGAGGTGGTGGTGCTGGGTGATCTGATCCACGGCCGGCTCGGCCTCACCGGCGAACTGCGTCAGAAGATCCAGGCCTTGCCGGAGCTGCTCGGTTGCCCGCTCACGCTGATCGCTGGCAACCACGAGCGGGGCAGCTGGCTGGAAGGGCTGGTGCAGCAGCCCAGCAGCCGTCGCGGCCCCCTCTGGCTGAGCCACGGACCGGAACCGCTGCCAGTGGGCGGGGGGGAACTGCTGCAGCTCTGCGGCCACCTGCATCCGGTGGCCACAGTCGGGGACCGCAGCGATCGGCTGCGCCTGCCCTGCTTCGTTCACGACGCGGAGGCTCAGCGCCTGGTGCTGCCCGCCTTCGGCAAGCTCACCGGCGGCCACCCCTGCGAAGAGCACCATCAGCGCTGGCTGGTGGCCGACGGCGCGATCGTGGCCTGGCTCAGGCCGCTGCCGCCAGAGCGCGCACCACATCACCGCGGGTGAGCACACCCACCAGCTTGACGCCCTCAAGCACGAACAGCCGCTGGGTGCTGCGGTCCTGCAGCAGCCGGGCCGCGTCCGGCAAGGACAGTTCGGCACTGCAGGTGTGGGGATGCGCACCCATCAGTTCACCCACCGTGCTGCCCAGCACCTGGTGCACCTGCCGGTCCCAGTCGAGCGGATTGCGCAGGTAGATCACCGCGTCCAGCAGCATCACGTAGGGGCCGGCGTCAAAGCCGCTCTCCTTCACCATCAGGTTCTGTTCGGTGAGCTCACCTACCAGCGCTCCCGCCGCATCCAGCACGGGCAGGCCGCTGATGTGGTGGTCGCTCAGCAGTTGCACCGCCTGCTGCAGAGGGGTTTCGGGCGTCACGCTCAACACCGGGGTGGTCATGGCCGCCGCCACCCGCAGGGCCGGCTGGGAGTCGAGGGTCATCGGAGCGTTGCGATTGCAATGGTTCTAGGCCAGCGAGGGGTCGGGATCCGCGGCAGCAGACTGGCCCTTCCGGCCTGCCCAGCTTGACGCCGACACCCCAGCACCGCCCCACAGGCCGACCTGCCGCTTCTGCAGCCCGGCGCCTCGCCGATGGGCTCACGCTGGCGCGGGCCGTGATCGGCTTGCCGCTGCTGCTGCTGCTGGCCGCCGATCAGCAGGGGGCGGCCTGGTTCCTGCTGCTGCTGGGCGGCTTCAGCGACTGGGCCGACGGCGTCCTGGCCCGCCGTGCCGGCGGCGGTTCCGCCTGGGGTGCTCGCCTCGATCCCCTCACCGACAAGATCCTGATCAGTGCACCGCTGCTGTGGCTGGGCGCCGCCGGACGCCTGCCGCTCTGGGCGGTGTGGCTGCTGCTGGCGCGCGAGCTGCTGATCTCAGGCTGGCGGGCCGGCCAGGGGGATGGCGGCCCCGCCTCCCGCGCCGGCAAGGCCAAGACGGTGCTGCAGTTCAGCGCGCTGCTGCTGCTGCTCTGGCCCGAACGCTGGGGGCTGGGCCTGGGCCAGGCCGGGTTTGTCGCCGGGCTGCACAGCGCCGGTTGGTGGCTGTTCTGGCCCTCGCTGGCGCTGGCCCTGAGCTCGGCGCTGGGTTACCTCAGCCCAGCAGCGCCGCGTCGCCGCTGAAATCAGGCCGGGCGGCGGGGCGCAGGGCGTAATCGTTGGTGTAGCTGTCCGCCAGGCCGGCATCAAGATCGAAGGCCGGCGTCCAGGCCAGCTCCCGCTCCAACCGGTGCACATCGGTGAGGAAATGGGCCAGGCGCAGGGGAAAGGCCTTGCGGGCCTTGGGGTCGAGGCCCGAGGGATCGAAACTGCGGATCGTCACCGCTGCCGGATCCTTGCCGCAGGCCCGTGCCGCCGCCGCCACCAGTCCGCGGAAGGTCACGCCCTTGCGGCCCGAGCAGTTGTAGATCCGGTTGGTTGCGGCCTCCACCTCCAGGCAGCGGGCCATGGCCGTGGCCAGGTCACTCACGTGGCCCAGCTGGGTGATGGTGTTGCCGTCGCCGGGCAGGGGGACCGGCTGGTCGTGCATGAGGCGGTCGAAGAACCAGCTCTCCACCGGGTTGTAGTTGCCGGGTCCGTAGATGTAGGTGGGCCGGAAGCTGGTGAAGGGGATACGCTCGGCCCGCAGCCAGTCTTCGGTGTGGAGCTTGCCGGCATGGCGGCAGGCGGGGTCGGTGGGTGCGGTTTCATCCAGCGGCCACAGCTCACTGTCGGCATAGACGCCGGCCGAGCTCACGTACACGAAGCGATGGGCGGGGGGGCCGGTGCGCTCCACCACCGCCCGGCTGTCGTCGAGGTTGCGGCCGCTGCTGTCGATGATCACGTCGAAGTCACGGCCCCGCAGCGGCTCGAGCGCGGCGGCATCGCTGCGGTCGCCCACCAGATGCTCCACCCCGGCCGGCACCGGATTGCGGCCGCGGGTGAACAGGGTGAGCGCATGGCCATAGCCCTGCAGCTGGGCCACCAGGGGCTTACCGATGAAGCGGGTGCCACCCATCACCAGGATCTTCACGGAAGCAGCGGCAACGGCGCCGCCATTCAAGCGCTGAGCGGGGCGGGAGCCGCCACCGCATGCGCCCCAGTGGGCAGGTGCTGCCCCCACCCCTGCCGGCGAGGATGGGCCATGACCACGGCTCACCCGCTCCGCCATGCAGATCATCCCCGCCATCGACCTGCTCGACGGCCACTGCGTGCGGCTGCACCAGGGCGATTACGACCAGGTCACCCACTTCAACGACGATCCGGTGGCGCAGGCCCTCGACTGGCAGAGCCAGGGGGCCGAGCGGCTGCATCTGGTGGATCTCGATGGCGCCCGCAGTGGTGAACCGGTCAACGATGCGATGGTGCGCGCGATCACGGCGGCGCTCCGTATCCCGGTGCAGCTGGGCGGCGGTGTACGCACGGCAGAGCGGGCAGAGGCGCTGCTTGCCGCCGGCCTTGAGCGGGTGATCCTGGGCACGGTGGCGATCGAACAGCCGGAGCTGGTGCAGGCGCTGGCGGCCCGCTTCCCCGGCCGGATCGTGGTGGGCATCGATGCCCGAGGCGGCAAGGTGGCCACCCGGGGCTGGCTGGAGGACAGCGCCGTGGAGGCCACGGCACTCGCGGCCAGCTTCAAAGGCAGCGGTGTGGCGGCGATCGTGAGCACCGACATCGCCACCGATGGCACCCTGGCCGGCCCGAACCTGGAGGCGCTGCGCGCGATGGCCGCCGCCAGCCCGGTGCCGGTGATCGCCTCCGGCGGCGTGGGTTCCGTCACCGATCTGCTGGCCTTGCTGGCCCTGGAGCCGCTCGGCGTGGAGGCGGTGATCGTGGGCCGGGCGCTCTACGACGGAGCGATCGACTTTCGTGAAGCCCTGCAGGCCGTGGGGCCGGAGCGGTTACAGGATCCGATTCCGCCGAGCGTCTGCTAGGGGCCGATCCCTTACCCCAGGGGCAAACCGATTAAGGTTGAGGTAAAGCATTCGTATCCACGTGTGAAGGCTGCGACTGCCCCACCGCTGACCAACGGGCAGAGCACAGGCCCCACCGCCCTCGCGGGGGTGATCGAGGTGTTCGGGCGCTGCCGCGACCTGGGCATGCGCCTCAGCCGCCAACGCAAGCTTGTGCTGGAACTGCTCTGGCGAGAGCGGCGCCACCTAAGTGCCCGCGACATCTTCGAGCGCCTCAATCAACAAGGCCGCCGCATCGGCCATACCTCCGTCTATCAGAACCTTGAAGCTCTGCAGAGCGCTGGAGTGATCGAGTGCCTCGACCGCGCCAATGGCCGCCTCTACGGCTACCGCAGCGACCCCCACAGCCATCTCACCTGCCTGGTGAGCGGTGAAATCCAGGACCTTGACGTGGTGCTCCCCGACGACCTGGTCCGCCGCATCGAAGAGCTCACTGGCTACACGATCGAGTCGTACACCCTGCAACTGGCCGGCCGGCCCCGCCAGTGAGCGCGGTGGAGGGGCTCAGGGGAAAACAGGTGGCGAGAATCAGTGGCATCCAATGCTTTCAAGTGACGTGCAATCAATCCAAGTGACATCCAATGTCAGCTTGTGACATCACGAGAATTATCTTCTTTGCTGCAACCTACGGGGACGACATTAACCAAAGAGGGCCAGAACAACGGGGACAGCTCGACGAATCTGAACGTGCATCCAGACGTTTCGACTCGACGCAGGTGGAATCCATAGCCGTGCGATTCTTCACCGCTAGTGGGATCCTCTGGAAGCATCGCTTTCTCGCCGTCTCGTTTTGTCGCTCATGATGGAGAAGGCGTGTGGATCCTTCAGGGGCAATAGTTTCTCCTTCGCGGAAGGTTGAATCGCGAGAGAGCGAATGCGTCAAACGAATTAAGCCAGGACGGACAGACTTCAGGACGAACCAACTCCAGAAACGACGGATTCCGTAGGCAAACAGAAACGCGGGTTATTGGAGTCGCAGCTCACAGGATTCGTAAGCTGGCGAATCCAGATGTCATCCCCATCGAGGAAAGAGAAAAGACCCCCTCAGGATTCTCTGCGAGACACAACCCATCCTCCAGCTCTGCAACCAAATCCTGATTCAGGGCGCTGATGGTCTGGTAGAGAAGACATGAATTTCTGGCCAGCCGGCTGTCTTTGGATGGCGCGTGGGTGGCGCCGATCCAGCGGGAAAGAACCGCTACGGATTGCGGCAAGACAATACCAATGGAGCGCATTCCTGACGGAAAGCCTGAACTCCCAGCCCCCTGCCAGGCCCCGTCCCCACCGTTGAGCTTTGGATCAGGGAAAAGCGAGACAGGCACCACGTGATCGGCACAGCCCCCAGCCCGCATCTGTTCACTTCACTGGCCTCCAATCACGCTGGAGAATTTGTCGTCAGGTCGTTACCTTGGCTCCAATGAGCGCACGCCCCCAGTGACACCAGCCCCTGAGGGCTCTCCAGCCACGGCAACAAACCGTCCCAGGATCCTGCTGTTCGCCGACCCCTTGCTGCGCGATGGCCTCAGCCGCCTGCTGAGTGCCGCGCCCTGTGCCGCCGAAGTGTTCACCGATCCAGCCGCCTGCAGCCGTGCGCCCCAGCTGCTGATCTGGAGCGTGAGCGCGCCGGTGCAGCCCGCCAACATGCTGCGAGAGCTGCAGCGATTGGAGGAGCGCTGGCAGCCTGCCCCGCTGCTGTTGCTGCTGCCCGCGCAGCCGGGTTGCTCCAGCGGCTGGTTGCTGCAACTGCCCGTGGCCGGCCTGCTGCAGGACCCCGATCCCGACACCTTGCTGGCGGCCGTGAGCACCCTGCTGGCCGGTGGGCGAGTGGTGGAGCTTCAGGGCGACGGGGCCCCTTCCGCAGAGGTCACGCCGCTGATGGGGCCGATCGGGCTGGGGCAGTGGCTGCTGCAGAGCGGCCTGCAGCAGATCGATGCGGAGCAGCGCCTCTGCCGTCGCCTGCTGACCCCACCACCGGACACCTTCCTGCTGCAGTTGATCCTGGAGGGCCGGTTGCGCGAACTGGGCGCCGCCCGCTCCCTGCTGCTCTGGCTGTGGGGGCCGCTGGTGCTGGCCTGGGGCGATGCCCAGATCAGCGACGACGGCGGCCTGCCAGGCGCTGCTTTCATGGGCGACCCGCCGCAGCCCCCCGCCAGCGGCAGCACGGCAATCACCCTGCGGCAACGCACCGCCGAAGGGGTGTGGAGCGCCATCCGCCAGCGGCTCCAGGAGTCCAGCCTGTCGGGGCCGCTCGATCCGCATGCCGGCACCCTGTTCGCGCTGCAGGGGCTCAGCGTGGAGCGGCGCCGCGACCTGCTGCTCGCCCTGCTGGGCCAGCTCGATCAGCTGCTGCTGCGGCTACGGCAGGAACGGCCGGCCACCGACACGCTCGAGGCCCGCTGGCAGGCGCTGCAGCCGGAACTGCGCCGCCATGCCCTGCGGCAGGTGGCCGGGGCCTACGTGCGGCTTCCCCTCGATGGGGTGTTGCTGCCGGTGGCCGACCACCTCAGCAGCACCACCGTGCTCACCAGCGACGACCCGGAACTGCCCGCTTCCCTGCCGATGCTCAGTGCGCTGATGGGGGGGCAACCGCTGCTGGTGGACGGCCGCCTGCTGTCTCCCGATGAACCCACTGCCCTGCTGCACCTGGAAGCCCTGGTGAGCAACTGGCTGATCCGCACTGCTGAGCTGATCAGCGCCGAGCTGCTGGCCTGCTGCGGCGACTGGCCGGAACTGAGGCGCTACCTGTTGGTGAATGAGCTGCTGGCCACCCGCAGCCTCGAACGTCTGCGCAACCAGCTCAATGCCCAGCAGCGCTGGAGCAGCTGGTTCGAGCGCCCGATCCAGCTCTACGAAAGCAGGAGGTTGCTGTATCGGTTGGAGGCGGGCAGGATCACGCCGTTGCTGCTCACCGAACCCCGCGACCGCGAGCTGCGGCAGCTGGGCTGGCTGCAGCAGACGGTCACGCTGGCTCTTGAAGCCCGCGATGCCCTGGCACCGCAGCTGCAGTCTTTCCTGCGCCAGCTGGGCGATCTGCTCGTGGTGGTGCTCACCCAGGTGATCGGCCGGGCCATCGGCCTGATCGGCCGGGGCATCCTGCAGGGAATGGGCAAAGGCATCAACCGTCCCTGAGCGGCGGCTGGGCCCTGGTCTTTCGGCTGGGCGTCACAATGACCCCAACCCGCCTCCCGCTTCGGTTGCTGCGCCCTAACGCCTTTCCCTTCCTGATCCGCCGCAGCCTGGCGCTGCTGGTGGCGCTGTTCCTGCTGCTGGCTCCAAGACCAGCTCTGGCCTCGCTCACCACCAACAGCTACGACGGCAACATCTTTGCTCTCTACGCGGGCAATGGCTCGCTGGTGCCACCCCGCAGCACGCTGGCCCAGGCCCGCGCCGACCATCGGCCTGTCGTGCTGGTGTTTTATCTCGATGACAGCGCCGACAGCAAACAGTTCGCGCCGGTGCTCTCGGAGCTGCAGCGCCTGTGGGGCCGCACTGTGGAGCTGATCCCCCTCACCACCGATCCGCTGCAGGGACTGGCCGATCAGGGTCCAGACGATCCGGTGCACTACTGGAACGGCACCATTCCCCAGGTGGTTGTCTTTGATGGCGATGGCAAGGTGCTGCTCGACGCCAACGGACAGGTGAACACCACCGCGATCAGTGCCGTGCTCAGCAAGGCCACCGGGGTGGAACCCGCCGGCGGCGAGCGGGCCACCAGCACCCGCAGCTTCAACGAGCTCAACAGCGAAGTGGTGTCCGGCAGCTGATGGCCACCCGCACCGAAACCGACAGCCTGGGCCCGGTGGAGGTGCCGGCCCAGCACTACTGGGGCGCCCAGACCCAGCGCTCCCTGCATTTCTTCCCCTACGGGGAGGCGATGCCGCTGCAGCTGGTGCACGCTTTCGGCCAGCTCAAGGCGGCCTGCGCCGAGGTGAACCGCGACATGGGCCGGCTGCCGCCCGAGCTCGCGGCCCTGATCGTGGCGGCGGCAGAAGAGGTGGCTTCAGGGGTGCTTGATCCGGAATTCCCGCTCAAGGTCTGGCAGACCGGCTCCGGCACCCAGACGAACATGAACGTCAATGAGGTGATCGCCAACCGGGCGATCGACGCTGCCGGTGGCACGCTCGGCAGCAAGCGGCCTGTCCATCCGAACGACCACGTCAATCTGAGCCAGTCGAGCAACGACACCTTTCCCGCCGCGATGCACATCGCCGTGGCGATCGAGCTCGAACGCACCCTGCTGCCGGCGGTGGAAGCCCTCGCCGCCACCCTGGCTGCCAAGGCCGAGGCTTACAGCAGCATCATCAAGATCGGCCGCACCCACCTGCAGGATGCGGTGCCGCTCAGCCTGGGCCAGGAATTCAGCGGCTACGTGGCCCAGCTGCAGCTGGCCGCAGCTGGCTTGCGTCTGCTTCTGCCCCAGGTGCTGCAACTGGCGATCGGCGGCACGGCGGTGGGCACCGGCCTCAATGCCCCCAGGGGCTACGGCGAGGCGGTGGCTGCACGGCTGGCGGAACGGATCGGCTTGCCCTTCACCAGCGCCCCCAACAAATTTCAGGCCCTGGCGGGCCATGAACCGCTGGCCGGTGCCCATGGCGCGCTCACGGTGCTGGCGGGCAGCCTGATGAAGATCGCCAACGACATCCGCTGGCTGGCCAGCGGCCCCCGCTGCGGGCTGGGGGAACTGGTGCTGCCTGAGAACGAACCGGGGTCCAGCATCATGCCCGGCAAGGTGAATCCCACCCAGTGCGAGAGCCTCACGATGGTGGCCGTGCAGGTGATGGGCAACAACACCGCCGTGCAGATCGCCGCCAGCCAGGGCAACTTCGAGCTCAACGTGTTCAAGCCGCTGATTGCGCTCAACCTGCTCCAGAGCATCGAATTGCTGGCCGGCGGCTGCCACGCGTTCCGTGAACACTGCATCGAAGGGCTCGAACCCGACCGCGCCCGCATTGAAACCCTGCTGGATCAGAGCCTGATGCTGGTCACCGCGCTGGCTCCGGCGATCGGTTACGACGGTGCCTGCCGCATCGCCCGCCACGCTCATCTGCACCGGCTCAGCCTGCGCGAAGCGGCGCTGGTGCTTGGAGAGATCAGCCCAGAAGCCTTCGACCGCTGCATTGACCCCGCACAGATGATCTGAGCGGCTCAGAGCAGATTCGCCGCCAGCTCCGCCAGAGCAGAGCGTTCTCCTTTCTGCAGGGTCACGTGGCCGGCCAGCTGCTGTCCCTTGAACTTCTCCACCAGCCAGGTGAGCCCGTTGCTGTCAGCATCCACGTAGGGATTATCGATCTGGTAGGGATCACCGGTGAACACGATCTTGGTGCCTTCACCCACCCGGGTCACGATCGTTTTCACCTCATGGGGGGTGAGGTTCTGGGCTTCATCCACCACCATGAACTGGTTGGGAATCGAGCGGCCGCGGATGTAGCTGATCGCCTCCACTTCCAGCAGACCCATGCTCTTGAGATCCAGCCAGTTGTTGCGCGGGCCCCGGGCGCCACGGGCCGGGGTCTGGCCGGGGTCGTCGCTGCCGAGCAGATAGTCGAGGTTGTCAACGATCGGTTGCATCCACGGGCCCATCTTTTCCTGCAGGTCTCCTGGCAGAAAGCCGATGTCCTTGCCGAGGGGGATCACGGGCCTAGTCACCAGCAGGCGCTGGTAGGTATGGTCATCGGCCACCTGATGCAGACCGGCCGCCAGGGCCAGCAGGGTCTTGCCGGTGCCGGCCTTGCCCACCAGCGTCACCAGCTGAATCGAGGCATCGAGCAACAGATCGAGCGCGAAGGTCTGCTCCCGGTTGCGCGCTGACACCCGGCCCAGCTTGGCGCGGGACACCTTGGGCAGAGGCCGCAGCTGGGCGGCAGCGGAGCAGTAGCGCGCCAGCAGGGTGTGGCCGGGCTGGGCCGCATCCACCAGGGTCACGCCCTCGTTGGCCTGCAGCGGGGGAGCCTCGGGCGGCGGCGGCGGCAGTTCGGCCACAGCCAGGCTGCCCTCGCGCTGCAACTGCTCCATCTGGGCGGCGTTCACCCACCACTCGGCGGTGCCGGGGTAGAGATCGGCGATCGCCACCTTGTCACTGGTGTAGTCCTGAGCGATCAGGCCCACCGCATCGGCCTTGATGCGCAGGTTGGTGTCCTTGGTCACCAGGATCACGGGCGGCTGGCTGCCCATCACGCCCTGCAGGCGCTGCTCCAGCGCCACCGCCAGGATGTTGTTGTCCCCGTTGCCCGATTTGAGTTCCGGCGGCAACTGGCTGAGTGTTTCGCTACGGCAGAACACCACCTTCAGCTGGCCGTGGGCGATCGGGTCGATCTCCACCCCCTCCGCCAGGTTGCCCTTTTCACGCAGCCCGTCGAGCAGGCGCGACACCTGACGGGCATTGCGGCCCTTCTCGCTGCTGTCGCGTTTGAAGCGATCGATCTCCTCGACTACCTCAATCGGAATCACGACGTTGTTGTCCTCGAAGCGCACCAGCGCCCGCGGGTCGTGCAGCAGAACGTTCGTATCGAGAACGAAGGTCTTCTTCATAGCGTGCCGGCGTGCTGCCGCCCAGAAAGCTAGGGCGGTGCTGAGGCCACCATCTACGCTCCCGCTGTTTCGCCGCCCGCAGCACTCCGTGGCCCCATTGCCCGCTCCTCTGTGCCTGGCCCTGATCGCCGCTCTTGGCTTCGGCGCCCTGCTGCTGTGGCTGGAGCTGCGCCACCGGCTGCGGCCCGCTTCACCGCTGCGGCTGGATTCCCATGACTGGACGGTGCAGGAGCACGCAGCCGCCAGCGACGGGGCCATCACCGTGGAAGGCGTGCTGCGCCTCAGCAACCCCCATGCCCGCATGGAGGTGATGGTGCCGGAAGTGGAGCTGCGGCCCACCCTGCTGGGCAAGGGCGACCTGAGCGGGGTCACCGTCACGGCCCGCCTCACCGCCGCCCATCCCGATGAGGACACCCGCGCCGATGGCTACTGGGCGGCCTACATCGTCAAAGGCAACAAGCAGACGGAGGCCCGCGTCTCGCTCACGATCGCCGCGCCGGCCGGCCGGCCGTCTGCTGGCGCCGCCGGGCAGCAGCCGATCGATCCCCTCGCCCTGATCGACACCCTCTGGCTCGAGGTGTTGTGGGTCAACTACGGCCCCTTTGGACGGCTGCAACGCCGTGACGGTCTGCTGATACCCCTGCGCAAGCCCGAGCCCCTGCAACCCGCCACCTCCCGCTGGCGAGCAGGGGAAGCCTGTCAGGTGCTGCCGCTGCCCACCCATCTGCTCGGCGTGCTGGATGATCCAGCCGACGTTCTGCGCCGCTACGCCGCTGCCGTGCTGCAACCCGGCGACATCCTCACGATCGGCGAAACACCGCTGGCGGTGATGCAGGGCCGCTACCAGCACCCGGCCATGGTGGAGCCATCGGCCCTGGCCCGCCTGCTCTGCCGGGTGTTCCATCCCACCAGCAGCCTGGCCACCGCCTGCGGCCTGCAGACCCTGATCGACGACGTAGGCCCGGCGCGGGTGCTGTGCGCCTGGCTGGCCGGCACCCTGATGAAACTGGTGGGCAGCCGCGGCGGCTTCTACCGCCTGGCGGGAGAGCAGGCACGCCTGATCGATGACATCACCGGCACCACCCCCCCCTACGACCAGACGATCGTGTTGGGCCCGGCCCACCCCGAGCGCAGCTGCCGTGAACTGGCCAGGCAACTGGGCGTGCCGGTGGCGGTGGTGGATGTGAATGATCTGGGCCGGGTGAAGGTGCTGGCCGCCAGCGAGGGCTGCGATGAGGGCCTGCTGCAGCGGGCATTGCGGCCCAATCCGGCCGGCAATGCCAACGAGCGCACGCCTCTGGTGGTGGTCCGCCCCGCCTGACCCTCACGCGCTGGCACCCCTCCGGCCAGCCGGTCCAGAACCGATACAGTCGGGTCACGACTGAAGTCACGTGCGGCACCCCATCCCCCTACGCCCCTCGGGAGGTGACCCGCTCGCCGCGCCGGGGGAGCTGCGGATCGAGCCGTTGCAGGGCTGGTCGTTGCCGCTGCTGAACGATGCCGCGTTCGCTGATCTGCAGCCGCTATTGCAGCGCTCCCTTCTGCTGCGTCAGCCGGAGCGCCTGCTGAGTGCCCTGGTGCAGCGCCCGCCCCTGGTTCCTGAGGTGCTGGTGGCCTACGAGACAGCCGATTGCATGCTGGGGGTGAGCGTGGTGCGCCGCCTCAACCGGAGTGGCAGCTGCTGGGGTGTTGAGGCGTTGCGGGTGGCACGCACCGCCCTGCAGCGACCAGGCAGCCTCAGCGGCCAGGAGATCCAGGCGGGCCTGCTGCGCGAGGCGCTGCACCGCTGCAGCGGTGCAGCCAGCTGGATTGCCCGCTGTGACAGCACCGACACCGACCGGCTGGCACTGCTGCGGGAGCAGGGCTTTCAGCCCCTGCGGCACGAAGTCTCCTGGCTGTGGAACGCCCCGGCAGAGCCGGGCCCGGCTCTGCCGCCCCCTGGCGACCTGCAACTGCGGCCCCTGAATCGGCGCACCGCTGGCCTGATGCTGCACCTGGAGCAGGCGGCCTGCCCGGCGCTGCTGCGCCAGCTGCTTGACCGCCGGGTGGAGGATCTGCTTGACCAGAGCAGCGGCCCCAGTGCGCTCTGGCTCGACCCCAGCCGCCAGCAGGCAGTGGCGGGCGTGCGCCGGCTGCATCACCAGGGCCATGGCCCGGTGGATCTGCAGCTCACGGTGCATCCCGGTTGGTCGCGGCTGCACGGCCCGGCGCTGGAGCACCTGCTGATCCAGGCGGTGGCCAGCGATCCGGTGGTGCGCCTCTGTAGTGATGCCGGCGATGCGGAGCGCTGCGCCTGGTTGCGCAGCATCGGCGCCAGCCTGGAAGGCGAGCGGCTGCTGATGGCGCGCAGCGTCTGGCGCCGCCACGAGCAGGCCAGCAGCCGCGCCGCCAACTGGCGCCTCGACACCGTGCTCGAGCCGTTCAAACCGCGCCGTCGCACGGTGCCCACCCCTGCAGGACCGTCGGCGCTCACGCCCGCCGCACGCCCAACGCGGGCACTGGTGAGTGCCTCCTCCAGTGCGCTGTCCACCCTCCGGTGAGCGCCACCCCCGGCACGCGGCAACAACGCCAACCCCCACAGCCCCGCTCCGTGCTGGCGCTGGATGTGGGGCGGCGCCGCATCGGCCTGGCCGGTTGCGATCCGCTCGGGCTCACGGTCACCCCACTGCCGGCACTGGCGCGCGGGGCCTACGCCCACGACCTGGAAACCCTGCGCGCCCTCAGCGCCAGCCGGCGGGTGCAGGCGCTGGTGGTGGGGCTGCCGCTCGACAGCCTCCAGCAGCCCACGCCCCAGGCGGCCCACTGCCGCCGCTACGGCGAACGGCTGGCCCGCCACCTGAGCCTGCCGCTGGCCTGGGTGGATGAGCACGCGAGCAGCTGGGAGGCGGGAGAGCGCCACCGCCTGCACGGTGACCGCAGCGGCGCGCTCGACAGTGCCGCAGCGGCGCTGCTGCTGGAGCAATGGTTGCGGGAAGGTGACGAGCCGGTGACCTTGGCGACCCCCCTGCGGACAGCAGGCCGGCGCTGAGACATTCTGAGAGGGTCTGACTCCCCCTCCATGAGTGCCGAAGGCCCCTCGATCACAGGATCCGGTGACGTGCCCACGGTTCTCGTCCGTGACGACCACGACCGCCAGCTGCTCTGCTTCCTCGAACAACTGATCCCGCTTGATGGGCACGATTACGCCCTGCTCACGCCGGTCGATACCCCGGTGTGCCTGTTCCGCCTGCAGGGCGACGACGAACCGGAGCCGATCGAAACCCTCGATGCCACCGAACCGATCCTGTCGGTGGCCGATGTGGTGCTGCAGGAGCACGACCTCACCCTGGTGCGTTCCGCCGTCACGCTCACGGTGAGCGGTGAGCTGGAGGAGCCCGATCCGGAGGATCTTGACGACGAGGACGGCGACGAAGACGACGACACCGACACCTACGAGCTGCTCGTCAGCTTCATGGTCGAAGACCAGGAGTACGGCCTGTACATTCCGCTCGACCCTTTCTTCGTGGTGGCCCGCATGCACAACGGCGAAGCAGTGCTGGTGGAAGGCGAGGAATTCGACCGCGTGCAGCCGCGAATCGAGGCTGAACTCGACGACAGGGAGAGCGCTGGGTGACCTCCCGCCACCTGCTGCAACCCGACTGGGAGCTGCAAACCAGCCTGGCCGGCCTGCCTCTGGAGCGGCTGATCGCCCAGAACATCAAGGCGCTGGTGCTGGATGTGGATCGCACCCTCATCCCGCGCCGGCAGTCGCAACTGCCGCCTGCCGTGGAGCAGTGGCTGATTCAAGCCAAGCCGCACCTGCGCATTCATCTGTTCAGCAACAACCCGTCCCGGCGCCGCATCGGAGCGGTGGCGGATCAGCTTGACCTCCCCTACACCGTGTCAGCGGGCAAGCCGCGCCGCAGCACCCTGCGGCGGGTGCTGGCTGAGCTGAATCTGCCGGCGCGGCAGGTGGCCGTGGTGGGGGATCGCCTGTTCACCGATGTGCTGGTCGGCAACAGGCTCGGCCTGTTCACGGTGTTGGCCAAGCCGGTGGATGTGCACGGGCTGCCCTGCCGCGTCGACCATCTGCAACGCCTGGAGGTGCGGCTGGCGCGGCTGGCGGGAGCGGACCTGAAGGGATGACGCGACGTGTGATCAAGGTGGGCACCAGCCTGCTGCGGGGCTCGGCGGATCGCGACACCGCCTGTGTGATCGCCGATCTGGCGGCCAGCCTCAGCCAGCAACGCCGCCGGGGCGATCAGGTGACCCTGGTGACCAGCGGCGCCGTGGGCCTGGGCTGCCATGCCCTGCAGCTGGAAAAGCGCCCCACCGAAGTGGTGGCGCTGCAGGCGGCGGCGGCGGTGGGGCAGGGCCAGCTGATGGGGCTTTACGCCGAAGCCTTCGCCAGCCACGGCGTGCGTGTGGCGCAGGTGCTGCTCACCCGCGGCGACCTGGCCTCGCGCCGCCGCTACCAGAACGCCTGCCGCACCCTGGAACACCTGCTGGGTTGGGGAGTGATTCCGATCGTCAACGAAAACGACACCCTGGCCACCGACGAACTGCGCTTCGGCGACAACGACACCCTCTCGGCGCTGGTAGCGGTGGCGATCGGCGCCGAGGAACTTGTGCTGCTCACCGATGTCGACCAGCTCTACTCCGGTGATCCCCGCAGCGATGCCACTGTCGAGCCGATCGAGGAGGTGCGTGATCTCCAGGAGCTGGCCCGGCTCAGCAGCGTGGCCAGCGGGGGCGGGCGCTGGGGAACCGGCGGCATGACCACCAAGCTCACTGCCGCCCGCATCGCCACCTCCAGCGGGGTGCGCGTGCGGCTGGCGGACGGCCGCGACCCGCGCGTGCTGGAGGCCCTGGTAGCCGGCGAGAAAGTGGGAACGGTGTTTCAGCCCAGCTCCAGACCCCTGGCCGACCGCAAGGGCTGGATGGCCCATGCCCTGCTGCCCAAAGGGGATCTGGTGATCGATGCAGGGGCGCAGAAGGCGCTGGTGGAGCGGGGCGCGTCCCTGCTGGCGGTGGGCATCCGCGCCGTGGAGGGCCGCTTCGGCCGCCAGGACGCGGTGCGGCTGATGTCGTTGCAGGGAGAGGAGATCGGCCGGGGCCTCTGCGCCCTGAGCAGCGAGGAGGTGCGGCAGGTGCTGGGCCTCAGCAGCAGCGAGGTGCAGCGGGAGCTGCAGCAACCGGCAGGAGCGGCGGTGGTGCACCGCGACCATCTGGTGCTCACGGCCCTGGCACCCGCCAGCGACTGACCGCAAGGCAGGCCTACGATCCGGCCTCAGTTCGCGGCTCCGGCAGCATGCGCTTCAGCACCCTGCTGCTCCAGCTCGCCCAGCGGGGCCTGCTCAACGACTCCGCACCGCGGCATCTGGCAGGCGACCCCGAACTGAGCGGGGCAGCCGCCGTGGATCAGGCCGCTGCCGGCCAGCTTTCCTTTCTCGAGCCCGGCCACCAGCTCAGTGCCGCCCTGGCCACCTGCCACGCCTCGGCGCTGCTGCTGCCGCTCGACCCGGAACTGCAGCAGTTGGCGCAGGAACGGGGCATGGCCTGGGTGGCCCTGAAGGATCCGCGACTCGGGTTCGCCGAGGCCCTGGCGGCACTGCACCCGCCCCGGCACTGGCCCGCCGGTATTCACCCGTCGGCGGTGATCGATCCCAGCGCCAGCGTCGGCACCGGCGTGCACATCGCCGCCCATGTGGTGGTGGGGGCCGACTGCCTCGTGGGTGAAGGCTGCGTGCTCCATGCCGGCGTGGTGCTTTACCCCGATGTGCACCTGGCTGAGGGCTGTGAGCTGCATGCCAATGCGGTGCTCCATCCCGGCAGCCGTCTGGCGCGCGGGTGCGTGGTGCACTCCAACGCCGTGATCGGCTCGGAGGGTTTCGGCTTTGTGCCCACCGCCAATGGCTGGCGCAAGATGCCCCAGACCGGCCTGGTGGTGCTGGAGGAGCAGGTGGAGGTGGGCTGCGGCACCACGATCGATCGCCCATCGGTGGGGGAGACACGCATCGGCGCCGGCACCAAGATCGACAACCTCGTGCAGATCGGCCACGGCGTCGTTACCGGCCGGGGTTGTGCGCTGGCCGCCCAGGTGGGCATCGCCGGCGGCGCCCGTCTCGGCAACGGTGTGATCCTGGCGGGCCAGGTGGGTGTGGCCAACCGCACCACGATCGGCGATCGGGCGATCGCCTCGTCCAAGTCGGGCTTGCACGGCGACATCGCCGCCGGCGAGGTGGTGAGCGGCTATCCGGCGATCCCGAACCGCCTGTGGCTGCGCTGCTCGGCCGCCTTCAGCAAGTTGCCGGAGCTGGCCCGCAGCGTGCGCCAGCTCAAGGCCGCCGCCGGCGACCCCTGAGGGCTGCGCGGGTGGGTCTATGGCTGTGCGTGTGGATCAGCGCCTGAGCCGGTAATCTCGCCAGTTGCCCCCGCCGCCTCGGCTGAACGCATGACCACGTACCGGATCACCCTCCTGCCCGGCGACGGCATCGGTCCGGAGATCACGGCGGTGGCCAGGCGGCTGCTGGAGGCAGTGAGCGCCAGCCACGGTTTTTCCCTCAGCTTCGACGAACAGCCGGTGGGAGGAGCGGCAATCGATGCCTGCGGCGTGCCGTTGCCGGAGCGCACGCTCGAGGCCTGCCGCCAGAGCGATGCGGTGCTGCTGGCGGCGATCGGTGGTCCCCGCTACGACGGCCTGCCGCGCGAACAGCGCCCGGAAAGTGGCCTGCTGGCCCTCAGGGCCGGCCTCGGCCTGTTCGCCAACCTGCGCCCGGTGAAGATCATTCCGGCCCTGGCGGGCGCCAGCAGCCTCAAGCCTGAGGTGATCGAGGGCGTCGACCTGATGGTGGTGCGCGAGCTCACCGGCGGCGTCTACTTCGGCACCCCGAAAGGCCGGGTGGAGGCCGGTGGGCATGTGCGTGCCTTCAACACCATGGCCTACAGCGACTACGAAATCGATCGCATCGCCAAGGTGGCCTTCCAGCTGGCGACGGAACGTCGCGGACGGCTGTGTTCGGTCGACAAGGCCAACGTGCTTGATGTGAGCCAGCTCTGGCGCGACCGGGTCACGGCGATGGCCGCCGACTATCCGGCGGTGGAGCTCAGCCACCTTTACGTCGACAACGCCGCCATGCAGCTGGTGCGCTGGCCCAAGCAGTTCGATGTGCTGCTCACCAGCAACCTCTTCGGCGACATCCTCAGCGACGAAGCCGCCATGCTCACCGGCAGTATCGGCATGCTGCCGTCCGCCTCCCTGGGCAGCGACGGGCCGGGCCTGTTCGAGCCGGTGCACGGCTCAGCACCCGACATCGCCGGCCAGGATGTGGCCAATCCGATGGCGATGGTGCTCTCGGCCGCCATGCTGCTGCGGGTGGGTCTGCAGCGGCCTGAAGCCGCCGACGCCCTGGAGCGGGCCGTCGACCAGGTGCTGGCGGCGGGCTGCCGCACCGCTGACCTGATCGGTGAGGCCGACCTCGCCACCGGCTGCACGCGGCTGGGTTGCGCCGCGATCGGTGATCGGCTGCTGGAAGCCCTCTGACCGGCGACCTGCCAAACTCACAGCCTCGTTTCTCCCCCGCTGCACCGATGTCCAAACGTCACCCGGTCGTGGCTGTCACCGGTTCCTCGGGTGCAGGCACCAGCACGGTCAAGCGCGCCTTCGAGCACATCTTCCAGCGGGAGGGCATCCAGCCGGTGGTGGTGGAGGGCGACAGCTTCCACCGCTTCGAGCGCGGCCCGATGAAGGAGGAAATGGCGAAGGCCCAGGCCAACGGCATGAACTTCTCCCACTTCGGTCCGGAAGCCAACCTCTTCGATCAACTCGAGGATCTGTTCCGGGCCTACGGCGAAACCGGCAGCGGCAAGAAGCGCTACTACCTGCACTCGGTCGAAGAGGCCGCCGAGCACAACGCCCGGCTCGGCACCCAGCTCAATCCCGGTCAGTTCACACCCTGGGAAGAGATCCCGACCGGCACGGATCTGCTCTTCTACGAAGGCCTGCACGGCGGCGTGGAGGGCGACGGCTACGACGTGGCCTCCCTTGTCGACCTGCTGATCGGCGTGGTGCCGATCGCCAACCTGGAATGGATCCAGAAGATCAGCCGTGACAACGCCGAGCGGGGCTACTCCGCCGAAACGATCGTGGACACGATTCTGCGACGCATGCCCGACTACATCAACCACATCTGCCCCCAGTTCAGCCGCACGGACATCAACTTCCAGCGGGTGCCCACTGTGGACACCTCCAACCCGTTCATCTGCCGCAACATCCCCACCCCTGACGAGAGCTTCGTGATCATTCACTTCCGCAAAGGGGCGCGGGAGAAGTGGGGGATCGATTTCTCCTACCTGCTGCGCATGATCAACGGCTCCTTCATGTCGAGCCCCACGAGCATCGTGGTGAACGGCGGCAAGATGGGCTTCGCGATGGAGCTGATCCTCACCCCGATCATCCACCGGCTGATCGAGGATAAGAAGAGCCTCTTCTGACCGATTAGGCTGCGCCCAAAGGTCGCGCCGGGGGAGGACGATTTCCATCGCCACATCTCCTGATTCTTCATCCGGTTCCGTCCCCCCGTCGTTCGTGATTCGGGGGGCCGCCGGCGCGGCCAACCATTCCGTGCGCTGGGATCGGATCAACAGCGGCGATGTGCTTCGACGGGCCCGTCAGGTGTACTTCCACTACTGCGAACATGTCCCCGGCGGTAGTGAACCGCTGGGGATCGTGCTGCAGGAGGCCACTGATCAGGGCCGGGTGGTGTTCGAAGCCCCGGTGCTGTTGCCGGAGGAGCGGTTCATTCCACTGGAGATGATTGGCGGGCGGGGCGCACGCTCCCGCAACAACCGACGTCCATGACCCCCATCAGCCTCGAACCGATCGCCGTGCTGGCAGCCGTGCTTGGCGCCTGCGTCGGCAGTTTCCTGAACGTGGTGGCCTGGCGCCTGCCGCGCCGCGAATCGATCCTTTCGCCCCCCAGCCACTGCCCCCACTGCGGCACCACGCTGGCCTGGTATGAAAACCTGCCGGTGCTGGGCTGGCTGTGGCTGCGGGGCCGCTGCAACCACTGCCACGCACCGATCTCTCCCCGTTACCCGCTGGTGGAGCTGCTCACCGCTGGGCTGTGGGTGGCCGTCGTGCTGGCCAGCCCTTCCGCCATGGGCGCGCCGCCGTTCTGGCAGCTGATGATTGCCGGCTGGGCGCTGATCAGCCTGCTGGTTCCGTTGGTGCTGATCGATGCCGATCAGCTGTGGCTGCCTGAACCGCTCTGCCGCTGGGGCCTGGTGGGGGGTCTGGTGGTCACCGCGCTGCTGGGGATCAGCCAGTCGGAGGCGATCGCCCGCCAGCTGCTGGTCAACCACCTGCTCGCCGCCGCCGTGGGGCTGCTGGTGTTTGAAGGGCTCAGCGCCCTGGGCGAGAAGCTGCTGGGCCGCCCCGCCCTCGGTCTGGGCGATGCCAAGCTCACGGCCCTGCTGGGGGCCTGGCTCGGGCTGCAGGGCATGGGCCTGGCGGTGGCCCTGGCCGTGCTGGGTGGCGCGGCACTGGGCTCGATCGGCCGCCTCACCGGCCGCCTGGGCCCGCATCAGCCCTTTCCTTTCGGCCCCTTTCTGGCTTTCGGCGGCATCGCCGTGTGGCTTGCAGGCGAGGGCTGGTGGTTGCGCTGGTTCGGCGGCTGGCTGGGCTACCAGAGCCTCTGAGCGGCTTGCAGCGGCATGGCGCCGGCAGCGGCAGCTTTTAATGGTGATCCGTTCTTGCGCCTGTCGCCTCTCCCGTGTCGCTGTTCGACTGGTTCGCCGATCGCCGCAAGGCTGCACCGGTGGTGCGCGCCCCCCAAGAACTCGACGAGGGCGACGGGCTCTGGAGCAAGTGCCCGGAATGCGGCCTGGTGGTCTACCGGAAAGACCTGATCGCCAATGCCAGCGTCTGCAGCGGCTGCGGCCACCATCTGCGCATCGACAGTGAAGCCCGCCTGCGGCTGATCGCCGATGAGGGCACGTTCCAGCCGCTCGACACCGATCTTTCCCCCACCGATCCGCTCGCCTTTAAAGACCGGCGCAGCTACGCCGATCGCCTGCGCGACACCCAGAGCAGCACCGGTCTGCGCGATGCGGTGATCACCGGCCTCTGCCGGATCGAAGGCATGCCCCTGGCGCTGGGCGTGATGGATTTCCGCTTCATGGGCGGCTCCATGGGTTCGGTGGTGGGCGAGAAGCTCACCCGCATGATCGAAACCGCCACCTTCCGCCGCTATCCGGTGTTGATCGTGTGCGCGTCTGGCGGGGCCCGCATGCAGGAAGGCATGCTCAGCCTGATGCAGATGGCCAAGATTTCCGGCGCCCTGCAGCGGCACCGCCAGGAGGAGCTGCTCTACATCCCCCTGCTCACCCACCCCACCACCGGTGGCGTCACCGCCAGCTTCGCGATGCTGGGCGACCTGATCCTGGCCGAACCGAAGGCCCTGATCGGCTTCGCCGGACGCCGGGTGATCGAGCAGACCCTGCGCGAGAAGCTGCCGGAAGGTTTCCAGACGGCTGAGTATCTGCAGGATCACGGCTTCGTCGACCTGATCGTGCCCCGCACCCGCTTTCGCTCCACCTTCGCGAGCCTGCTGCGGCTTCATGGCGTCACCCCCGCCGTAGCCGCTTGATGGGCTGGCTCACCAAGCAACTCTTGCTGCCGCTTTTGCAGCGCTGGTCGCCCCAGCTCGCCGCCCGCCGTTTCTGGTCGTTGGCACGGGCGATGGTTTCCGGCTGCAGGCTCCGGGGCGTCATGGTGGCCGCCGCGCTGCTGCTGGCGCTGCTCCCGGCTCTGCTGCTGCCGGCCCCCGGCTGGTCGGGTGGTGCGGCCCTGGCCGGGCCGGTCAGCTGGAAGGAAGTGCCCGCCACAGCGGAAGGGCGCCAGTGGTGGGATGAGGGCAGCCTGCGGCTGAGCCGTGACGGCTGGCTCTCCGTGCTGAGCCGCTTTCAACCGGCGCCGCCCCCGGAAACAGACGACTCCGGCAATCCCAACAGGACCAAGGCACGGCCCGGTCAGCTGTATGTGATGGACCTCGATTGCGGCCAGCGGCTGTATCGCGACACGTCCGTGAATGGCCTGCCCCGCTTCGGCGCTGACTGGCAACCCACCGGCGGGGATCCCCTGATCAGCGCGGTGCTGGAAGAAGCCTGCGCCGCCGGCGCCCCCCTGCTGGCCCTCCGATGACACTGCTCGAAGCAGCGCCCCTACGGGTGGCGGTGGCTGGCCTGGGATTCGGGGAAAAGGTGCACCTGCAGGCCCTGCGCGCCAGTGGCAGCACCGAACCGGTGGCGCTCTGGCACCCTCGCCGCGAGCGGGTGGAGCAGGCCGCCAGCGCCGCCTCCCTGCCTGGCTTCACAAACTTCGAGGCCCTGCTGGCGGACCCCGGCATCGAGGCGTTGGTGATCGCCACGCCGCCCGCCCCACGCTTCGCCCTGGCGAAAGCCGCCCTCCATGCCGGCAAGCACCTGCTGCTCGAGAAACCCGTGGGCGTTTCGGCGGAGCAGGTGGAGGAATTGCAGCGGTTGGCGATAAGCCGGGGGTTGCAGGTGGCGGTCAACTTCGAATACCGGGCAGTGCCGGTGTTTCAGCAGCTGGCGGCCCTGCTGGCGGCGGGCGTGATCGGCGACCCCTGGCTGGTGAAGCTCGACTGGCTGATGAGCAGCCGCGCCGATGCTTCCCGACCCTGGAACTGGTACGCCCAACGCAGCGAAGGTGGCGGTGTGCTGGGCGCCCTGGGCACCCACGCCTTCGACATGCTGCACTGGCTGATCGGCCCCACCCGGGAGCTGCAGGGCACACTCTCCACCGCCATCGACGCCCGCCCGCTGCCCGATGGCAGCGGCCGCCTGGCTGCCGTGGATGCGGAGGACATTGCCCTGCTGCAGCTGGGACTCGATGCGGGCCTCGCTACAGGCTTCGGCAAAGGCAGCGCTGCTGGCAGTGGTGCTGGAAGCCAGCGGCTGGTGCCGGCCCAGGTGAGCCTGGCGGCAGTGGCCCGCCAGGGGCGCGGCTGCTGGCTCGAGTTGTACGGCAGCGAAGGCACGTTGGTGCTGGGCAGCGACAACCAGAGCGACTATGTGCATGGCTTCCACCTCTGGCGGGCAGGGCGAGGCGAAGCGTTGCAGCCGGTACCGGTGGACCCTGCTCTGGCCTTTGCCCGCACCTGGGCCGATGGGCGAATCGCCCCGGTGGCGCGCCTGCACCGCTGGTGGGCCGAAAGCGTGCGCACCGGTCAGCCGATGGTGCCGGGTCTCAGCGAGGGCTTCCGCAGCCAGCTCTGCTGCGATCTGGCCATCGCCGCCGCCGACACCGGCCTGCGCCAGGACCTGCCGGTGGGTTGAGAGCGATCAGCATCGCCTAGAGTCGCGCGCATCCCGCGTCAGGGTTTCGAAGCCGGTGGCCTGGTCTCTTGGTCCGCCTCCCCTCGTTCACCGCGCTGGTGCCCCCGACGTGCCCACCCACACCCTCAGAGGTATTCCCCCATGGCCCTCGTTCCCCTTCGGCTGCTGCTCGACCATGCCGCTGAGAACGGCTATGGCATCCCTGCCTTCAACGTCAACAACCTGGAGCAGGTGCAGTCGATCATGGAGGCTGCCTATGAAACCGACAGCCCGGTGATCCTGCAGGCGTCCCGCGGCGCTCGCCAATACGCCGGTGAGATTTTCCTGCGTCACCTGATCATCGCCGCCACCGAAACCTATCCCGACATCCCGGTGGTGATGCACCAGGACCACGGCAACAGCCCTGCCACCTGCTTCGGTGCCGCCGCCAACGGCTTCACCTCGGTGATGATGGACGGCTCCCTGGAAGCTGACGCCAAAACCCCCGCCAGCTACGAGTACAACGTGGCTGTCACCAAGGAAGTGGTGGATGTGGCCCATGCCATCGGCGTGAGCGTCGAAGGGGAACTGGGCTGCCTGGGTTCGCTGGAAACCGGCAAGGGTGAAGCCGAAGACGGCCACGGTTTCGAAGGTGCCCTTTCCCGCGAGCAACTGCTCACCGACCCGGCCGAAGCCGCCGACTTCGTCGCCAAAACCAAAGTGGATGCTCTGGCGATCGCCATCGGCACCAGTCACGGTGCCTACAAGTTCACCCGCAAGCCCACCGGCGAAGTGCTGGCCATTTCCCGCATCGCCGAAATCCACAAAGCGATCCCCAACACCCACCTGGTGATGCACGGCTCCAGCTCGGTGCCACAGGAATGGCTCGACATGATCAACAAGTACGGCGGTGCCATTCCCGAAACCTATGGCGTGCCGGTCGAAGAGATCCAGAACGGCATCAAGAATGGCGTTCGCAAGGTCAACATCGACACCGACAACCGTCTGGCCTTCACTGCCGCTGTGCGGGAAGCTGCCTTCAAGGATCCCGCCAACTTCGATCCCCGCCACTTCAACAAGCCTGCACGGGCCTACATGAAGCAGGTGTGCCTTGATCGCTACCAGCAGTTCTGGTGCGCCGGCCAGGCCAGCAAGATCAAGCAGCAGAACATCAACTACTACGCCGCCCTCTACGCCAAGGGCGTCCTGGATCCCAAAACCGCTGTGGCGGTCTGAACCGTCCACAACCCCCCTGTCGACAACCGACAGTGTCGGCCTCACCCAGTGCACCTTCACACGCACCAAAACCACCCTGGGGCCTTCGGGCCCTTTTTTCATGGGGAGATTTCGGGCTCATGGCATCGAGAGCCATCCGGTCCCATTGGTCTGATGTGACATGGAACCCCAGGCCCCTTTCGGGCTGTCCATCCCATGAACCATGCCGATCAGAGCTTCCGGCCTTGCTGTGGGACGTTCGGGCCAGTGGTCGTGTGGAGGCTGCAAACTGATTGATCGCGCGAAAGCTTCCAATCGTCCTACCGCCACAGCCTGGCTCAGAGTGTGTCGAGACCAGGGATTGGCAGGGGCAGAGGGAAGGCCGGAAGTGATTCTGCTGGGCCGGAGCCTTTGGCTGTGCCCTGGGTGAGCTTCTCAAGGGCCAAGTCAAGATCCCGGTCCATCACAAAGCGGCGCCCGTCGGTGACCACCACCCGCACCAGCGTGGGCAGGCTTTTGTTGCCCGATTCAAGGTAGAACGGCTCGACATAGAGCAGACCATCCCCCACCGGTAACACCAGCAGGTTGCCATGCACCAGCCGGGCTCCGGCTCGGTTCCAGAGGCCGAACTGGAAGCTGATCTGAGGATCCTGCTCGATCAGCGCGGTGACCTGCTCCGGGCCCAGCAAAAGCCGCTGCTGGGGGAAGCGAACAAGGAACAATTCGCCGTAATGGGGCGGATCGTTGCGAGCAGCCAACCAGCCCACCAGGTTCGAGCGTCGCACCGGAGAAAAGGGCAGCAGCAGCACGAATTCCGGCCGCCGTTCTCCAGGCAGTTGAACAGTGGCGTGATAGGGCTGCACGGCCACGGTCTCGGAACCGTAAATTTCGAGCGGTACCTCCCAGACATCATCACCGTTGTAGAACGTGCGCACATCGGTGACGTGATAACGAAGCAGACGCTCCGACTGAATCTTGAACTGACTGTTGGGCACCCGAATGTGGGCCAACAGTGCTGAGGGCATGTCCGTGAGTGGGTGAAACAGCTCAGGAAAGGCCCGCTGCCAGGTAAGCAGCACCGGATCACTCGGATCGCTCACGTAGAACCACAGCCTGCCGTCCTGAGCATCCACAACGGCTTTCACAGGATTGCGGAAATAACGGATGCCTTCCGCGTTGGCATCGCTGTAGGGGTAACTGCGGCTGGTGGTGTAACCATCGAGCATCCAGTATTGATGGTGCTTCTCGTCAAACTCTGAAGCGTTCTTCACGTTCACCGTCACCATGTACGGCTCACGTTCGAAGCGCAGGAAAGGGGCCAGTGCTTTCACCCGTTCATTCACCTGGCGCCGCAGCAGCAGCAGGGAGCGGGGCGTGAACGAACCAGCCAACAGCACCCTGGGCTCATGCAGATAAACCGCAGCGGTGAACCGCTGCCAGGCATTGGTGAGCGGAATGCCCCGTTCCCCATCGTAGTGGCTGTAAACGTTCAGCTCCCCGTCAGGGAAATCGAATTCCTGCACCTTGGTAGGAGCAATCGCATAAGGCGCCGGAGCGGAAGCAAAGTAGAGGCGTGGCCGGCCCACGGGAAAAGCGGCCTGTGCCTCGGCGTCCGTGATGCCCAGCTGGGAGATGCCCTGCACCCGGCCGCTGCGGCCGAGATCCTTCACAAAGAAGAGCGGCAATCCGTCGGGCCCAAACACATTCACCGGTGACACGGTGAAGCCGTAACCGTGGGTGAAGACGAGATGCCGGTTCAGCCAGGTGCGCGACCCTTCCGGAAGAGCGGTGCTGTCCAGCTCCCTGGCGGAGATCATCACCTGCTGGGAGCTCTGGTCCTCTCCAGCGGCGGAGAGGTCGTAGCGGTCGACAGCGGCGGAGGGAAAGCTGTAGTAAAGGCGCAGCTGCTGCAACTGCCGGTTGGCCGCCAGCAAGGGCCCGCTGTCCCAGAGGCGGATGTTGGCCAGGGTGCCCGGCGCTGCGACAAGGTCGGCGGCGGTGATGCGTTGCAGGGGCTCCAGGGTGGTGTTGAGCACCTCCTCAAGGCCGAAGGCGCGCCGAGTGGCAAGGATGCTGCGCTCGATGTAGGGCGTTTCCACCGCAAGCTCACGCGGCTGCACCCAGAAGCGCTGCGCCTGCGGCGCCACCAGGAACTCGGCCACCGGCAGCAGCAGAGCCGTGGCCAGCAGCGGGATCACCACCACCCGGCGCAGCCAGGTGCGTCGCACCGGCAGCGCCAACCCCAGCGCCGCCAACATCAGCAGCAGGGCCAGCAGCAGCCGGATGGGCAGGCGCACATGCAGGTCAACGAAGCCGGCGCCCGCCGCCACACCGCTCCCCTGCACCATCAACGCAAACGGGGAGAGCGCATTGCCGAGTGAGGCCAGCGCCGCGAGCACGGCGATCTGGGGCTTGAGTACGCCCTGCTGGTCGCGGCTCAGGCCCACGAAGCGCAGGTCGCTGAGGCTGGATCCCTCGGTGAAGCTGACCCAGAGGCAACCGGCAAGCCCCACCACCAACTGCGCGATCAGCACGCTGAGCAGCAGTTGCAGGGCCGGCAACCGCAGCACCGAAAAGCTGAGATCGAAATGGGTGAGCGGATCGGCTTCACCGAACGGCACGGCCAGCAGTGCCGGCAGCCACAGGCTCCAGCCACGCGCCAGGGCTGTGGCCGAACCCGCCAGCGCCGCCACCAGCACCAGCCGCAGCACCTGCAGGGGCCACACCAGCAGCAACAGGCCAAGCAGGGCGGCCAGCAGCCCCACCCCTACGGGCGAGAGGCCGGCCAACGCGGACAGGCCACTCACCACATCGCCATCGAAGGGATCGGAGATCAGACCCCGGGCCTGCACGAACAGAAACACGAGCCCTGTGCTGAGCAGCAGCAGCAAGGCCAGCAGCGTGCACACCAGGGCAAGGGGGCCCATTCGAAGCAGTGGCTGGCGCGGCAACGGCTTGGCTGTGGCCTCGCTGCGCAGGCGCCAGCAGCGGTGGAGTTGCTGCAACTGCAGCGGGACCCCCACCCCCATCACCAGCAGGAACCCAAGCACCTGCAGCATCCAGCGGCGCAACAGCACCTGCTGAAAACTGAACTGGGTGTACCACGCCCATTCGATGCTCAGCCGCGAGACCACGATCACGCCGAAGGCGAGCAGGGACACGAGCAGCAAGCCCGCCAGCAGCGGTGGCTTCAGGCGAGGGAAACGGTGGGGCACGGGCTGAGGCTAAACAGGCATCGGCTGCTGACAAGCCTGCGGCCTGAATGGCACTCCGAAGTCAACTGAATACCCGACTTCAGAGATCGGATATTTCCGTGCCTTCTGCTCATCGCTGCTAGCTTTCGATTCAACGCTGCAGTGAGCCTGTGACGGCCACCCTCTCTCGTGCCACCTTCACGGGGCTGCGCTGCAAGGAATGCGGCCACCCCTACGACGCCGGAGCCCGCCACGTCTGCGAAGACGTCTGTTTCGGGCCTCTGGAAGTCGTCTACGACTACGACGCCATCCGCGCCCGGGTCACCCGGGCCACGATCGAAGCCGGCCCGGCCTCCATCTGGCGCTACCGCGAATTTCTGCCCGTGCAGGGCGATCCCATTGATGTGGGCACCGGGTTCACCCCCCTGGTGCGGGCCAACCGTCTGGCCCGGCGCCTCGGCCTCAAGAGCCTCTACATCAAGAACGACGGCGTCAACATGCCCACCCTGTCCTTCAAGGACCGGGTGGTGTCGGTGGCCCTCACCCGCGCCCGCGAGCTCGGCTTCACCACGGTGAGCTGCGCCAGCACCGGCAACCTGGCCAACTCCACAGCTGCCATCGCTGCCCATGCGGGCCTTGAGTGCTGCGTCTTCATCCCCGCCGATCTGGAGCTCGGCAAGGTGCTCGGCACCTTGATCTACAACCCCACCCTGATGGCGGTGAAGGGCAACTACGACCAGGTCAACAGGCTGTGTTCGGAAGTGGCCAACACCTACGGCTGGGGCTTCGTGAACATCAACCTGCGCCCCTACTACTCAGAAGGTTCCAAAACCCTCGGCTACGAGGTGATCGAGCAGCTGGGCTGGCAACTGCCCGACCACATCGTGGCGCCGCTGGCTTCCGGTTCCCTGTTCACCAAGATCCGCAAGGGCTTCGACGAATTCATCAAAGTCGGCCTCGTCGATGAAAAGCCGGTGCGCTTCAGCGGCGCCCAGGCCGAGGGCTGCTCACCAATCGCCCAGGCCTTCGATGCGGGCCGTGATTTCATCACCCCCGTCAAGCCCGACACCATCGCCAAATCAATCGCCATCGGCAACCCTGCCGATGGCCCCTACGCCCTCGACATCGCCCGCCGCACGGGCGGCACCATCGCCTCCGTCACCGACGAGGAGATCGTGGCCGGCATCCAGTTGCTGGCCGAAACCGAGGGCGTGTTCACCGAAACGGCCGGCGGTACCACCATCGCCGTGCTCAAGAAACTCGCCGAGCAGGGCAAGATCGACCCCGAAGAAACCACAGTCGCCTACATCACCGGCAACGGCCTCAAAACCCTTGAGGCCGTCAGCGGGGTTGTCGGCGAGCCCCACACGATCGAACCCCAGCTCAGCAGCTTCAATGCCGCCTGGGAGCGGGCCCAATCCCTGCATCGCGCCACCTGGGAGCCGATGGGGGTCTGAACCCAGCCCACCGGGATTCCCGGCGATTTCCTTCCTTCCTTCCCCCTTGCCCAAGTCCCATGGCGATTCAGGTCCTGATTCCCACTCCGCTGCAGAAGTACACCGCCGATCAGGCCAGCGTGCAACTGGAAGCCTCCAGCGTGGATGCCCTTCTGCAGGAGCTCGACAGTCAGTTCCCCGGCATCAAGGCACGTCTCACCGATGAGCAGGGCAAGCTGCGTCGCTTCCTGAACGTCTACGTGAACAGCGAAGACATCCGCTTCCTCGATAACCAGGCGACCCCCTTGAGCGATGGCGATGAAGTGAGCATCGTGCCGGCCGTGGCCGGTGGCTGAGGCCGGCAGCAGGCCAAAGGGTGTCATCGGCGGCCACCCCCCGGCTCCAGGCTTGCGTCAATAGGCTCACCGATATCACCAAGCGGCTGGATCCATGACCCAGACCAAGCCACCAACCGCCACCTCGCCGAGCAGCTCCAGCCGGCCTTCCGCAGCACCTGCAAGCAGCCCAAGCCCCACCGCCCAGCTGTTCGACTATCGCCAGGCAGCCAACCCTATCCGCCACGGGCTGACCGAACCGATCCCGGACCATCGCTGGGGCCCTGAACTGCACGCCAGCGGTCCGACGGCCGTGCTGTCCCTTGATCTGAGCGCGGCTCTCGGCTGCAGCGGCCCGGCTACCAGTCCGGCCCTCTCCGCCAACTTCATTCGTCTGCTGGCCGGGGAGTCGATCGAGGCCAGCGCCAACGCCACCAGCCTCCTGTTTTACGTGCTCCGCGGTGAAGGCCGCTGCCACCGGCAGGGCAACGCCATCGCTCCGGCCTTCAGCCAGAGCTGGAGTGAGGGCGATCTGTTCGTGCTGCCGGCCGGAGCCACGCCGCAGCTGGAGGCCACGGCTGAGAGCGTTCTCTACTGGGTGCACGACGCCCCTCTGCTCCGCTATCTGGGTGTGAGCCCCGATCAGGCGCGCTTTGAGGCCACGTTCTACCCGGGCAGCTGGCTGCGCCAGGAGCTGGCTCTGCTGGCAGCCGACCCCAGCAGCGCCCGCAGCAACCGGCTGAGCCTGCTGCTGGCCAATACCGCCCTGCCTGCCAGCCGCACGGTCACCCATACCCTCTGGGCCATGTACGGCATGGTGCCGGCCGGAGCCGTCCAGCCACCGCACCGGCATCAGTCGGTAGCGCTTGATCTGGTGATCGACTGCGATCCCGGTTGCGCCACCCTCTCGGGCAGCGAGCTCAATGCCGACGGCACCATCCGCAACCCTGTGCGCATGGAGTGGGAACCCGGTGCCGCCTTCGTGACCCCGCCAGGGCAGTGGCATTCCCACGTGAACGAAAGCGGCCGCACTGCCCTGTTGCTGCCCATTCAGGACGCCGGCCTGCACACCTACCTGCGCAGCCTCGACATCCGTTTCACCTGATCAACCTGTGCTGGGTGGGGTGCCGAAACCCCCCACCTGCGCAGCCCGCTCAGGCCGCGGGGGTGGGCGTAAGCGCCCTCTGGGTGGTGGCCATGAGGTTGGCTTCATAGCGGTCCACGATGGCCCGGAAGTCATCGCCGCTCAGGGTTTCCCGCTCGATCAGCAGCTCCACCAGATCATCAAGCAGGTCACGGCGTGGCTCCAGCTCGGCGACAGCCCGGTCGAGCGCCTCCTGGGAGAGTGCGCGCACCTGAGCATCAATGCGGCGGCCGGTGGTTTCGGCGTAGCTGGGCCGCGTCTGGATCAGATCGCGACCAAGAAACACTTCAGCGGCATCACCTTCAAGTGCGACCGGCCCCAGCGGTGAAAAGCCGTAGCGGGTGACCATCTCGCGGCAGATGCGGGTGGCCATCTGCAGGTCGCCGGAAGCACCCTGGGTGATTTCGCTGGGGCCGAACACCACCAGCTCAGCGGCGCGACCGCCCATCACGACCACCAGCCGGGCCTGCAGATACGCGCGGCTGATCAGCCCGGAATCAATGATGTCCTCATCCGGCATGGTGCGGGCAAAGCCGCCGACGCCGCCGGCCCGCGGCAGCAGGGTCACCTTGTCGAGGCGATCCGCGTGGGGAATGAGGGTGGTGAGCAGGGCGTGCCCCACTTCGTGGTACGCGATCAGGCGCTTCTTGGCGCTGTCGAGCAGGGGAGCCACGGCCAGGCCCATGGTGATGCGCTCCAGGGCATCGCTGAGCGCCTGGTCATCGATGCTGGCTTTCTGGCGGCGTGCGGTGAGGATGGCCGCCTCATTGAGCAGGTTGGCCAGATCCGCCCCGGAGAATCCAGGCGTGCGGGCGGCCCAGGTGGCCATTGACACCTCGTCTGAGAGGGGCCTGCTGCGGGCATGCACAGCCAGGATCGCTTCGCGGCCGCGCCGGTCGGGCAGATCCACGCTGATCTGGCGATCAAAGCGACCGGGCCGGGTGAGGGCCACATCCAGAACATCCGGCCGGTTGGTGGCCGCCAGCAGGATCACGCCGGAGTTTTCCTCGAAGCCATCCATTTCGGTGAGCAGCTGATTGAGGGTCTGCTCCCGTTCGTCGTTGCCACCGCCGATGCCCGCTCCACGCTGGCGCCCCACGGCATCAACTTCATCAATGAAGATGATGCAGGGAGCCTTTTCCTTGGCGCGGCGGAACAGGTCGCGGACCCGGCTGGCGCCCACGCCCACGAACAACTCCACGAACTCCGAGGCCGCCATCGAGAAGAAGGGCACACCCGCCTCGCCGGCGATCGCCTTGGCAAGGAGGGTTTTGCCGGTGCCAGGCGGGCCCACCAGCAGAACACCGCGCGGAATCTTGGCGCCGATGGAGGTGAAGCGCTCGGGCTGGCGCAGGAAGCTCACCACCTCCTGCAGTTCTTCCTTGGCCTCGTTGATGCCCGCCACATCCTCGAAGCGCACCGACACCGTGCCTTCGGGCTGGAGGCGCGGCTGGCTGCGCCCGAAGCCGATCGCCTTGTTGGCCACCTGGGAGGAGCGGCGGATCAGCAGCGTCAGGCCGCCCACCAGCATCACCACCAGCAGCACATTGACCACCAGGCCAGCGGTGGCATCTTCCTGGCGATCATCACGGACGCTGAGCGGCACCTTGGCCTGTTCGGCGGTGCTGAGCAGCAGGGTGTCGTTGGCGAACACCGGCACCCGCGCTTTGCTGCCATCGGCCATGGTGACCAGGGCTTCCCGCTGGCGCAGCGACAGCTCCACCTCCTTCACCTGGCCGGCCCGCATCAGGGCCAGCAGCTCGCTGTAGGTAGGGGCCGGAGCCTGCTGCACGCCAAAATTGCCGAAGAGGCCAGGGCGAGACTCGGCTGCAGCCGGAGGCAGGGCTGCGGGCGTCGCTTGACCGGGAGCCTGTTCTTGAGCTGCTTTCTCCGTAGGGGTCGGCTCTGCAGTGGAACGTTCTGAGGCGGAGCCTTCTGTGGCGGCCTGCTCAGCGTCGGGCTGTGTTGGAGGGGTCTGGTTGCCGGGAGTAGGACTGGTGCTGGTGGCGGCTGGCCTCGATTCAACGGCAGGAGCCGCTGTGGGATCTGGGGCAACCGACAGGGCAGCGGTGGACCCGCTGGACCAGAGCGGATGCACAGGAGGCGCGCTGCTCACGGGGATTTGCTTCTCCATGGAGCTTAGCGATTTGACGAAAGGCAGGCCGGCAGCGGAAAGTAGTTGTTTGGCAGTAGGTAGGGAATGGCTGTTCCCAAGAAGAAAACGTCCAAAGGCAAGCGCAATCAGCGCCACGCGCACTGGAAAGCCAAAGCTGGCGTTGCCGCCAGCAAGGCGCTCTCCCTCGGCAAAGCCGTGCTCAGCGGCCGGGCTCAGGGCTTCGTCTATCCGATCGACGACAGCGCCGAAACCGAAGAGAGCTGAGGACCTGCCAGGCGGGCCTGCTCACCGGTGCCCATCCAACGGAAGCGGCGCCGGCTGTCCAGTAGTCCCACCGCTTCCACAACCTGCTCATGGCCTGGGTCGGTGCACCAGACCAAGGGATCCTGGTAAAGGGCTGGTGGGAGAGAACACAGGCTGGCCCGCACAATCCTTTCCAGGTCGGCCCCACGCAACGCTATGGCTGCCGGGAGTGGACCTTCTGTGGAGCTTCTGAAAGCGGAAGCGCTGATCCCGGCGTCCCCACCCATTGAGCCGCCCAGGCGGCGCTGGCGCGCTTCAGCCTGAAAGCGCCAGCGGCGTGGCCAGCTCCAGTCGAGCGGTCGCAGCACCCACAGCCCATCCAGTTGCGCCCACACCGGCGCGTAGGGCAACAGCGCAGCGTCCCAATGCGGCAGCCAGGCCTGTTCCTCGGGCGTCAACCCCAGTGTCGTCCCATCCGCCAGCCGCTCCAGCCGCCCCGCCAGTGCTGCCGGGCCAATCGCACGGCAACCGATCATCCAGCCCTCCAGCAGCACCACATCGGCCTGCTGGGCGCTCCAACCGCTGCGATCACCACGCCCTTGCCGCAGGCGTTTATCGAAGCGGGGCCAACGCAGGATCCCTTCCTGGCGCCAGCGTGTGAGCTGGTGGGCGAGCAGGTCCGCGTCATGGCTGCCAGGAGGAACCCGGTCGACACCAAAGGGATTGCCTGCCATGCGGCTGATGCGCTTCTGCCAGGGCCAGTAGAAATCGTCGATCGAGAGGCTGCTCAGGCTGAGGCCCAGCTCCGGTGCCAAGGCGCTCAGCCAGGCACCGAGGCTGGATTTGCCGGCCCCCACCGGGGCGTTGAGGCCGATCAGCAGGCGCTTGCCCTTGGCCACCTCGCGCTGGCAGCGGGTCAGCAGCGGTAACACCAGCGCCCAGCGCGGATCAGGCGGAATGGACAGGGCGTCGGGATGCTGCCGCCAGCGCTCCTGCCAGGCCACAGCATCCGCCACCCCACAGGCCTGGAGCAGGCAGCGATAGGGAGCCTCAGGCCAGAGCGGGGAGAAGGCAGGGTCCAGTGGCAGCGTCACGAGCCCAGCTTGAACGCCTCCGCCACCACGGCATAGACGAACCCGAGGCGCAGGTGGTCGCAGATCACCCAGGCCAGGGTGGGTTCACCGCGCACCTGATGGCTGCGCACGCGCACCAGCACTTCGAGGAGCACCACCAGCAGAAGCACCACCACTGGCCGTTGTCCGATGGTGACCAGGAAATAGGAGGTGAGGTTGTTGCCGGCGAAATACCCGGCCAGCAGGGCGATCAACGACAGGCTGCGGCGTCGCCACGTGCCACGCACCCCTTGCAGCAGAGCAGAGGCACTGCGATCGAGCAGGTGCTGAAAGCGGGTGGCCTGAACCGGCGGGGTGCTCATGACGGAACGGCCAGCTGCTCGAGGTAGGAGAGCGTGATCAGGCCGTCAGGGCAAGCAGGGCCCTGCAGCACTGAGACAGGAGAGCCGCCCTCACCCAACTGGCTCACGATGGCGGCAGCCCCCTCAAACACAGCGAGCGGTTCCCGGCGGGTGGCTTCGCTGAGGGTCACCAGGGTGCGCAGACCAGCGGCCGTGGCGGCCCGGGTGCCGTTGCTGGAGTCCTCAATCGCCACTACCGCCGCCGCCGGCATCGCCAACTGGTGGAGGGCAAGGGTATACGCATCGGGCGCGGGTTTCAGGGCGGCCACGTCGTCGCCGCACACAAGAAACGCGAAGGCAGCAGCCGCGCCAGGCAGCAGGCGCTCGATCAGCGCCTGGGCAGAGAGACGGGCGCTGGTGGTGACCACCGCCTGACTAAGGCCGGCGCTGGCGGCGGCCGTGATCAGCCGCTCGACGCCCGGGCGCAGCCGGATCGCCCCTGCCGCCATCAGGGCTGTGTAGTGGTGTTGCTTGCGGCGCACCAGCGCATCCAGCAAAGCGGGATCGGGGGGCTCAGGCCCCTGGTCGCTGAGAAAGACGCGCAACCGCTCCCGGCCGCCACTGATCGCCAGCAACTGGATGTAGGTGGCCGGATCCCAGTGCCAGGGGAGGCCTTCCTCCGCAAACGCCAGGTTGAAGGCCGGGCGATGACCGTCCAGCTCCGTTTCCGCCAGCGTGCCGTCCACGTCCCAAAGCAGGGCGCCAAGGGAAGGATTGAAAGGAGCGTCATCCATGCACGGAGGGTAGGCAAAGGCACATGAACAGCCAGCACACAGAATGCGAGTGCCGCCTCGACGATGGCCTGTTGTCCCGCTTGCCCGAGCAACGCTGGCAGTTGCCGGCGCCCCTACCGGCCCCGGAGGCCAGTGGCCCGGCAGCCAGGGATGCCGCTACGGCGCTGGCCGCCCTGGGCCTGCCGCCCGAACTGCTGGCCGTGCTGCGCCGGCGGGGCTTTGACAGTGCGGCGGCGATCACCGCCTTGCTGGACCCCCCCGCCGCCCCCGATCCTCAGCAGCATTTCCAGGACCTGGGCGTGGCGGTGGAGCGCCTGGCGCTGGCCTGTGGGCGAAGCGAAGCCGTGGCGATCTGCGGCGACTACGACGCTGACGGCATGACCAGCACGGCCCTGCTTGTGGGCGTGCTGGAGAGGCTGGGCGCCCGGCCGGTGGCGGCGATTCCCAGCCGTCAGGACGATGGCTATGGCCTCAACACGGCGATGGTGGAGCGCCTGGCCGGCGACGGCATCCGCCTGCTGGTGACGGTGGACAACGGCATCGCCGCCGCGGACGCCCTGAACCGGGCTCTGCAGCTGCAGGTGAACGTGATCCTCACCGATCACCACACCATTCCGCCGGAGCCACCGCCTTACCTGGCGCTGCTGCATCCCGCCCGCACCCCCGAAGCCTCGCCCTACCGAGGCCTGGCCGGAGTGGGGCTTGCCTACGTGCTGGCGGTGGCGCTGGCGGAGCGGTTGAAGCGCGCGGATGCCACCGGCATGGCGCTCGACCTGTTCTGCATCGGCACCATCGCGGACATGGCGCCCTTGCACGGGGTGAACCGCCGCTGGCTTCAGGACGGCCTGTGCCGCTTGCAGGGCTCCGCGCTGCCGGGACTGCAGGCCCTGCAGCGGCTGGCTGGACTCGGGGAGCGACCGCTGGATGCCATGGCGGTGGCCTTTCAGATCGCGCCGCGGATCAATGCCGTCGGCCGGCTCGGGGATCCCCAGCTGGTGGTCGACCTGCTGACCACCGCAGATCTGGAGTGCGCCATGGACCTGGCGCAGCAGTGCGAGGCGCTCAACCGGCAGCGCCGCGATCTCTGCGATGCCATCGAAGCGGAGGCGGTGGCACTGGTGGAAGCCGACGGTCCCGAGCGCAGCCCTTTTCTGCTGCTGGCCCAGAGCCATTGGCACCACGGTGTGATCGGCGTGGTGGCGGCCCGGTTGGTGGAGCGCTTCGGTGCGCCGGTGGCCCTGCTGGCCGGCGAGGGCAATGGGCTGCTGCGGGCTTCGGTGCGGGCGCCCAAGGGATTTGCGGTGGATGCGGCGCTGCGGGCCTGCCACGACCTGCTTGAACGTCACGGCGGCCACCCCGCCGCCGGTGGTTTCACAGTGCGGGCCGAAAACGTCGCGGCTCTTCACGACGCACTCAGCGCCATCGCCAGCACCAATGCCACCCCCCTGGGCGGCGGACTGCCGGTGGAGCCGGAAGCACGGCTGGCGCTCGATCGCATCGACAGGTCCTTCTGGCTCTGCCTGCAGCGGCTGGAGCCGTTCGGTGCCGGCCATGAAACGCCTGTGTTCTGGAGCCAGCAGTGCCGCGTGGTGGAGCAGCGCAGCCTGCGGGGCGGCCATCTGCAGCTGGTGCTGGAGCAGAACGGCATCCGGCAGCGAGCGATCGCCTGGCGCTGGCAAGGGGAAGGAGCGGTGCCGGCCGTGGTGGATGTGGCCTTTCGCCTGCGGCTCAACCATTGGCAGGGCGAGGAGCGCCTGCAGCTGGAAGTGGTGGGCCTGCGCGAGAGCGGTGCGGGTGAGGTGATGCTGCAGCGCCGCCAGCGCGCCTACTGGTGCCGGGTGGAGGCGGAGGAGCTGCGTATCCGCAATGCCTCAGGCGAAGAAATGGGCATCCCCCTGCACGAAACGAACGTCCAAGGGGAGCGCCACCCCTACCTGCAGGGGCTGATTGATGAAGCGACCCTGGCCCTGGGCCTGGTGGCCTGAAGGGTGCGTGGGCACAACTAAGGAGCCTGCGCTGGACGCCGTGTCAGCGCAAGGGGTGCAGGCTCAGAGGGCGCCGCGCCGGTAGAACTCAGAGCGCGCCGCGCCGATAGAAAAGGATGAAGATCACGGCCGGGCCGGCCAGGGTGATCAGAGCCAGGGCGAGGAAGTTGGCGATCAGATGGAAATCAATACCCATGGTCCGAAAGCTCGCAAGGAAAGCGCTCTGCGTGGCAGCCTAAGGGTCGTGGTGACGGGCATCCCGGTGGCGACCATGCCACTGTGACGGCTTGTCACAGCAACGCGGGGTGGCCTGATGGTCTGCGGAACCCACTGGAGCTGCATCTCCGGATGTGGAGCGTGCTGTCGCCTTGATCCCGAGGAACGGAGCGAGGCCCTTGAAGCGCTCAATCCCCGGCAACGGGAGACCTATGTGTCGATGGTGGGCGCGGACGGCTGGTGCCGCCATTTCGACACCGGCTCCCGCCGCTGCAGGATCTACGCCGAGCGGCCGGATTTCTGCCAGGTGAGCCAGCTGGCCGGCCTGTTCGGAGTGCCCGCGGCGGAAAGCGAGGCCTTCGCGATCCGCTGCTGTCAGCAGCAGATCCGCAGTGAATTCGGTGGGCGCAGCAGGGAGCTGCGCCGCTTTGAACGGGCCACCCGCCGGGCACCGGCGCCGCTGAACGACCAACCTGGTTCCGTTGCCTCCTGCCCTTCATGAGCGCCACCAACGACCCCGGCACCGGGCCAGCCGCAGATCCTGCGCCCCTGCCGGCCAATGAGCCGGACACAGGCGGAGCCGTCCTGCCGGCCTCGTTTGTGAGCATCCTGCTCACGACCTTCACCACGGTGTTTCTGGCGGAACTGGGCGACAAAACCCAGCTGGCCGCCCTGTTGTTATCCGCCCAGTCCGGACGCCCTGGGGTGGTGTTCCTGGGTGCGGCGCTGGCGCTGATCTGCTCCAGCCTGGTGGGGGTGCTTCTCGGCCGCTGGCTGGCCACGGTGCTCCCGCCGCAACGCCTCGAACTGATCGCCGGGCTGCTGATGGTGGCGCTCGGCCTTTGGCTGGGCGTCCAAGCGGCGATTCAACTGCTGCAGCTCCCCGCAGCCGCCGTGCTGCTTCCTTGATCAAGCCTGCCTGGATTGATCCCCCTCGCCCGGCTTGATCATCGCTCCCTGACGCGGATCTTCCCTTGGCTGGATCCACTCTTGGGTTGATCCAGGCTTGAGTGACCATCTCCTTGGTTGTTCGTGACACGGATTCCGTTTGCTCAGATGGAGAGTCCCCCCTTGATCGAGCGTTCGCCGTTGGTCCCGCGATCTCCTTAGATCTCAAGATGTCGTTTGATCGCTCAATGCCTTTTGATCAGGCGACCCGATAGATCGAACACTCCCCCTGACCAAGCCGCTGTAATTCCGGTCCTCCCGTCCACCGCCTCAATCCGATGCAACTTCCGCTGCTGGCCTCCACCTTTCTCACGGTGTTCGTGGCCGAACTCGGTGACAAAACCCAGCTCACGATCGTGACGATCAGCGGCACCTCCAGCAACACTCTGGCGGTGTTTCTCGGCAGCGCCGGTGCGCTGGTGCTGGCCAGCCTGCTAGGGGCCCTGGCCGGGGGGTCTCTCTCCTCGCTGATCCCGCCGGCCGCCCTGCAGCTGGCCGCCTCGCTCGGCTTTCTGGTGATCGGCAGCCGCCTGCTGATCCGGGTGCGGCAGGAGGCTTCGTAAAGTCTTTGCTAAGACGCCAGTTCCCGGGGGCTCCGCTGCACGCCCCGGGAACCGCCATCTCTATCCCCGTTCCTGGCTCCAACCCTGTCTCTCCCCGCTGCTCCGATGAAGTTTTCGGTCGCTGACCTGCTCGACCACCTGCCCGAATCCGATGTTCTGCCGGTCGAGCAGCTTGAGAAGGCACTGGGTCTGAGCCTCACGCCCGACAAGCAACACCTCCGCATCGCCCTTGCAGGCCTTGAAAAAGTGGGGCTGCTCGAGGCGAACGAGGCGGGCATCTCGCGTCGCGCCGACGACAGCCTGATCGAGGCCCGGCTGCGCTGTTCCAGCAAGGGGTTCTGCTTCGCCCTGCGCGAAGACGGAGGCGATGACATCTACATCCGCGACCACCAGCTCAATCACGCCTGGAACGGCGACCGCGTGCTGGTGCGGATCACGCGGGAGGGAGGGCGCCGTCGCTCCCCGGAAGGCGGGGTGCAATGCATCCTCGAGCGGGCCACTGCCAGCCTGCTGGCTCAGGTGGAGCAACAGGACGACCGGCTGGTGGCCGTGCCCCTCGACGACCGGCTGCTGACCACCGTGGCCCTGCCAGCAGACGATGCGGTCTACCTCGACCCCGCGGCCGAATCGGTGGTGGAGGTGCGGCTCGATCGCTACCCGGTGGCCCAGTTCCCTCCCCAGGGCCATGTGGCCCGGCGTCTGCCGATCAAAGGGGGCGAGGAGGCAGACCTGGATCTGCTGCTCACCAAGCATGGCCTGCGCGAACGGGCCAGCGCCCCCCGCGCCAGCCTGCGCAGCCCCAACGACAAGGGCCGCACCGATCTCACCGGCCTGCCCACCCTGCTGCTGCGGCCCTGGCAGGGAGCGGAGGCGCCGGAACTCCCGGCCCTCTCCCTGGAGGAAAGCGACGAAGGCCTGCGGGTCTGGATCCACAGCCCCGCCGTGGCCGAGCGGATCACGCCCGGCAGCGCCACCGACCAGTGGCTGCGCCAGCAGAGTTCGGCCTACTGCCTCGGCAAGCGCTGGTTGCCGCTGCTGAGCCCGGCGCTCGCCAAAGCCACCGCCTTCCGGACCGGCGAATCCGCCGCCGCCGTATCGGTGGCCCTGACGATCACGCCGGAAGGGCAGCTGAGTCACTACCGCTTCGCCCTCACCACCATCCGCCCCGACGCCGAGGTGGACGCCGCTGCCCTGGAGGCCCTGGCGGACCGCAAGCCGAAGGCCCGCACGGTGCCCGCCTCGCTCAAGGCGCTCAAAACCGTTCTGCCCGACCTGGAACGCCTGATGGCGGTGGGTCGTGGGCTGCAGGAGCAGCGGCTGGCGGCCGGCTCGGTCGATCTCGATCTGCCCTTCCCCCCGCTGGAGGTGCTCGGTGATCTGCGCACACCCGAACCCGATGAGTGCCACCGCGGCTGGATGATCGCCCTGCCCCCCACCCAGCCGCTGGCCCTGCTGCGGGAAGTGGTGCTGCTGGCGGGCCGCGCCCTGGGTCATCACCTGCAGGCACTGCAGCTGCCGGCTCTGTTCGCGGTGCAGGCGGCGCCCGATCCGGCGGAAATCAACGAAGTGGCCAAGGCCGCCCTGGCCCTCGATGTCCCCCTTGACCTGGACGACGAGGGCAATGCCCCCGCTCCCGGCGTGCTGGCCACGATCTTCGCCGCCAGCGAACGCCGCCGCGGCTTGCAGCACCAGCTCAGCGAGGTACTCAGGCCCGTGCAGATCAGCCTGGAGCCGGGGCCCAACCTGCTCGCCGGCGAAACACAGGCCTACGCCCCCTGGTGCCTGGCCACCTCCTCCTACGCCGATCTGTGGAACCAGCAGGTGCTTGTGCTGCTGCTCACCGAGGGCAAGGATCGCCCCAGCGTGCGCCATAAAACCCGGGTCGACCTGGCCTCCGATGCCTGCCACGGCCAGATCGACTGGCCGCTGCTGCCGCCGAGCCAGATGGCCGAGCTGCAGCAATCCCGCAGCGTGTCCCTGCTGCAGCGCCTCAATGGCCGGGCCCGCTTCGTCGCCGACCTCCAGGGCGACCTGCTGGCGATGGCCCAGGCCCGCGCCGCCGAACCCCTGGTGGGCGAGACACTCACCGGTGTGATCAGCGGCGTGCAGAGCTACGGCTTCTTCGTGGAAATCCCTCCGTCCCTGGTGGAAGGGCTGGTGCACGTGAGCTCGCTCAAGGACGACTGGTACGAATACCGCTCCCGCCAGAACCGGCTGGTGGGGCGCAAGAACCGCCGCACCTACATGCTGGGGGACGCCGTTGAGGTGACCATCCTCAAGGTGGACGCCCTGCGCCATCAGATCGATCTGGCAGCGATCCTGCCGGACGACGACGGCAGCGGCAGTGAGCTGGGCGGTGCAGGCCACTTCAGCGGTGATACCGGCGCTGAAGATGGCGCGGGCCCCGACGGTCAGGACGGCATCGACACCGAGACCGACACGGAGGCCTGAGCGATGGACCCGGTGGTTCTGGCGGTCTCCGGCGCGTCCGCCATGCCGCTGGCGGAGCGGGCCCTGCAGCTGCTGCTGCAGGCGGGCCAGCCCGTGGAGCTGATCGTGAGCCGCGGCGCCATCACCGTCTGGCTGGCGGAGCAGGGCCTGCGCATTCCCGTCGAGCCTGAGGCCCAGACGGCGTTCTGGCTGCAGCGCACGGGCTGTGCCGATGGGCCACTGCGCTGTCATCGCTGGAACGATCAGACGGCGGCGATCGCCAGCGGCAGCTTCCGCACCCGCGGCATGGTGATCCTGCCGGCCAGCATGGGCACGGTCGGACGGATCAGCAGCGGTGTCGCGCTGGACCTGGTGGAGCGGGTCGCCGATGTGCACCTCAAGGAGGGCCGGCCACTCGTGATCGCACCGCGGGAGATGCCATGGAACCTGGTGCACCTGCGCAACCTCACCCAGCTGGCGGAGGCCGGTGCCCGCATCGCTCCGCCGATTCCCGCCTGGTACCAGCAGCCCCGCTCCCTGGAGGACATGGTCGATTTCCTGGTGATCCGGGTGTTCGATTCGCTGGGGTTCGAGCTCGGTGAGCTGCGCCGGTGGCAGGGTCCGGTCGAGCTGGCGCTCCCCACCTGAGACCCGCCGTGCTGCAACGCCTGCTGCTGCTGCCACTGCTCGCCCCGTTGCTGGCAGTGCTGCTGGTGGGTGCCTTAAACCCGCGGCCAGCCACCAGCCTGCGGCTGCTGATCTGGACCTCCCCGGCACTGCCGATCGGTCTGTGGATCGCCGCAGCGGCCGGTGGTGGCGCCGCGCTGAGCGCGGGTGCCACGGCGCTGGCGCTCAAGGGTCAGTCCCGGGTCGTCGTTCAGCGGCAACGCAGGGGTCTGGAGCCGCCAGCCCAGCAGGAACCCTGGGACATGCCCCGCAGCGAGCCGTCGCGGTGCCGCGACGCACCCGTTGAGGGGTCCGGGCGCGGGCGTCCGTTTGAAGCAGCAGCGGCCGGCCCTGTTCGCGCCGCTGGAGACCCTGCCCCCACCGTGGCCGTCCCGTTTCGGGTGATCCGCCGCGCTGATCCAGGAATGGGCGCTGCCGGAGCTTCTGCTGCAGCCACCGCAGAAGATGCCGCTGCGGATGGCTGGGAGGCGCCACCAAGCGACGACTGGTGAACCAGCCGGACGGCACCGCCCCTAAAGTTCCCAGACCTGAACGCCAGATCCCCGTGCCGGTGAGCGAACCCAACGGAGCCGCCCCCACGCCATCTGCCGTGGGAGCCGCGGATTCCACGCCCGCGGGCGAGGCAACTCCGGCGCCCGCCGCGGAGAAGCAGGCCGCCAAAGCCAAGCCCCCGGCAGTGGAGGACAAGCCATTTGCCGAGTTCGTGCCGGAGATCTTCCTGCCGGCACTGGCCAAGGAAATGCAGGCCTACGGCGGGCCCTCGCCGGAGCTGAGCTTTGAGCAGGCGCCGATGCCCGTTGTGGGTAGCGACTGCTGGGTGGTGAAAGGGTGCATGCCCCGGGGCCGGCGGTTCTGGCTGTGTTTCACCACCACCGACATCCACGGCCCCAAAACCTTCAGCCTGGCCGAATCCGGTAGCGAACCCACCTTGCTGGAGTCGTTCCTGATCGATGAACGCAAAGCCACCCTGCCGCTGCTGGTGTCCCGGGTGGTGTCACGGCTCAACGGGCAGAAGTGGCTCGGGCCCAACTGAGGCCAGCGCACCGGGGTTGGCCGGCACCTCAAGCACGCCGCCCCATTGGAGACACAGCGTTGAGCCTCTATCACGGCTCGATCTGTTGGAGCGTCACAACTGGGCCCCTTCGGCTCGGATGGCCCTTACGATGCCTGCATTGCCTGCCTCGACGCCAGAATGGTGCCTCCCACCGCCGCACCCAGCGCTCCCGTCGCCGCTTCGAACGACCACGCACCGGCCTTCAAGGATCCGGTCAAGGACACGATCCTCACCCCGCGGTTCTACACCACTGATTTCGACGCCATGGCGGCGATGGATCTGCGGCCCAACGAAGTGGAGCTGGAGGCGATCTGCGAAGAGTTCCGCAAGGACTACAACCGCCACCACTTCGTTCGTAACGGCGAATTCGACGGCGCCGCCGACAAGCTCGATCCCGACACCCGCCGTGTGTTCGTCGAGTTTCTCGAGCAGAGCTGCACGTCGGAGTTTTCCGGCTTCCTGCTCTACAAGGAGCTGAGCCGCCGCATCAAAGCCAAGAACCCGCTTCTGGCCGAATGCTTCGCCCACATGGCCAGAGATGAGGCCCGCCATGCCGGCTTCCTCAACAAGGCCATGGGCGACTTCGGGCTCCAGCTCGATCTGGGCTTTCTCACAGCCAGTAAGTCATACACCTTCTTCAAGCCCAAGTTCATCTTCTACGCCACCTACCTCTCGGAGAAGATCGGCTACTGGCGCTACATCGCCATCTACCGCCACCTCGAGAAGAACCCTGACAGCAAGATCTTCCCGATCTTCAACTTCTTCGAAAACTGGTGCCAGGACGAAAATCGCCATGGCGACTTCTTCGACGCTCTGATGAAGGCCCAGCCGGACACCGTGCGTGGCCTGCAGGCGCGCCTTTGGTGCCGTTTCTTCCTGCTGGCGGTTTTTGCCACCATGTACGTGCGTGACGTGGCCCGCAAGGAGTTTTACGAAGCCCTTGGCCTTGATGCCCGCGCCTACGACAAGTACGTGATCGCCAAGACCAACGAAACCTCCGCCCGGGTGTTCCCCGTGGTGCTCAACGTGGAGCACCCACGTTTCTATGAGCGGCTGGAGCGGATCGTGGGCAACAACCAGGCCCTCAGCGCCGCCGATGCCTCCGCGGCCATCGCTCCGCTCAAGGTGCTGCGCAAGCTGCCCTTCTGGGCCGCCAACGGCCTCGAAATGGCGAAGCTGTTCTTCATGGCTCCGATTCGCAGCGAGGCCTTCCAGCCCGCTGTGCGCTGATCCTCAGCCGTTTGAAGTGCCTGGCCAGGGGCCTACCCAACCCAGCAAATCTCGGGGGGGTTCCCTGGCAGCGAAGCTCCTGAGGCATCCCGTGCCTGCGGCCTCGCCGTTAGCCTGAGCCACCAAGATCAGACCGACTTCCTTGGTTGCTTCCACTGCTCGCCCCTTGCTGGCGCTCGAAGGTTTTGACCTCAGCTGGCGTCAACGCCTGGAGCCGTTGCTGGCTGCAGGACGCGCCGCTGGAGCCAGCCTGGTGGAGGTGTTCCTGGAGAGCACTGACCACATCGGCTTGCTGGCTGCGCAGGACCGCATCACCAGCGTGAGCCCTGCTTTCGGCCGCGGCGCCGGTGTGCGCGTGTTCCGCGGCGAGCGCGATGGCTTCGTCTCCACCAACGACCTCAGCGAGCGGGGCCTGATGCTGGCGCTGGAGCAGGCCCTGGGCATGCTGGGCCTCACGGTCAACAGCAACGGCATCAGCGGCTTCGACGGGCTGCCCGACCTGCGCGACTACGCCCTCGCCAAGGGCGACTGGCTGGTTGCCTGCCCGACCCTGGCGGAAAGCACCGACCGGCTGCTGGAGGGCACCGCCCTGCTGGAGCAGCACGGCCAGCACCTGCAGGCACGCCGCGGCAGCTACGCCCGCGACTGGCAGGAGGTGATGGTGGCCGCCAGCGATGGCACCTTCGCCCGCGACATCCGGCTGCACCAGTCGGTGGGGCTCACGGCCCTGGCCGCCGACGGGGAGCACCGGGCCAGCCAGGGCCGCCGTTATGGCAGCACCGACCGCCCGGACGATCTGCGCCAGTGGGATGCCCAGACGGCCGCCCTCGATCTGTGTGCCAGCACCCAGGCCATGCTGCATGCCGAGTATGTGGAAGCGGGCACCTACCCGGTGGTGCTTGCCAACCGCTTCGGCGGTGTGATCTTCCACGAGGCCTGCGGCCACCTGCTGGAAACCACCCAGGTGGAGCGGGGCACCACCCCCTTTGCCGATCGAATCGATGCTCCGATCGCCCACAGCGCCGTGACGGCGATCGACGAGGGGCTCAGCGACGGCGCCTTCGGCAGCCTGTCAATGGACGATGAGGGCATGGCGCCCCAACGCACGGTGCTGATCGAGAACGGGGTGCTCAAGCGTTTCCTCTCCGACCGCGCCGGTGAACTGCGCACCGGCCACCCCCGCACCGGCAGCGGCCGGCGCCAGAGCCACGCCTTCGCGGCCGCCAGCCGCATGCGCAACACCTACATCGCCGCCGGGCCGCACACCCCGGAGCAGCTGATCGAATCGGTCGATCGGGGCTTGTACTGCAAATCGATGGGTGGCGGCAGCGTGGGCCCCACTGGCCAGTTCAACTTTGCGGTGGAGGAGGGCTATCTGATCGAGAACGGTCGCCTCGGCAAGCCCGTCAAAGGAGCCACCTTGATCGGTGAAGCCAAAGAGGTGATGCCCCGGCTCTCGATGTGCGCCAATGATCTGGAGCTGGCAGCCGGCTTCTGCGGTTCGGTGAGCGGCAGCATCTTCGTCACCGTGGGGCAGCCGCACATCAAGGTGGATGCCATCACCGTGGGAGGCCGCTGATCATGAGCACCACCACAGCGGGAACCACCTTGGGCCTCGACGCCCACGCCCTCAGTGAGCAGCTCAGCGGCCTGGCCCAGGGCCTGGGCATCGAGCGCTGGGATCTGGGCGCCGCCTGCAGCACCGACACCTCCGTGCAGGTGGACCGCGGCGAAGCCAAGCAGCTCAAGGGGGCCCAGCGCAGCGCCATCACCGTGAGGGTCTGGAACGGGGATGGCCTCGTGGGCATCACCAGCACCTCCGACCTCTCCCCCGCCGGCCTGGCCCGTGCCCTCAGCGGTGCCCGCGATGCCAGCGCCTACGGCAACGCCGACGACATCCCGGCCTTCTCGCCGCTGGCCACGGCCCCGCTCGAACCGCTTGATCAGCCACTGGTGGAGCCGCGCGGCATCCTCGAGCTGCTGGACACCCTTCGGGAAGCGGAGCGCGACCTGCTCGGCCGCCATGCCGCCATCACCACCGTTCCTTACAACGGCCTGGCCCAGCGCAGCAGCGAGCGCCTTTACCTCAACAGTGCCGGCGCCTGCCGCGAGCAGAAGCTCACCACCGCCAGCCTTTACCTCTATGCCCGCGGTGAAGAGGAGGGCCGCAAACCCCGCAGCAGCGGCGCCGTGCGCCTGGCCTACGGCCTGCAGCAGCTGGATGTGGCCGGCTGCATCGCTGAAGCGGCCGAACGCACCATCGCCCATCTCGATTACGCACCGATCCAGACAGGGCATTACACCTGCATCTTTTCGCCGGAAGCCTTCCTCGACCTGATCGGCGCCTTCAGCAGCCTGTTCAATGCCCGGGCCGTGCTCGACGGCGTCAGCCTCAGCAACCGCGACGCGATCGGCAGCACCCTGGCGGTGCCGTTTCTCTCCATCCACGACAACGGCCTGCATCCCGGCAATGTGGGCGCCTCGAACTTCGATGGCGAAGGCACACCCGTGCGGCGCCTGGCCCTGGTGGAAGGGGGCGTGCTGCGCCACTTCCTGCATTCCGAAGCCACGGCGCGCGCCTTCGGGGTGGAGCCCACCGGCCATGCGGGCCTGGGCGCCAAGGTGTCGGTGGGGCCGCATTGGTTCGAGGTAGGGCCAAGCGCCGGTTGCTCCGGCGGCGCCAGCGGCCTGGATCGCCACACTGCCGACGGCGTGGTGTGGATCGATTCGCTCTCGGCACTGCACGCCGGTGTGAAGGCGAGCCAGGGATCGTTCTCACTGCCGTTTGATGGCTGGCTGATCCGCAACGGCGAAGCGCGCTCGATCGAAGCGGCCACCGTGGCCGGTGACATCCGGGCTGTGCTCAAGGGCATCCTCGGCTTTGAAGGGGAGGCCAAGCTCACCCCCGATGGCCTCTGCCCGCACGTGTGGGTGGAAGGCCTGTCCGTGACCGGCGACGCCTGAACGGCACCGGCCCCGTTTGATCCACCCGCCCACGTCCCTGTGAAGATCCTGTTCTGGGGCACGCCGGCCTACGCCGTGCCCAGCCTTGAGGCGTTGGTGGCTGCCGGCCACACGGTCGTGGGGGTGGTCAGCCAGCCCGACCGGCGACGTGGCCGGGGGGCGGCGGCCCAGCCGTCGGCGGTGAAGGCCCGGGCCCTGGAGCTGGGGCTGCCGGTGTTCACGCCCACCCGCATCCGCCGCGAACCAGAGGTGCAGCAGCAGCTGGCGGCCCTCGGCGCCGACCTTTCGGTGGTGGTGGCCTTCGGCCAGTTGCTGCCGCCCGAGGTGCTGCAGCAACCGCCACTGGGCTGCTGGAACGGCCACGGTTCCCTGCTGCCCCGCTGGCGCGGGGCCGGGCCGATCCAGTGGTGCCTGATGGAAGGCGACGCGGAGACGGGGGTGGGGATCATGGCGATGGAAGCCGGCCTCGACACGGGTCCGGTGCTGCTGGAAGGTCGTCTGCCGATTGGCCAGCTCGAGAACGCCCAGCAGTTGGCTGCCCGGCTCAGTGCGCTCACCGCCACCCTGCTGGTGGAAGCGATGCCGAGGATCGAGGCCGCCGGACCTGGTCCCGAACCGGAGCGCTGGCAGCGGCTGGGGCTGCGGCCGCAGAGCGACGACGGCGTGCGCTTGGCGCGGTTGTTGTGCAAGGAGGACTTCGCGGTGGATTGGAGCCGTTCAGCGCTGGAGATCCACCGCCAGGTGATGGGCTTGTACCCCGGCGCCACCACCACGCTGGCGGGCAAGCGGCTCAAGCTGCTCGCCACCGAGCCGCTGGTGGCCAGGCTGGCGGAGCAACTGAGCGCCGACGTCCGGGCGCTGGCCACCGGCGTGGCTGAGCAGCAAGGGAGACCCGGTGAGGTGCTGGCTCTGCTGCCAGGCGTGGGGCTGGTGCTGGGCACCGGCGGCTGCCCGCTGCTGCTGCGCAGTGCCCAGCTGGAGGGCAAGCAGGCGGCCAGCGGCCAGCCCCTGCTCCAGCAGCTGGGCCTGCAAGCGGGTGACCGGCTGGGTGAGAAGGGGGCAGGGTCTGCTCCAGAGGGGACGCTCGGCGGGAGCTGAGCGCGGTTCCGCTGGTGCTCAGGAAAGGCGCCTTTCGATCTGGTGCTCAGGCCGGGCGTCTTTCCATACAGTGACGCCACGAGCGGACAGGACAGGCGCGATGGAGGGAGCCGGAGCGGCGGTGAATGCGCAGGAACCGGCAGCAGCGATGGAGAACGGGGGCCGCAACGATCCGCTGCTGTGGGCCCTGGATCATGCGCAGGCACCTTTGCGGGTAGGCACCTGGCTGAAGGTGGAGGCCGATCAGGCCGCGGTGTTCGCCGTGGGGAATCAGCTGGCCGATGTGCTCCTCACGGGCCGCCATCAGCTGCGGCGCCAGTCGCTGCCGAAGCTGGCGGGGTTGATCGACCTGCCGGGGCAGGAAGGCAGCTTCTTCAATGCCCAGATCCACGTGGTGGACCTGCGCCCCTTCACGGCCCTGCCCTGGGGTGAGAGACGTGTGCAGCCGATGGTCGCCACTGCGCTCCGTCCGGTGGCTCCCTCGCCGGAGACCTTCAGCGCCTCCGGGCTCTGCGCGATCCAGTGCCTGGACCCGCTGCTGGTGCTACGTACCGTGGGCGCCCGCCAGCTGATCGAGGGCCCGTCACGGCCGGCTGCACCGGTGACTGAGCTGCTGGCCCCGCACCTGCCTGGCATCTCCAGCCAGCTGCGGCAGGTGATCCGCGATGGTGCCCTTGGCCCAGCGCGGGAGGAGCCATCTCTGGCCATGCTGGCCAGCGACACAGGGGAGAGGTGCCGCAGCAGCTTTGCAGCTGTCGGACTGGCGCTCAGCGATGTGAGCATCGAGAGCCTCACCCTGCCGGCACGGAAGCCGAGCGGAGAACTGCCGGCCTCGTTGGAAGCACTGATGAGCCTGTTCCGGCCGGCACCACCGCCACCACCACCGGCCTGAGCCGGTTGATTGGGCTGCAGGCTTGTGCGGAGGGTCAGGGGCGACGGGTACGAGCCCGCGCCGGGGCGGCGGCAGATCCGGAGCCCGGCGCCGGCCGGCGGGAGCGGGTGGGGGGACGATCAGGCCGGCCACCGCCACCTCCGCCGGAGCGGCGTCCACCCTTGCCCCGCCCACCGCTGAGATCCAGCGGTGGGGCCGAGAGGATGGTGGGCTCAAACCCGGCGATCTCGAGCCGCGGCAGTGGGTTGCCGATCATCCGCTCGATCGCCCGCAGCAGCTCATGCTCCTCGGCGGCCACCAGGGAGATGGCATGGCCACTCTGGCCGGCACGGCCCGTGCGGCCGATGCGGTGCACGTAGTCCTCGGCCACGTTGGGCAGATCGAGGTTCACCACATGGGGCAACTGCTCGATGTCGAGGCCGCGGGCAGCCAGATCGGTGGCCACCAGCACACGCAGCTCGCCGCTCTTGAAGGTGGCCAGCGCCCGGGTGCGAGCGCCCTGACTCTTGTTGCCATGGATGGCCATGGCCGTTAGGCCCTCCTGGTTGAGGCGATCGGCCAGGCGGTTCGCCCCGTGCTTGGTGCGCGAGAACACCAGCACCTGCCGCCAATCGCCCTGGCGCACCAGATGGGTGAGCAGATCAGCCTTGCGGGCCATGTCGCAGGGATGCATCACCTGCTCCACCAGCGGAGCGGCCCTGTTCTCGGGCGTGGCCTGCAGCTGCACCGGGTTGTGCAGCAACCCCTGAGCCAATTTGCGGATCGAGGGGTTGAAGGTGGCGGAGAACAGCAGGTTCTGCCGCTTCGGCGGCAGCAAAGCCAGGATCTTCTGGATGTCGCGGATGAAGCCCATGTCGAGCATGCGATCGGCTTCATCAAGCACGAGGATTTCGAGCCGGTCGAAGCGGATGGCGTTCTGCTGATAGAGGTCCATCAGCCGCCCCGGAGTGGCCACCAGCACGTCGGCGCCACGGCGCAGGCGCTGCATCTGCGGGGTGATCTTCACCCCGCCGAACACCACATCGCTGCGCAGATCGAGATAGCGCCCATAGGCCTGCACGCTTTCCGCCACCTGGGCCGCCAGCTCGCGCGTGGGCGTGAGCACCAGGGAGCGCACTTGGTTGTTGCGGGCGTGGGGGCCGTGCTGAAGCCGCTCCAGCATCGGCAGGGTGAAGCCGGCGGTTTTGCCGGTGCCTGTCTGGGCAGCCGCCATCACATCGTGGCCAGCGAGCACCGCTGGAATTGACTGCAGCTGGATCGGCGACGGCACCGTGTAGCCCTTGGCCGCGATCGCCTTGAGCAGCGGCTCCGAGAGACCAAGCGAATCAAAGGAGACGCCGGCATCAGGAAGGTCCGTCAGCACAGGCCGCTGCTGCGGTGCCTGCTCCTCTGCCTGAAGGCGACGGATGGGTGGCGTGCGGCGACCGCCGCTGGGTTGCTCCTGTCCCGGAGCTGGGTGGGTCAGAAGGGTGATCGGAGCGGCTCGCATGGTGCCCCAAGCCTAGAGGGAGCCACCAAGCACGCCCGAGGGTGGAGAGGCCTTGGGGTTGAGGGCCTCAGAGCGGCTGGTGGCATCGGAACCGTTGCGCCAGATGAGGAGAGAGACAATGACGCCATGACGGCGTGCGGCAGGGACAAGCGAACGCAGGAGGATGACCTACTGCAAAATCGCCGCGGCGCCCAGTTGTGCCGGCTGACAAACGGATGGGAGGCGCACAGCGTCGGGATGCCATACAACAATGGTCAGCTCAGCTGCAGGCAGAAACAATCTGGTGGCCAACCACATCGAGCAGCCAAGTCCTGAGCCAAGGCATGGGTGATCTCAGCGGCTTGAAAGGCGGTAGCCGATCCCACGGATCGTTTCGATGCGGCGGGAATCGATTTTGCGACGGAGATAACCGATGTAGACATCCACAATGTTGGACTGGGGATCGTGGCCATAGCCCCAGACATGGTCGAGAATCTGCTCGCGGCTGTGGATGGCCAGCGGGTTGCTGAGGAACAACTCCAACAAACGGAACTCACGATCCGTGAGGTCGATAGGGTCGGGAAAACTCTCAAGGAACACCTGGCGTGCCCGCAGGTTCATGGTGATGCCGCAGTGCTGAAGCTCAAGCGTCTGCGCATTCGGAGCCTGAGCCAGGCGGGCAGCGGACGTGCGCAGACGGGCACGGATGCGCGCCAGCAGTTCATCAAAGCGAAAGGGTTTGGTGATGTAATCATCAGCGCCAGCATCCAGGCTGGCCACCTTGGTGCTGAGATCATCGCGGGCGGTGAGAACAATCACCGGGGTTTCAATGCCCTGACCCCGCATCTCCTCGAGAACATTGGTGCCATCAAGGCCCTGGAGGCCGAGATCCAGCAATAACAGATCGATGGGGGAGGCAGAAAGGATGTCGACCACGCCATCACCGGATGGCGTGTGCACCACGTCGTAGCCCTGAGCCCGCAGCCCCTTTTCAATGAAGCGAGAGATGCGTGGCTCGTCTTCAGCGATCAGGATGCAGGCCATGGCTCAGGGGAAAAGTCGCGCAGCAGCACAGGTTGCCGTGCGGGAAAGATCAATGTGAAGGTCGTGCCGCGGTTTGGCTGGCTGAGGAGTTCAATCCGGCCATGGTGGGCGTTCACGATAGCCCTGACGATCGACAGACCAAGGCCCGAATGATGCTCAGCTTGGGTGCGGCTTCTGCCCTTGAAGAAGCGTTTGAACACCTGCGGCTGGATGCGCTCAGGGATTCCCTCACCGCTGTCTGAGACCCAGAGGCGGATGGAGCCATCGGCAGCGAGGGAGGAGCCGAGCTCAATGCGATCAGATTCACTGGTGTGCTGGCTGGCATTGAGTGCAAGGTTCATCATGCACTGGGTGAGGCGTTGTTCATCGGCCTCCATCATTGTCTGGGCCGTGCATGCCAACGACCAGCGGCGCGGGGCGAGAATCCTGGCCTTCTGGTAGATGTCCTGGGTGAAGCGATGCACATCAAGGTCACTGAGCACCAGGAATTCAGGGCGTTGGGATTGGGCCAGCAGTGAAAGCTCAGCAACCAGCCTGGCGATCCTGTCGACTTCATCCAGCACGAGGCGCACCGTTTCACGGCGAGCTTCCTCATCATCGTCCTGAAGAAGCAGTTCGATATTGCGCCTGATCACTGTGATTGGTGTGCGCAATTCATGCCCAGCATCTTGGATGAATTCCTTCTGGGAAATGATCAAGGCTTCCAGGCGGTCCATCATGGCGTTGAAGCTGAGGGTGATGTCCCCCAGTTCGCCTCTGCCGGTCACGGGTAAACGCTGCTTGAGATTCGTGGCCGTGATCGAACGCGTGGTGCTGGCGAGTAGCTGGAGGGGTGCCAGCACCGCCTTGGAAAGAATCCAGAGAAACAACAGCGACGTGATCAGAATGCCAACAACAATCTGAATCAAGATGGAGGTGAAATCGCCAACCTCAGCAAGTTCGCCGGCAGTGGTACGTGCCGCCACGAACACAGCTTGCACCCGGCCATCCACTTCAACAGGAACGGCCGAATACAGGATGGTTCCCACCTCAGGATCAGCTTCATCCACCTTGCCTGAAGCAAGCTTTGTGGTGGCTTCCCACTGCCGCATCAAGACAGATCCCGGCCGCATGGGATGAGGCAGAGCCACTGGGCTCGAGCGCTGAAACTCTCCATTGATGATCAGGATGAAGAAGGTGTCGTCTTCAGGAAGGATCTTCGTGAGAAAACTCTTCATATGCCCGGCAAGCTCAGGGCTGGAAGGAGCCGCTTCGGCGGTAAGCAATGGCCGCATGTAGTGCTCGAAGTCTTGAATGCTCTCGCCCAGGCTGGTTTGCTCACGCTGGTGCAGCTCAAGCAGCAGCAGATGCTTACTGAGTGGCACCGTCAGACCAATCAGCACAGACAGCATCACGGCATAGAACACCAACAGCCGCGTGCGAACCTCACCAATGAACCCCGCTTACGGCATGTGACCTTCCAACGTGTACGGAATTGAGCAGTAAAGGTAAGGCACCACCGCTGCTGGAAGCGATGCTTTCGCACTGGCGTTGAGCCTGGACTGACGCTGGCACAAACAGCTGAAACAGCCCCGTTCAGAGCACTGATCAGGGCGTGAGCAATGAATGCAGGAAGAAACCCGCCAGGCCAACAGCCTGACGGGCGACAATCACAATCGATGAGGTCAGATGAAATCGAATGTCGGCACGTAATCGAACTTGAAGTCGTGTCCGGGATCAAAGCCGCCGAAGTACCCCTGCAGAAGCATGCTTCCAGAGGAGCCAGCAAACGAGAGCTGGGTGCCCTAGGACGTGGTGCTGATACCGTATCGCCAGCGCCGAAGATGAACACATCACCGCCTGCGCCACCCGTGAGCCTGTCACTTTGCAGGCCGCCGTCGATCAGGTCATCGCCGGCACCACCAACCTGCTGGTCGGCACCGCCGCCGCCCCAGAGCAGATCAATGCCGGCATCGCCGTTGAGGCGATCGGCACCGGCGCCACCATCGATGATGTCGTTGCCATCACCACCGAAAACGATGTCGTTTCCGCCAAGGGAACGGATCGCATCATTGCCATTCAGGCCTTTCATGGTGTCGCCGGCAGCGGTGCCCGTGAGCACGTCATCGCCGGCTGTTCCGGTGAGTTGTGGCAATGGCGGCGTGACCGAACCAGTGGTGGGGAGATAGCCACCCGTGTTGTTGAAGGGAACGAGGCTGGCTGCTGTGAGCGGCTGATCAGCCACCAGAATTTTCTCAAGCTGCAAGCCGGCATAGGCGCCACCCACACCAACAGCAGGCGATTCGGAAATATAGAAAAAGTCGGCACCGTTCTTCGATTGATCTGGATCCACATCCAATGCATTCGCACTTGAGACTCAAAAGGTGGTCACCTGTCCAGCGGCGGTGGTGACAGTCAGACCGATGACGGCACCAGCGCCACCGATCAGAGCGCCGGTCTGGGCGTTTAAGCTGGCGGGAGCAAAGGTGATCCGCACCGTATCGGTGGCACTGAACCAGACACGCCCGACTTCGACGCTGGTTGTGGAAGCATTGGAGTCAAATTGCAGGGCTTCGCCGAGACGATCACCACTAACAGTGAGAGTTGTCATGTCGAGTTCTCAAGTACGAGGAACACTCAACAAAGTTATCGGCTCATTTTCCCGATGACCGAACAATGAGAACCTTCTCATGTTGCCTTCATCGTTATGACAATGTCTGTCAGACGCTACTCAAATACAACTGAATGCAAGAAAACGGCGGCGTGATTTCCTGCATTCTTGGTTGGGGCCGAACGAACAGTGAGCCAGACAGCTCGGCAGAACGATTTTTCCCCGCAAAGGAAGAATCGCAATCAGAGCCATCTGGCATCTCGAGTTGTTGGTCCGGTGGCAGGAAGCGAGCTCTTGCTCCTCAGCGCCCCGCCCCAGCCCCCGCCGGCACCTTGCCGACGCCTAGGGCGCGCAGTTCCTGCAGCAGGGTCTGCAGCACCTGTTTGGCGTCGCCGAACACCATCGAAGTCTGGGGGAGTTCGAACAGGTCGTTGCGGATGCCGGCGTAGCCGGAGCCCAGGCTGCGCTTCACCACGAACACCGAACGGGCCTGATCCACCTCCAGCACGGGCATGCCGTAAAGCGGACTGCCGGGGTCACTCTTGGCGCGAGGGTTCACCACGTCGTTGGCGCCCAGCACGATCACCACATCGGTGCGGGGAAACTCCGGGTTGATCGCGTCCATCTCGATCAGCTGGTCGTAGGGCACATCGGCCTCGGCCAGCAGCACATTCATGTGGCCCGGCATGCGGCCGGCCACCGGGTGGATCGCATAACTCACCGCAATGCCCTGCTGCTCCAGCAGCTTGGCCAGCTCCTTGAGGCTGTGCTGCGCCTGGGCCACCGCCAGGCCGTAGCCCGGCACGAACACCACCCGCTCGGCAGCTTCCAGCGTGAGCGCGCATTCCTCGGCGCTGCAGGAGGTGACGTTCTTGTACCCCTCATCCTTGGCGCCATCGGCGCCGGCCGCCGGCGCTGCCCCCATGGCACCGCCGAACAGCACCGAGGTGAGCGAGCGGTTCATCGCCGTGCACATCACCTGGGTGAGGATCAGGCCCGCCGCTCCCACCATGGCGCCCGCCACGATCAGCAGCTCGCTGCCCACCACGAAGCCGGCTGCTGCTGCGGCCACACCGGAATAGGAGTTGAGCAGCGAGATCACCACCGGCATGTCGGCGCCGCCTACCGGCAGGGTGAGGCCCACGCCCAGCAGCAGCGACAGCACGGTGAGCGGGATCAGCGCCACCGCCATGCCTTTGAGTACCAGGCCGCAGCACACCAGCGAGGCCACCGCCAGGGTGATGTTGATCGCGTGGCGCTGGGGTTTCTGGGTCCAGCCGGGGGTGCCCAGCCATTCCTGCAGCTTGCCCATCGCCACCAGCGAGCCGCTGAAGGTGATGGCGCCCACCAGCACCGACGCCAGCACCGACACCTGACCCAGCAGGTCGAGCGGCGTGGGCAGTTGGGCGGCGCCGATCGCCACCAGCAACGACGACAGGCCGCCGCAGCCGTTGAACAGCGCCACGGTTTCCGGCATGGCGGTCATCGCCACCTTGAAGGCGAGCAGGGCGCCGAGGCCGCCGCCCACCCCCAGACCCAGCAGCATCCACGGCCAGCCGGCGAACCCCTGTTGCAGCAACAGACCGGCCACCGCCAGCAGCAGGGCCAGGGCCGCCAGACCATTGGCCGCACGTGCTGTGCGGATCTTGGCCAGGCCCTTGAGGCCGAGGGCCAGCAGCAGCACAGCCCCGAGTTCGAGCGTCAGTTCTCCCATCAGTTCGCTCCCTTACGTTTGAACATGGCCAGCATCCGGTCGGTGACGAGGAAGCCCCCGACCACGTTGAACAGGGCAAAGCCCAGCGCGGTGGCGCCCAGCAGGCGCAGCGCTGGTGTGGGCGCTTCGGCGATCAGCACCAGGGCCGCCAGCAGGGTGATGCCGCTGATGGCGTTGGCGCCGGACATCAACGGGGTGTGCAGGGTGGGGGGCACCTTGCCGATCAGTTCCAGCCCGAGCAGGCTGCCGAGCACCAGCACCCAGAGCGCTTCGGTGCCGCTGAGAACGCCGCTCATGCCGTCACCTCCACCAGCGCGGGCCAGAGGTCGGGGCGGCGGCAGGCGCCGGCATGGGTGATCAGGCAGGGGTCCAACAGTGGGTCCTCCGGGGAAATGGTGAGCAGGTCGTCGACGAGCAGCTGCTCCAGCAGCGCTGACACATTGCGCGCATACAGAGCACTGGCGTGCTGCGGCACCGAAGCCGGCAACTGGCCGGCGCCGATCACCCGCACCCCGCCGATTTCGACGGTGGTGTCGGCCTGGCTGCCGGCCACATTGCCGCCCTGACCCACCGCCAGATCCACCACCACCGATCCGGGCCGCATCACGGCCAGCATCTGTTCGGTGATCAGCAGCGGTGCCGGCCGACCCGGCACCAGCGCCGTGGTGATCACGGCATCGGCTTCGGCCAGGTGCACGGCCAGCTGCTGGCGCTGCGCTTCAAGGAAGGCCAGGCCGGCCTCGCGGGCATAGCCGCCGGCCTCGCCGGGGGCATCGCGTTCAGGCGGATCGATGAAGCGGGCACCGAGCGATTCCACCTGCTCCTTGGCGGCCGGCCGCACATCGCTCACCTTCACCACGGCGCCGAGGCGGCGAGCCGTGGCCACCGCCTGCAGACCGGCCACGCCGGCGCCGAGCACCACCACCTTGGCCGGCTGCACCGTGCCGGCCGCGGTCATCAGCATCGGGAAGAAACGATCAAGCTCGGCCGCTGCCAGCAGCACCGCCTTGTAGCCGGCGATGTTGGCCTGCGAGGAGAGGGCATCCATCGTCTGGGCGCGGCTGATGCGGGGCAGCAGCTCCAGCGCCAGTGCCGACACGCCCTGGTGGGAGAGGCGCTCGATCAGGGGGCGGTTCTGATAGGGCTCCAGCAGGCCCATCAGCAGGCTGCCGGAGCGCAGACGCTCCACATGGCCGGGGCCGCCCTCGGCTTCCAGCCGCGGTGGCGCCACGGTGAGCACCACATCGGCGCGCTCCCAGCCTTCAGCGGCTCCGGCGGGCAGGACGTCCGCGCCGCTGGCCGCAAAGCTGTCGTCGCCGTAGCCCGCCTGCTGGCCGGCGCCACTCTCAATCGCCACCGCACAGCCCTTGTCGGCAAGGCGGCGGGCCGTTTCCGGCGTCGCAGCCACCCGTCGTTCGCTGGGGCTCCGCTCCGCCGGGATCCAAACCCTGATCACGCTCCACTCCCTCCACACGGGTTTCCATGTAAAGAGCAGGAGGCCCATCAGGTGCCAGCCGGGCCCGGCCGTGTGTTCATGCCACCACATGCGTTCATGCCGCTGCCGGCAAGCGCGCGCACCACGGCAATCCGTAGCCGCCCGCACATCAGCGCCGCGATCGGCTCCCTAAATCCAGTGGGTCATCCACGTCGACCTCACCATGGCCACCTACGCGATCACGATCGAGGGCGGCAAGACCTTCGACTGCCCCGACGATCAGTACATCCTTGATGCCGCCGAAGAGCAGGGCATCGACCTGCCGTACTCCTGCCGTGCCGGTGCCTGCAGCACCTGTGCCGGCAAGATCCTGGCCGGCAGCGTGGATCAATCCGATCAGAGCTTCCTCGACGACGACCAGATCGCCCAGGGTTTCGCCCTGCTCTGCGTCAGCTACCCGATGAGCGACTGCACCGTGCTGCCGGGCGTGGAAGACGAGCTCTGAACCCGGAGCTGCGCGCGGCTCGTTTCGCTCAGGCCCCCACCACCGCGCGGTAGGTGGGGTGCCAGCGGGCCTTCTCCAGGCAGGCAAGCGCTTGCTCGGCAGTGCTGGCGAAGCGGGCCACGCCGGCTTGCACCGCCGCCAGGGCCACCGCTTCCGCCACTGCTGTTGAAACCACCGCCACCTCGGTGAGATCCGGCATCAGCGGCGCCTCGGGATCGCTCCAGGCAGGAATGCGCCGCGCCAGTGCCTCCAGGCCCGCATCGATCATCGCCTCGCTCACTTCGGTGGCCCCCACCGCCACGCTGGCGAAACCCAGGCCGGGGAAGAGGAAGCAGTTGTTGCACTGACCGATGCGGCGCAGCCGCCCCCCCACCTCCACCGGCGCAAACGGACTGCCGGTGGCTACCAGAGCGCGGCCCTCACTCCAGCGCAGCAGATCGGCGGGTTGGGCCTCTGCCAGCCGGGTGGGATTCGACAGCGGCAGGATGATCGGCCGGGCCACCGCGGCGGCCATGCGTTCCACCACCTGCTGAGTGAAGGCCCCCGCCACCGTGGAGGTGCCGATCAGCACGGTGGGGCAGACGCGCTCCACCACTTCCAGCAGGCCGATCGTGCCGGCGGCGTCGCGGCGGAAGGCCTCCAGCTCCGCCAGCGGGCGTGCCAAGCCTCTGGCCATCTCCGGGATCTGCTCCGGCAGCTGGCCCGTGTGCACCAGCCCGTGGCGATCGATCAACCACAGACGTTGGCGCGCCTCTGTGGCGGAAAGGCCGCTGCGCTGCAGCAGCCGCACCAGGCCGTCGGCGATGCCGCACCCCGCTGTGCCGGCGCCAAACACCACGATGCGATGCTCGGCAAGCGGCACTCCGGCCCCCTGGGAAGCCGCCCTCACCACAGCGCAGGCCACGCCTCGGGTGCCCTGGATGTCGTCGTTGAAGCTGGGCAGCTGCTGCCGGTAACGGGCCAGGTTGCGGTGGGCATTGCCCACGCCGAAATCCTCCCAGTGCAGCAAGGCCCCCGGAAACACCTCGGTGACGGCCTGCACGAAGCGGGCGATCAGGGCGTCGTAGGCGGCACCGGACAGGCGTGGCTGGTGGCTGCCGGGATAGAGGGGATCGTCGAGCAGCTCGGGCCGGTCGGTGCCCACATCGAGCACCACCGGCAACGCCCGGTGCGGATCCAGCCCGGCGCAGAGGGTGTACACCGCCAGCTTGCCCTGGCAGATCTCGATGCCGCCCACCCCCTGGTCGCCGATGCCGAGGATGCCCTGCGCATCAGTGACGAGGATCAGATCGATCGGCCCGCTGGCCGCCTGCCGCAGCACCGCCGCGAAGCGGTCCTGATCGGCCGCCGCCAGAAACACACCGCCGGCGGGGCTGCGGTAATCGAGGCTGAAGCGCTGGATCGCCGTTCCCACCGTGGGGGTGTACACGATCGGCAGCACCGCTTCGACGTGATCGGCCAGGAAGCGGTGGAACAGGATGCTGTTGGTCTGGCGCAGGCCGTGGGCGAAGCGGAACTTCTCCATGTCGCTGGCCAGGCTGCAGAAGGCCTTCCACACCCGGGCCACCTGGATGTCGAGCGACTCCACGGCATGGGGCAGCAGCCCCTCCAGGCCCAGCTGGAGCCGCTCCGCCCGGCTGAAGGCCGTGCCCTTGTTGAACTGCGGGTCGGCGAGCAGCTGGCGCCCGCGCAGGCTGGTGGCCAGGGGCGCAGGGGTGGGCAAGGACGAAGCGCTCAACGGCCCATCAGCAGCCGGGATGCCGGAGCGTACGCCAGTCGCCACAGCCGGTGCTGACCTCCAGGCCGATCCCGACCGGACCACCGGCAAGGCCGCCCCGCTGCTCCTGCCACCAGCCACAGGCCGCCTCCCAGGCCGCCTCCATCGAGTCGTAGGCCTCATCGAGCACGGGGTGAGGCTGTCCCTGGGGATCGACGAGCCGGTAGATCCGCTGGACAGGTGCTCCGGGCAGGACAGGAACCATCACAACAGGGTTCAGTGTGCAGGATCCTGCGCGGGATCGGGGACGCTGGCTGTGCCCATGCGAACCCTCCGGGCGGGGTGTGGCGCAGCCTGAGGCCGGCTCAGGCCTGTCGCCGGGCATTGGCGCGCTGCCAGAGAGCCAGGCCGCCGCCCTTGCCCCGTGCCGCCAGCCACGACCCCTCGGGATCCGCCGCGATCAGGGCAAAGAACGGCAGGCCCGCCACCGGCAGGCTGCTGAAGGGAGCGGCGGCGGGCAGCGGGCGATCCACCAGTGTGCGTTCGCCCAGCCGCAGCTGCAGGTGCAGGAAGCGGAACAGCAGCAGGGGGCGCCGGCCCTGCAGCCGGGCCTCGCCGCAGAACCGCAGCTCCAGCATCCCCAGCCGCACGCTGTTGATGATCTCCAGAGGGTCCGCCTCAGAGGCGGCAGACGCAGCTGCATCGGTTGACTCTGCTGGGGCGCTCAGGCTGAGCGAGGCGCCAAGCCCGCGCAGCAGGGTGCTGGACAGGTCTGCAGGGGTGGAGCGGCCCCGCGGCCAGGTGCGCTGCAGGATCCACGTGCCGCGAAGCGCCGCCCGGCTCAGGCCGCTGCCATTGCGGCGGCTCGCGCACTCCAGCGCCAGCAGTTGCGGACCATCGGGCAGGGAATCGGACATCGGCGGGGGGTGAGGTGGAACAACGGATGGTGGGTGGGGATGGCCGTTCGTGAAGCCGGGTATGGATCGCTGGACGGGGACTGGCACCGTTTTTAGGGTTGATGTGGAGGGTGCCTCACCGGCCCCCCCCACCGCCAACCCGCGAGGATTTCCATGCGCACCCATGACCTCGAGAACCATGACAACCTCTACGCCGATGAGGTGGCCATGCAGGCGGGCGAAACCCGCGCCGATGCGCTCAACCATGCCCTGCTGGCCACCGGCGCGATCCTGCTGATGGTGGCCGCCCTGGGAGTGGTGTTGATCATCAGCTGAGCCAAACTCACCGCTCAGCAGGCAGGGCTGAGGGATGCTGCTGCTGTGCTGGGTGGTGGTAGGCGTTCAACCGGGGTGACTCGGTAGTGAATGCTGCACTGATTGCACCTGCGCATCGACTAAACACAAATGATGCAGCCGAGGTGAGCCGATGTCCAAGGACAAACTGAAAGAAGAGAAAGTCAAGAAGGGCAAGAAACACAAATCCGGCAAGAATGGCCACAAGAAGAGCCCCGGCAAAGCGCTCTCCTACCCACTCGGCTCAGGCGATGCCTACAGCCCCTCGCCGATCCTTGACGACTTCTCCGATCAAGTTGAAGGCCGGTTTACCAAACTCGACAAGAAGCTCTACGAGAAAGAGCTTGCTCGCCTGCAGGTGGAGCTGGTGAAGATGCAGTATTGGATCAAGCATGTGGGCTACAGGCTTGTGCTGCTCTTTGAAGGCCGTGATGCGGCCGGCAAGGGTGGAACGATCAAGCGCATCACCGAGCCGCTTAACCCACGCGGTTGCAATGTGGTAGCCCTAGGCACCCCTTCCGACCAGCAGAAATCGCAGTGGTATTTTCAGCGCTATGTGGAGAACTTCCCCTCCTCTGGTGAGATCGTGCTATTCGATCGCAGCTGGTACAACCGGGCCGGCGTGGAAAAGGTGATGGGCTTCTGCACGCCTGAGCAGGTGGATGAATTCATGCTCTCCTGCCCGGAATTCGAGCGGATGCTGGTGCGCAGCGGCATCATCCTGATCAAATACTGGTTCTCCGTGAGCGATGAAGAACAGGAGGCCCGTTTCCTCTCCCGGCTGGAAGATCCTGCACGGCGCTGGAAGCTGAGTCCGATGGATCTGGAGTCGCGCGATCGCTGGGTGGAGTTCTCCAAGGCGAAAGACGAGATGTTCGCCCACACCAACATTCCTGAAGCCCCCTGGTTCACGGTGGAGGCCAACGACAAACGCCGTGCCCGCCTCAACTGCATCCGGCACTTGCTCAGCAAGGTTCCCTACGAAGACATGACACCGGCCCCGTTTGAATTGCCGCCCCGCAAGAGCGGCAGCGATTACCAGCGTCCGCCGATGAACGAGCAATTCTTTGTGCCCAATGCTTATCCCTAAGCACGGGTGAGGCTCAGATCATGGTGCGGGGAGCCGGGGATGGGAACAACTGCTGAAAGGCCAGCTTGCGCTCGCTGAGCGGCTCCATGGCCCGGTTCCAGAGAGTTTCGAAGTAGAAGAAGGCCACCCCGAGCTGGCGTTCCCGCACCGCATTCACCTGGGCCTGAATCAGCTCCATCGGGACCAGGCGCTGGCGCTGACCCGTCATGATCGCCACCGCTGTGGGAATCCTGGTGCGCGATTCCAGCAGGGCCGCTTCGGCCAGCAGGGGCAGGAAGGAATCAAGATCCGGGCGATAGAGCTGCACGATCAGCTCATCCACCAGGCCACGCCGGATCCAACCGAGCCAATCCTGGAGCTGCAATTTGTAGGCGAAGTCGTAGTAGTTCGGCGACACAGACACCACCGCTGAGGGCTTGGCCGCATGCACAGTGTCATGCACTCGTTGCATGAAGTCACTGATCTTGTCAGCGCGCCACTTCAACCAGGCCGGATCGCGCGGGTTGGTAGGAGGAGCCTTCCTGGTTTCCTTCCGATACAACGCCGTGGTGACGTCGTCATAGCCAAAATCACTCGGCAGGCTCATGTGATCGTCGAACTGGATGCCGTCGCCGTCGTATTGGCTGATGATTTCCTGCACCAGTTCCAGGATGAACGCCTGCACGTCAGGATGCAGCGGGTTCAGCCACACCACCTCGCCAGCGGCGCTGATCGAGGTCAGGCCGCCGTCCTGTTTGCGGGTGAGCCATTGCGGATGCAGGCGGGCCAGCTCGGAGCCGGGCGGGGCCATGAAGCCGAATTCGAACCAGGGGATCACCAGCAGGCCTTTGGCATGGCCCGCCTGGATCAGCTCGGCGAGAACGTCCTGCCCCTGCAGGCCGCGGAACGTGAACGACTGAATGCCGCGGCGCTGGGTGGACGCACTGGCGTAATAGGCGATGCCGCTGTTCCACACCACCGGATAGATGGTGTTGAAGTTCAGCCGTGCCAGCTGCTCCACTGCCAGCTGCATCCGGTCGTGGTCGCGCAGCACCGGCATGTCGTTGCCGGTCATCCAGACGCCGCGGATCTCGGCGCGGTTGAGGCTGAGCGGCTGCGTGTGCGCCACGGGAACCGAGGAAGTCGCCGGAGCCGCCAGAGTCCCCGGAGTCGCAGAGGCCGGCGGTGGCGACGGCGGCGCACTGGGCCCGAAGCTGCGGGCAGGCGGCGGCGGCGGTGGCGGAAACGACCCCATGGCGAATCCCGGCAGCACCGTGGCAGCGACGGCCACGAGCACGAGAACCAGGCGCCGCAGCCAGCGGTGTCTGAAGAAGGGCATCGGTGGGGGGCTGGGCACGGGCTGAGGGAGCGGATCGGCGATCCCGGCCTCCTGATCGGGAGCGCGAATTGTGCCGCCTTGTTGCGGCACTGTCATGGCCGACACAAACGCAAACGCGCCCGGATTCTCCGGCCGATCACGACATGCTGGCGCCGACCGCCCTGACACCCTGCCGGCAACGGCTGCCGTGACACCATGCCGGCACCGTCGTGGCCCGAGCCCGTGCCTCCAGACACCATGCGGGCGATCGTGCAGCGCCGCTACGGCCCGCCTGAGGTGCTGCGCCTGGAGCAGGTGCCCAGGCCCGTTCCGGCCGACGATCAGGTGCTGGTGCGGGTCCGGGCCAGCGCCGTGCATGCCGGCGACTGGCATCTGATGCGGGGTGACCCCTTCATCAGCCGACTGATCTATGGCGGGCTGCGCACGCCCTCGATCCCCACCATCGGCACCGACATCGCCGGTGAAGTGGCGGCGGTGGGCGCTGCAGTGACGGGGCTGCAGGTGGGGGAGGCGGTGTTCGGCGATCTGTCGGAGGCGGGCTTCGGTGGCTTTGCGGACTACGTCTGCGCCCCCGCCACGGCCCTGGCGCCCATGCCCGCCGGCAGCAGCTTCGCGGAAGCGGCGGTGCTGCCGGTGTCGGCGCTCACCGCCCTGCAGGCGCTGCGGGACGCGGGCCAGCTGAAGCCGGGACAGCGCGTGCTGATCCATGGCGCCTCCGGGGGCGTGGGGTCCTATGCCGTGCAGATCGCCAAGGCCTACGGCGCCGAAGTGACCGGCCTCTGCCGGGCGCAGAACCAGGCGATGGTGCTGGCCCTGGGCGCCGACCACGTGAGCGATCTCGGGCCCGCCGATCTGCGCCGCCAGACCCAGCGTTTCGATCTGATCGTGGACATGGCGGCCTTTCTGCCGATCCGCTCCTGGCTGCCCCTGCTCACTCCCGCCGGCACCTACGTGCTGGTGGGGGGCGACTTCAGCCGGCTGCTGCGTGCCCTGCTGCTCGGCCCCCTGTTCTCCAGGCTGCGCCGCCGCCAGGTGGTGGCGGTGATGCAGCAGCCGAAGCGGGCGGATCTGCTGGTGCTGAAGGAGCTGGTGGAAGCCGGGCAGCTCAGGCCCTGGATCGATGGGCGCTACCCGCTCGACAGGCTGCCGGACGCCGTGCGCCGCCTCGAAGCCCGGCAGGTGAAGGGGAAGCTGGCGATCGAGATCTGACGGGCACCCCAAGGCGGCGCCCACCGGGCTGAACAGCAGCGACAGCAGACCACCTGGATGGGCACTGCCGGCGCAACGGCGCTCTGGATCAGGAGGGGGGCGCCGGCTCCAGGCGGATCAGCTGGCCATCGCCCGCAGCATCGGTGAGCACGTAGAGGAAACCATCCGGCCCCTGGCGCACATCGCGCACCCGCGCGCCGATGTCGATGCGGTGCTGGTCGCGCACCCGGCCGGCGGCATCGAGCGTGAGGCGATGCACCGCCTGCGACACCAGGCCACCGGCAAACAGCTGGCCGCGCCAGGCCGGCAACCGCTCGCCGTCGTACACCACCAGCCCCGAGGGGGCGATCGCCGGGGTCCACACCAGCTCCGCATCCACGAAACGCGGCGATCCGGTGGAGGCGGAGATCGCCGGGCCGAAGTATTCGCGGCTGTGGGTCACAACCGGCCAGCCGAAGTTCGCCCCAGCCCTGGGGCTATTGAGCTCGTCGCCACCCTGGGCGCCATGCTCGGTAGCCCACACCCGCCCGCGGCCGCGGTCGTAGGCGAGGCCCTGGATGTTGCGGTGGCCCAGGCTCCACAGCCCTGGCAGGGAGCCGGGATCGCCGGCGAAAGTGGCGGCGCGCACCGGCCGGCCTGTGTCGGTGAGGTGCAGGATCTTGCCGAGGGCGCTGGCGCGGTTCTGGGCCTGCACACGGATCAGAGCCCCATCGAGCTGCACGGGTGGATTGCCGCCGTCGCCGATCGCCAGCAGCAGGGTGCCATCGGGCAGCCACAGCAGGCGGGAGCCGAAGTGCTGGCCGCCCGCCTTGCGCTGGGGCACCTCGAAGATCACCTGCAGATCCTGCAGCGCGCGTCCGTCGAAGCGGGCCCGGGCCAGGCGGGTGTGGTTCGCCGCTTCCGTGCCGGCGGCATAGGTGAGATACACCAGCCCGTTGTCGGCGAAGCTCGGATGCACCGCGACATCCAGCAACCCACCCTGGCCCCGCGCCAGCACCGCTGGCACCCCGGCGATCGGGGTGGGATCGAGGCGGCCATTCCGCACCAGCCGCAGCCAGCCGGGTCGCTCGGTGATCAGCAGCTCACCGCTCGGCAGCCACGCCACCGACCAGGGGTGCTGCAGGCCCCCCACCACCGGCACCTGGCGCACCACATCACGCGGCGCCTCAGGGCTGACCACCAACGGCGGGCGGGTGCCACTCGTTGCATCCGCTGTCGAAACGCCACTGAGCGGCCCGGCCTGACAGGCCGTCACCAGGGGCAGGGCGAGCAACAGGGCCACACGCGCGGGCCCAGCGAGGCAGCCGGGGAACCTGATCACGGGCCACAACCAGAGCAGGGGCCACGATGCTGGCCCAGAATCACAGGCGATGCGCTGCCCTGGCCGCCTCGCCCATGTCCCCATGGCTTTCCGGCCGGTTGATCGCTGCCAGTGGCCTTGCGCTGGTGGTGTTCCTGCTGGCCCATCTGGCCGGCGTGGCCCAGCTGGTGCTCGATCCGGCCGCTTTTGAGACGCTGGCGGCCTGGCTCCATGCCAGCCCCTGGTTGCCGGCGGCGGAACTGGGGCTGGCCCTCGCGGCCCTCACCCACGTGGCGCTGAGCCTGCAGCGGGTGCTCCAATCAGCCCGCGCCCGCGGCGAGGCCGGCTATGCCCAGCTGCGCAGCCGTCGCCCCGACAGCCTTGCCGCCCTTGCTTCCCGCACCGCGCCGCTCAGCGGCAGCGTGCTGCTGCTGTTTCTGGTGGTGCATCTGCGCCAGTTGCGCTGGCAGCGGCCGCCGGCAGGCCTGGAGGCGCAGGCGGTGGCCCTGGCGCTGAGCTCTCGCTGGGCTCTCGCCCTTTACCTGGCGGCGGCCGTGGCCCTGGCCCTGCATCTGCTGCATGGCAGCGAGAGCGCCCACCGCAGCCTGGGCCTGCTGGAGGCCGCCAACGCCGCGGGCCTGCGCAGGGGCAGCTGGCTGCTGGCTGTGCTGGTGGGCGGTGGCTTTGCCCTGGTGGCGGGCCTGGCCGCCGCTGCAGCAGGTGGCCTGGTGGCGGGGGCTGCTGGGGGCCTGGGAAGCCTGATGGCCCTGTTGGGCCTGTAGCCATGAAGCTCGATCCCCAGCTACCCAGCGGGCCGATCCATGACGCCTGGACGCAGCGGCGCCGCGAGCTGCCGCTGATCAGCCCGATCAACAAGCGGCGCTTCAAGGTGCTGCTGGTGGGCAGCGGGCTGGCGGGGGCCTCCGCCGCCGCCAGCCTGGCGGAGCAGGGCTTCCGCGTGACCCTGCTCACCTATCACGACAGCCCGCGGCGGGCCCATTCGGTGGCGGCGCAGGGGGGCATCAACGCTGCTCGCAACTATCAGAACGACGGCGACAGCATTGAGCGGCTGTTCCTCGACACGGTGAAGGGGGGCGACTTCCGTGCCCGCGAAGCCGGCTGCCACCGCCTGGCCGAAATCAGCGGGGCGATCATCGACCAGTGCGTGGCCCAGGGGGTGCCCTTCGCGCGGGAGTACGGCGGCACCCTGGCCAACCGCAGCTTCGGCGGCGCCCTGGTGAGCCGCACCTTCTACGCCCGTGGCCAGACCGGCCAGCAGCTGCTGTACGGCGCCGTGCAGGCCCTGCTGCGCCAGGTGGACGCCGGCCGGGTGGAGCTGCTCACGCAACGGGACGTGCTGGATCTGATCACGGTGGAGGGGGTGGCGCGCGGGGTGGTGTGCCGGGTGCAGGCCAGCGGCCGCCTTGAGGCCCACACCGCCCATGCGGTGCTGCTGGCCAGCGGCGGTTACAGCAACGTGTTCCACCGCTCCACCAACGCGGTGAAATCCAATGCCAGCGCCATCTGGCGAGCGCACCGGCGCGGTGCCGCCTTCGCCAACCCCTGCTTCACCCAGATCCATCCCACCTGCATCCCCAGCGGCGATCCAGGCCAGAGCAAGCTCACGCTGATGAGCGAAAGTCTGCGCAACGACGGCCGCGTGTGGTTGCCGGCCCAGGCAGGCGATGCGCGACCACCGCACGCCATCCCCGAAGCCGAGCGGGATTACTTCCTGGAACGCCAATACCCCACCTACGGCAACATGGTGCCCCGTGATGTGGCTTCGCGCCGGGCCAGGGAACGCTGCCTGGAGGGCCACGGGGTGGGCCCCGGCGGCCGCTCGGTCTATCTCGATTTCAGCGACACGATCCGTCGTGACGGCCGCACTGCGGTCGAAAGCCGCTACGGCAATCTCTTCGCCATGTATGAACGCATCACCGGCAGCGATCCCTATGCCGAACCGATGCGCATCTACCCGGCGCCGCACTACACGATGGGGGGGCTCTGGGTCGACTACAACCTGATGAGCACCATCCCCGGACTGTTCGTGCTGGGTGAGGCCAACTTCTCTGAACACGGCGCCAACCGGTTAGGCGCCAGCGCCCTGATGCAGGGCCTCGCCGATGGCCTGTTCATCGCCCCGGCCACGGTGAGCGGCTGGCTGGCGGGCCACGTGCATACCGCGGTGAACTCCGATCACCCGGCCTGCCGCGACGCCATCGCCACGGTGCAGGCCCGCATCGACGGCCTGGGCAGCCCAAACGGCGGCCGCAGCTGCGACAGCCTGCACCGGCAGCTGGGGGAGATCATGATCGGGGCCTGCGGCATCAGCCGCCACGCCGACGGCCTGTGTGCCGCCATGGTTGAGGTGCGGGCGCTGGAGCACGCCTTCGCCCAGGAGCTGCGTCTGCCGGAACCGCGTGCGGGGCGCAGTCCCGAGCTGGAGAAGGCGCTGCGGCTGGAGGACTTCCTGCAGCTGGCCGGCCTCATGCTGCGCGATGCGCTGGCGCGGGAGGAATCCTGCGGCGCCCACTTCCGCGAGGAGCACCAGAGCGCCGATGGCGAAGCGCTCCGCGACGACGACAACTTCTGCCACATCGCCGCCTGGCAGTGGAACGGCGATGGCGAGGAACCTATCCGCCACTGCGAGCCGCTCCACTACCGGCACGCCACCCCCAGCCGGCGCAACTACCGATGAGCAGCGCTTCCCTCCGGCTCACGCTGCGGATCTGGCGTCAGGAGAGCCCGCCGCAGCCCGGCGCCTTCGTGAGCTACCCGCTGGAGGAACTCAGCCCCGATCTCTCGCTGCTGGAGGCGCTCGATCGCCTCAACGAACAGTTGCTGATGGCCGGTGAGCGGCCGGTGAGCTTCGATCACGATTGCCGCGAGGGCATCTGCGGCGCCTGCGGCTTCATGGTGAACGGTCAGGCCCACGGCCCCCAGCGCGCCACCAGCGTCTGCCAGCTCTACCTGCGCCACTTCCGCGACGGCGACACGCTCACGCTTGAACCCTGGCGCGCCCGGGCCTTTCCCCTGCAGCAGGACCTCAGCGTCGACCGCTCCGCCTTCGACCGGGTGCTCGCGGCCGGCGGCTACGTGTCGGTGAACACGGGCAGCGCTCCGGCGGCCAATGCGCTGCTGGTGGGCCGCGAGCAGGCGGAGCAGGCCTTCGCCGCCGCCAGCTGCATCGGCTGCGGTGCCTGCGTGGCCGCCTGCCCCAACGCCTCCGCCAGCCTGTTCGTGGCCGCCAAGCTGGGCCATCTGGCCCTGCTGCCCCAGGGGCAACCGGAGCGGCAGCGGCGCTCCGCCGCCCTGCAGTCCGCTATGGCGGCCGAGGGCTTCGGCAGCTGCAGCAACCAGCTGGAGTGCGCCGCCGTGTGCCCGAAGGAGATCTCCGCCGACTGGATCAGCCGCATGAACCGCTCCGGCTGACCGACTGAGCCACTCACTGACTGAGCCACTCCCTGAGTCACCGACTCACCGACCGCCATCGCGGCTGCGGAAAGGCTGCCAGATCCGCGGACACTGCCATGCTGACCGCAGAACGATGAACTTCTTCGTCAAACTCACCGATGCGATGGCGAGCCGCCAGTCGCTGCTGATCACCGGTTTGGATCCCAACCCGGAGATGCTGCAGACCTGGACCCGCCATCACCCCTCCAGCGGCTCGTTCCTGGCTCAGGCACGGCGCTGGATCAAGGCGGTGATCGACGCCACCGGTGATCACGTCTGCGCCTACAAGCCGAGCCTCGGCTTCTACCAGGCGCTCGGGCCGATCGGCATCGAGCTGCTGCACGAAGTGCGCGAGCTGGTGCCGCGCGACATGCCACTGATCCTGGATGCCAAGCACGGCGATCTGAACACCTCCTCGGCCCTGGCCCAGTACGTGTTCCGCGAGCTGGGGGCTGATGCCCTCACCCTCTCGCCCCTGGCCGGCCAGGACATCGTCGCCCCGTTCCTGCTCTACCCCGACCGGGCCGTGGTGATCACCTGCCACAGCTCCAACCCCGGCGCCCGGGTGTTTCAGCACCACCCCGACGAAGACCGGCCGTTGTACACGACGGTGGTGCGCGAAAGCCAGTTGTGGGCCACCGCCGAGCAACTGCTGCTGGAGGTGGGCACCAGTGATCCAGCGGTGCTGGCGCGGGTGCGCAGCGCGGCTCCGGAACGCTTCCTGATCCTGCGCAGCCTCTGGGAGCAGGAGGAGCGGCTGGAAGCTCTGCTGCAGGCGGGCCTCAATGCCTCCGGCGACGGCCTGCTGCTGCCCCTGCCCCAGCACCTGCTGGTGGAGAAAGGGATGGCGGCCGGCACCAGCGCCCTGCGCATCCAGATCGAAACCATGCGGCACCGCTGGCTCAGCAACGTGGCCGACCGCTGCGACCTGTGGCTGCCGGCACCGGAAACGGGGGCTGCCGCTGCTGTCCTCGGCGGGAGTGCCGGAGCTGTCCTCGAGGGCAATGGGGAGGAAGGCGACGGAGAAGACGTTGACGGGGAGGAGGGTGCTGCCCTCGGGGCTGGCGCTGGCAAGGGCGGGGGTGGCCCGCTCAACGCCGTCGCCTCCAGCTCTGTCGGAACCCGCGCCGGCAGGAAGGGGAAGGCTTCGGCGCAGAACGCAGAGGGCAACGGCGCCGCGCGCAGCTCAGGTGGGCGGGGCGCCGGGCGCCACGCAGACGCCGTCGGCACCGAGAGCGACGGTGCGAAGCGTGAGGGGGCGGGGCGCACCAGCCTTGTCAGCAGCGTCGATCCGCTCGATGAGCTGATCGTGGAACTGTTCGACGTGGGCTGCCTGCTGTTCGGTGAGTACGTGCAGGCTTCCGGCGCCATCTTCAATTACTACATCGATCTGCGCCAGATCATTTCCGACCCCAACCTTTTCCACCGGGTGCTGCATGCTTACGCCGGCCAGCTGGAAGGGCTGCGCTTCGATCGGATCGCCGGCATTCCCTACGGATCGCTGCCCACCGCCACCGGCCTGTCGCTGAAGCTGCACCTGCCGCTGATCTATCCCCGCAAGGAAGTGAAGGCCCATGGAGCGCGGCGGTTGATCGAGGGCGACTTCAACGAGGGCGAAACCGTGGTGGTGGTCGACGACATCCTGATCACCGGCGGCAGCGTGCTGGAGGGGATCGGCAAGCTGGAAACCTCGGGCCTGGTGGTGCGCGATGTGGTGGTGTTCATCGACCATGGTGGTCAGGCCCGCCAACGCCTGGCGGACGCGGGCTACCGCACCCATGCGGTGCTGATGATCCCACGCATCACCAACGTGCTGATGGCCGCTGGCCGGCTCAGCAGCGACCAGGCCAGCCTGCTGGGCGGCGGTGCCGCGCACTCACAGGGCTGAACCCCGATACTCACCTGACCATTGCTGGAGGGCAGGGGGGCGCAGCTGGCCTCCGTTGCCACAGCCGCCCACACCCTGGCCACCTCGACGGCATTGACCCGGCTCAAGTGGAGGCGCTCGCCCGCGACTGCCAGAGCACCATCTTCATTGTGATGGTGCTGAACCTGCTGCTGCAGGGCCTCACTCTTCCGATGGTTTGCCGTTTCCTCAACCTCAGCCCCGATCCCGCCGGCGACACCGAACCACCCCCTGGCGATCCGCACACGGCTTCGCCGGGCTGAGAGAAGGACTGAGCGATCACTCCCGCAGGACGGCTCTCCAGGACAGCCCCCCAGCTCCATGCCCTCAGCCCTCAGTCGACCAGGCGCCAGGGCAGGGTCTGGCCGGCGTGGAAGGGCACCAGCACCTCCACACCGCCGTTGCCATCGGCCAGCTCCAGGCGCCGTGGCACCGGCACCGGCTCGCGGCGCAGTGCCACGGTCTGCTCGTGGGGCGGCAGGCCGTAGAAGCGGGGACCGTAGAGCGACGCGAAGGCTTCGAGCCGGTGCAGCGCCCCCTCCTGCTCGAACACCTGCGCGTAGCTCTCCAGCGCATGGGGCGCATTGAAGATGCCGGCGCAGCCGCAGGCGGCTTCCTTGGCGGAGCGGGGATGGGGGGCGGAATCGGTGCCGAGGAAGAAGCAGGGGTTGCCGGAGACGGCGGCACGGCGCAGGGCCAGGCGATGCCGTTCCCGCTTGATCACCGGCAGGCAGTAGAAGTCGGGCCAGATCCCACCGCTGAACATCGCGTTGCGGTTGAGCTGCAGGTGGTGGGGGGTGATCGTGGCGCACAGGCGTGGGTTGTCGCCACCCGCCTGGCTCTCCACGAAGGCCACCGCTTCGCTGGTGGTGATGTGCTCGAGCACCACCCGCATGCGGGGATAGCGCTCCAGCAGCGGCTGCAGGTGCCGCTCGATGAACACCGCTTCGCGATCGAAGATGTCGATCTCCGCGTCGGTGACCTCACCATGCAAGAGGAGCGGCATGCCGATGCGCTCCAACGTCTCGAATACGGGTGTGAGCCTGGCGATGTCGGTCACGCCATGGGCCGAATTGGTGGTGGCGTTGGCCGGATAGAGCTTCACGGCCGTGAAGATTCCGGCCGCATGGCCCCGCTCCAGTTCCGCCGGATCGATCGTGTCGGTGAGGTAGGCGGTCATCAGCGGCTGGAAGCGGCTGCCGGGCGGCAGGGCGGCCAGGATCCGCTGGCGGTAGTCCTCGGCCATCGCCGCTGTGGTGATCGGCGGGCTCAGGTTGGGCATCACGATTGCCCGGCCGAACGCCCGCGCCGTGGCAGCCACCACCGCATTGAGCAGGGGGCCGTCGCGCAGATGCACGTGCCAGTCGTCCGGGCGACGCATCACCAGGGAAGGGGAAGCCGGGTCCGGCGCAGCGGAGGAAACGGTCATCGAACGGCGAGCCAGGCCCCGACCTGCTCGCCATCATCGCCCTCGCCTGAGGGGATCGGGAGCGGTCGTGCAACGTGTGGGCGTTGTGACCGGCACTCCTTGTGTCCTGCTGGCAAACTGCGCTCACTTCGCCACAGCCCCTGATGCTTCAGCTGCGATCACCGCGCCTGCAACCATCACGCCTGCAGCCATCACGTCTGCAGCGGCCGCGTCTGCGCTCCCTGCTGGCGGCGGCTCCGGTGGTGCTGTCCCTGCTGCTGGCCAGCTGCGCCAACGACGGCGGCGGCGGCGAAGGCGTGCAGAGCCAGAAGATGGACACGATCCGCAGCCGCGGCAAGCTGGTCTGCGGCGTGGACGGCAAGCTGCCGGGCTTCAGCTTCCTCGGCCCCGACGGCACCTACAGCGGCCTGGATGCCGACACCTGCCGGGCGGTGGCCGCCGCCGTGCTCGGCGATCCGTCGAAGGTGGAGTATCGCGACCTCAACTCCAGTGAGCGCTTTGCGGCCCTCGCCAGCGGCGAGGTGGACATGCTGGCCCGCAACACCACCATGACCCTGAGCCGCGATTCGGCCGGCGGCAACGGCATTTCCTTTGGTCCCACCACCTTCTATGACGGCCAGGGCCTGATGGCCCCGGTGGCCAGCGGCATCAAGACCCTCAAGGATCTGGCCGGCAAGCCGATCTGCGTGGAGAGCGGCACCACCACCGAGCTCAACCTGGCGGATCGCATGCGCGAGCAGGGCATCGCCTACACCCCGCTCAAGTTCCAGACCGGCGATCAGACCTACGCCGCCTACCTGGGCGGCCGCTGCGTGGCCGTGACCAGTGACCGTTCCCAGCTGGCCGCCAAGCGCAGCAGCTTCCCGCAGCCCGATGCCCACATCCTGCTGCCGGAAGTGATGAGCAAGGAACCGCTCACCCCTGCCACCGTCAACGGCGATCCCGCCTGGGCCGATGCCCTGCGCTGGACCGTCTTCGCCCTGTTCCAGGCGGAGGAGCTGGGGATCACCCAAGCCAACGTGGCCGCCAAGGTGGCGGAAGCCAAGGCCAACACCAACCTGGCCGACCTGCGCCGTTTCCTCGGCGTGGAGGGGGATTTCGGCAAACAGCTGGGCCTGCCGGCCGATTTCGTGCCCAAGGCGATCGCTGCGGTGGGCAACTACGGCGAGATCTTCGAGCGCAATGTGGGCACCGGCTCCCCGCTCAAGCTCGAGCGGGCCGAGAACCGGCAGTGGAAAGACGGTGGGCTGATCTACTCGCCGCCCTTCCGTTGAGCACCTCGCGATGAGCGACATCCAGCGGGTTCCCTGGTGGCGGGATCGGCGCGTGGTTCCCTGGCTGGTCCAGGGGGCTGTGGGGCTGGCGATCCTGGTGGTGATCGCCCTGCTGATGGGCAACCTGGTGCGGAACCTCACCGCCGCCGGGCTGCTGCTCACCTGGCGCTGGCTCGGGCAACCCGCCAGCTTCGATGTGGCCGAAAGCCTCATCCCCTTCGATGCCTCCATGCCCTACTGGCGCGTGCTGCTGGTGGGGCTGGTGAACAGCCTGCGGGCGATCGTGGTGGGCCTGGTGGGAGCCACGCTGCTGGGCACGGCGGTGGGCATGGCCGCCTTCAGCGGCAATGGGCTGCTGCGCCGCCTGGCGCGGGTGTACGTGGAGGTGATCCGCAACATCCCCCTGCTGCTGCAGCTGCTGTTCTGGTACTTCGTGGTGTTCCTGGCGCTGCCGAACAGCACGGCGGCCCTGCAACTTCCTGGCGTGGTGCTCTCCAAATCGGGGCTGTACCTGGCCTGGTTCGCCGAGGGGTTCCGCTGGCAGGGGCCCACCCTGGTGAACGACGTCTGGCAGGCACCGTTGCGCCTGTCGGTGGAGTTCTCGGCCCTGATCACCGGCCTGATCACCTACACCGGCGCCTTCGTGGCCGAGGTGGTGCGCGGCGGCATCGCTGCAGTGCCGCGCGGGCAGTGGGAGGCGGCCACCTCGCTGGGCCTGCACTGGGGCGCCACGATGCGCACGGTGGTGCTGCCACAGGCGCTGCGGGTGATCGTGCCAGGGCTCAACAGCCAATACATCTCCCTGGCCAAGAACTCCGCGCTGGCGGTCGCGGTGGGCTACGCCGATCTCTATTCCGTCTCTGAAACCACCCTCAATCAGACGGGCCGTGCCCTGGAGGTGTTCCTGCTGCTGCTCGGCGCCTATCTGCTGATCGATCTGGTGATTTCGGTGCTGATGAACGGCGTCAACCAACTGGTGCAGATTCGCGAGCGCTGATGACCTCTTCCTCCTCTCCGCCGCTGCTACCGCCTCGGCCCGCTCCTCCCTCCGCCCGCCGCAGCTGGCGCGGGGCGCTGCGTGAGGAGCTGTTCGCCACTCCGCTCGACGGGGTGATCAGCGTCGTGCTGCTCGCTGCCCTGCTGGCCGCCGCGGTGGGGTTTTGGTACTGGGCCTTCCGTCAGGCCCAGTGGGCGGTGATCCAGGCCAACACCACCCTGTTCGCCGTGGGGCGCTACCCGCTGGCGCAGCAATGGCGCCTCTGGCTGCTGGTGACCCTGGCGGCGGCCACGATCGGCCTGAGCTGGGGTCTGCTGCGCAGCCATCCGCGCGCCGATCGCACCGGCACGCTCTGGCCTGTCAACGATCTGGTGGCCATCGCCGTGCTGGCCTTTCTGGCCGCCTGGCTGCCGGCCGCGCTGAAGCTGCCGGTGCCGCTGCAGCTGCGCTGGTGGGCGATCACGGCGCTGCTGCTGTTGCTGCGGGGAGTGTCGGGGCAGTGGGGGCGGCTGGTGCCGCGCCGCCTGCTGCGCTTTCTGCCCCTGTTCTGGCCGGCGCTCTACCTGTTCGGCATGGTGCTGATCGCCGGCGGACTGGGCGTTCCGCGCGTACCGCCGTCGGAGTGGGGCGGCCTGCTGCTCACCCTGCTGATGGCCAGCTTCGCCATCCTGCTCAGCTTCCCGATCGGCATCGTGGTGGCCCTGGGCCGCCGCAGCTCCCTGCCGCTGCTGCGCTGGAGCTCGGTGCTTTACATCGAGTTCATCCGCGGCGCCCCGCTGATCACCCTGCTGTTCCTGGGGCAGAACATCCTCGGCTACATGCTTCCCGGCGGCTGGGCCCCCGACCGCGTCTGGCGGGCCGCCTGGGTGCTCACCTTCTTCTGCGGGGCCTACCTGGCGGAAGCCGTGCGCGCCGGACTGGCGGCGGTTCCCGTCGGTCAGCTGGAGGCCGCCCGCTCCCTGGGGCTGTCGGTGCCGCAGGCCCTGCGGCATGTGGTGCTGCCCCAGGCCCTGCGCATCGCCCTGCCCGCCACGGTGGGGCAGTTCATCTCCCTGCTGCAGGACACCACCTTGCTGTCGTTGATCGGCCTGCTCGATCTGCTCGGCACCGCCCGTACGGTGATGGCCAATCCTGAATTCCTCGGCAAGAACGCCGAGGTGTATCTCACCCTGGCGGTGCTGTTCTGGTGCTGCTGCGCCGCCCTCGGCCTCGGCAGCCGGGCCCTGGAGCGCCGCCTCGATCCTTCCCATTCCCCCACCTGACCATGACCGCCAGCCAGCCGATGATCGAGGCCCGCGGGGTCCAGAAGTGGTACCCCAACGGCTTCCATGCCCTGCGCGGCGTGGATCTGAGCGTGAGCCGCGGCGAGGTGGTGGTGATCATGGGGCCCTCGGGCTCGGGCAAGAGCACCTTCATCCGCACCTTCAACGCCCTCGAAGACTTCCAGGAGGGCTCGATCACGATCGATGGCATCGCCCTCTCCAACGACCTGCGCAACATCGATGCGATCCGCTGCGACACCGGCATGGTGTTCCAGCAGTTCAATCTCTTCCCCCATCTCACGGTGCTGGAGAACCTCACCCTGGCCCCGGTGGTGGTGCGCAAGCGGCGGCGGGCCGAGGTGGAGGCCCAGGCCCTGGGACTGCTCGAGCGGGTGGGCATCGCCGAGCAGGCGGGTAAGTATCCCGGCCAGCTCTCCGGCGGCCAGCAGCAGCGGGTGGCGATCGCCCGCTCGCTCTGCATGGAACCCCGCATCCTGCTGTTCGATGAACCCACCAGCGCCCTTGATCCGGAGATGGTGGGAGAGGTGCTGGAGGTGATGCGCGCCCTCGCCGCCGACGGCATGACGATGGTGGTGGTGACCCACGAAATGGGCTTTGCGCGCGAGGTGGCGCACCGGGTGGTGCTGATGTCGGAGGGGCAGATCGTGGAGGAAGCGGCCCCCACCACCTTCTTCACCAACCCCCAGCACGAACGCAGCCGTCAGTTCCTGGCCCAGATCCTCTGAACCGGTTCAGCCCAGCAGCCCGGCCCAGCTGGCCAGCAGCCGCACCACACCGATCACCACTGCCGCGCCGATCACCTGCAACGCCGACCAGCGTCCAACCAGGAGTGCCAGGGTGGCTGCAACGATCACGAGCAGGGCGCCCCAGTCGAGCCGTCCTGTGACGGCATCGGGCCAGAGCACATGCCCGGCGAAGAACACCGCCAGGTTGGCGATCACACCCACCACCGCTGCTGTGATCGCCGTGAGTGGCCCACTGAGGCGGATGTCCTCGCGGCTGGCTTCCACTAAAGGGCCGCCGGCCAGGATGAACAGGAATGACGGCAGGAAGGTGAACCAGGTGACCGTGAGGGCCGCCAGCACCGCCAGGAGCAGGGGGCTGGCCCCAGGGCTGAGGCTGGCGGTGGCCGTGTTCCAGCCGCCCATGAAGCCCACAAAGGTCACCACCATGATCAAGGGCCCCGGTGTGGTTTCACCCAGGGCCAGACCGTCGATCATCTGATTGGCACCAAGCCATTGGTAGTGCTCCACCGCCCCCTGGGCCACGTAGGGAAGCACCGCATAGGCACCACCGAAGCTGAGCAGGGCGACGCGGCTGAAGAAGCGGGCCATGGTGGCGAGCAGCCCATCCCAGCCACCGAAAACGGTCACCGCCGCCAGCGGCAGCGCCAGCGCCACAAGGCCGGCCAACAGGAGCAGCGCTAGGCGGCGGCGATCGAAGCGGGAATGATCCGGCGTTGGAGTGGTGTCGCCATGCAGCGGGGGCAGCTCGGCCGTGGGCTGCGCCAGCCCTGCAGCGGCGGAGGTGTGACCATGACCGGCTCGGGCGGGCGGGCTGAACAACCGGGGCCGCCACCGTCCGCCGAGCCAACCCACCAGGGCCGCCGCGGCGATGATCAGCGGAAACGGCAACTTGAGCAGGGTGAGACCGGCGAAGGCCAGCACCGCCAGCGCCAGCAACGCCGGGTTGTGCAGGGTGCGCCGCCCGAGCCGCCAGGCCGCCTGCATCACGATCGCCGTCACGGCCGGCTTGAGCGCCCAGAACACTGAAACCAGCAGCGGCAGCTGCCCCCAGATGGCGTAGACCGCCGAAAGCAGCAGCAGCAGCAGCAGCGAGGGCAGGATGAACAGACTTCCCGCCACCAGTCCACCGGGGATGCCGTGCATCAGCCAGCCGATGTAGGTGGCCAGCTGCTGCGCTTCCGGGCCCGGCAGCACCATGGCGTAGTTGAGCGCATGCAGGAAGCGCCGTTCCGAGAGCCAGCGGCGGCGCTCCACCACCTCGCTGTGCATCAGCGCCACCTGCCCGGCCGGCCCACCGAAACTGATCAGCCCAAGCTCCAGCCAGTAGCGGGCGGCCTCTGCGAAGGGAACCGGCCGCTGGGCGGGAGCCGCAGAGGATTCTGCGGCGGGCTCGGGCGGCGGGGTGGCAGGGGTCATGGGATCCGGCGCCCGCGGTGTTACGGGAGGCTCACCCCGATGGCTGGGGCAAAGCTAAGGGCCGGCCGGCCCAGGGGTGGGGGGATCGTCGGCGATCAAGTGCAGATCCACGTGGCGGCCCACCAGCCGCTGCTGCAGCTTCTCGGCCAAAGAGCGCCCCAGCAGCGCCCGGCCCCGGGAGCGTGGCGACTGGCCCATCACGATCTGGGTGATGCGCCGCTCGATGGCCACCTGGGCGATCGAACCGAGCACATCGTCGCTGTCGAGGCGCAGGAACTCAGCGCCGAAGTCGTTGCTGAGTCGGGTGCAATCCTCCAGCACGAGGCTGTCCTCCCGGGTCAGGAAGCGGTGGGGATTGAGCACAATCACCACCAGCAGCGGGGCATCCATGAAGCCGGCCAGGCGGGCGGCGCGGCGCAGCAGCCGCCTGGAACCCGGATACATCGACAGGCAGACCAGCACCCGTTCACGCAGGGAGCTGTCGGGGGGCGTTTCGTCATCGACCCGGTCGGCCACTTCCCGCAGGGCCAGCTCCCGCAGGGCCACCAGATTGCGGCGCTGGAAGAAATGGGCCAGCGCCTGGCCCACCTTCTCGCTGGCGTACACCTTGCCGTCGCGCAGGCGCTCCTGCAGTGTTTCGGGGGTGACATCCACCAGCACCACCTCATCGGCCCGCTCCAGCACCCGGTCCGGCAGCCGTTCGCGCACGATCACTCCGGTGAGCTGGGCCACCAGATCGTTGAGGCTCTCCAGGTGCTGGATGTTGACAGTGGAGTACACATCCAGACCCACGCTCAGCAGGTGCTCCACGTCCTGCCAGCGCTTGGCCCGCTCACTTCCCGGCACGTTGGTGTGGGCCAGCTCGTCGACCAGCACCAGCTGCGGGCGCCTGGCCAGGATCCCCCCCACGTCCAGCTCCTCCAGCCACACCCCCTGGTGCTGGAAGCACCGCAGCGGGACCCGTTCGAGGCCCTCGGCCTGGGCGGCGGTATCGGCGCGGCCGTGGGTTTCGACCACGCCAATGACCACATCGGTGCCGGCACGGCGCAGCTCGCGGCCTTCCTGGAGCATGCGGTAGGTCTTGCCGACCCCTGGTGCCATGCCGATGAACAGCTTGTGGCGGCCCCTGCCACTCTGCGAGCGAATCATCGGGTTGGGATCACGGCGAAGGGATCAGGAGGAGCGGCGATCCAGTTCAAGGTTCAGCTGGAGCACGTTCACCCGCGGCTGCCCCAGCAGGCCAAAGGTACGTCCTTCGGTATGGCGGCGGATCAGCTGCCTCAGCTGCTCAGGACTGAGGTTTCTCTCAGCGCCCACCCGCTCGATCTGCTGGGCCGCCGCCTCGGGAGAGATGTGGGGATCAAGGCCGGAACCTGAGCTGTAAAGAAGGTCGGGGGCGGGATCCTGCAGCCCGGCTACTTGCAACACCTGGGAGGCCTCGGTGATGCGCTTGACCAGATCCGGGTTGGTGGGCCCCAGGTTGCTGGGGCTGGAAGTCGGCGCGTCGCCGGTGCTGTAGTTGACGGCGCTGGGACGGCTCCAGAAGTAGCGCTTGCTGGCGAAGGGCTGGCCGATCAGGGCCGATCCCAGCACCTGGTTGTTCACCCGCAGCAGGGAGCCATTGGCTTGGAAGGGGAACAGCCCCTGGCCGATCGCCAGCAGGGGCAGGGTATAGAGCACAACAGTGAGGAGCCACAGCACTGCTGTAAGCCGCAGGGCACGCAGGGCATCGCGGAACAGCGTCATCAGAATTTCTCCGGTTGGATCATCACGGCGAACAGGTAGATCGAGAGCCCCACCGTGGCGCTCAACAGCACAGACAGCGCCCCGGCCTGCAGGGGCGGATGGAACAGGCGCAGGGGCGAGGAGGCCGCCACCGCTCCAACTGCGAGCAACAGGGGAAGCCAGAAGATGGGCTTGGTTACGAACATGGCAGGGGCCTCAGATCAGGTGGAGGGAGGTGATGACCAGATCAATCGCCTTGATGCCGACGAAGGGCACCGCCAGACCACCGAGGCCGTAGACGAGCAGGTTGCGCTTCAGCAACTCCTCGGCCGAATCCGGTCGGAAGGCCACGCCACGCAGGGCCAGGGGTACAAGCGCGGGAATGATCAGCGCATTGAACACCATCGCCGAGAGGATGGCGGAATGCGGGGTCTCCAAGTGCATGAGATTCAACGCCCCAAGGCCCACGCCACCGAACAAGGCTGGCAGGATCGCGAAGTACTTGGCCACGTCGTTGGCGATCGAGAAGGTGGTCAGCGCACCCCGGGTGATCAGCAGCTGCTTGCCGATGGTGACGATGTCGATCAGCTTGGTGGGATCGCTGTCGAGGTCGACCATGTTGGCCGCCTCCTTGGCGGCCTGGGTGCCGGAGTTCATCGCCACGCCCACGTTGGCCTGGGCCAGAGCAGGAGCGTCATTGGTGCCGTCGCCGGTCATGGCCACCAACTTGCCCAGCCGTTGCTCCGCCTGGATCACAGCGATCTTGTCTTCCGGGGTGGCTTCGGCGATGTAATCGTCGACCCCGGCCTCGCGGGCGATCACCCCGGCGGTGATCGGGTTGTCACCGGTGAGCATCACACTGCGAATGCCCATGCGCCGCAGCTGATCGAAGCGTTCGCGCATGCCCGGTTTGATGATGTCCTTGAGGTAGATCACCCCGTAGATCTCGGCGCCACGGCACACCGCCAGGGGGGTGCCCCCCAGACGGGACACCTGCTCGTAGGCCTGATCCAGCCCATCGGGCACCTGGCCGCCACGAGAGCGGACGAATCCTTTGATCGCATCCACCGCCCCCTTGCGCAGTTCGGTGCCGTCGGCCAGATCGGTGCCGCTCATGCGCGTGCGGGCGGAGAAATCGAGGCCGGTGGCGCCCACCGGATCGAACCCCGAGCTGGCCCCCAGCTTCTCCGCCAGCCGCACGATCGACTTGCCCTCGGGAGTGGTGTCGAAACCGCTGGCACCGAGGGCAACGGTGGCGAGCTCCGCGTCGGTGTGGCCCCCCACCGGCAGGAACTCCTCGGCCAGGCGGTTGCCGAGGGTGATCGTGCCCGTCTTGTCGAGCACCAAGGTGTTGATGTCGCCGCAGGCTTCCACGGCACGGCCGGAGGTGGCGATCACGTTGAACTGGGCCACCCTGTCCATGCCGGCGATGCCGATGGCACTGAGCAGACCACCGATCGTGGTGGGGATCAGGGCGACAAGCAGGGCCACCAGGATGACCACCGGCGTGGGACCGCCGATGTAGGCCGCCACCGGCGGAAGGGTGGCCACGGCGATCAGGAACACCTGGGTGAGCACAGCCAGCAGCACGGTGAGGGCGATCTCGTTAGGCGTGCGGTTGCGCTCGGCTCCCTCCACCAGGGCGATCATGCGGTCGATGAAGCCCTGGCCAGGGTCGGCGGTGATCCGGATCGTGAGTTGGTCTGAGACCACCAGGGTGCCGCCGGTGACCGAGCTGGCCACATCGGAGCCGGCCTCCTTGAGCACGGGGGCGGATTCGCCGGTGATCGCCGATTCATCCACGGCGGCCACCCCAGCCACCACCTCCCCATCGGCGGGGATCAGCTCGCCGCTGCTGACCAGCACCTGGTCCCCTTTGCGCAGGCTGCTGGAATCCACCAGCGCCTCGCCGCCATCGGGCAGCTGACGCCGGGCCTGGGTGCGGGCCTGGGTGCGGCGCAGGGCATCGGCCTGGGCCTTGCCCCGGCCTTCGGCCAGGGCTTCAGCCAGGTTGGCGAACAGCAGGGTGAACACCAGGATCGCCGCCAGGGCGGCATTGAAGCCCCGGCCCGGGGCGTCGGTGCTGATGCCGAACAGCTGAGGACTGGCCGTGGCGAGGAGGGTGACGATCGTGCCGCACCAGACGACGAACATCACCGGATTGCGCACGGTGAGGCGTGGATCGAGTTTGCGAAACGATTCGACGATCGCCCGGCCCAGCAGCCCCTGGCTTTTGGGGCGTTCGGTGTAGCGCCGCTGGTCGCGGCGGCCCCGCGGCATGCGGGGAAAGAAAGGTTGCTGAAGGGACGTCATGGGATCCGGGAGGCGGTCAGCGAGGGATCGAGAAGGCTTCGGCAATCGGCCCCAGGGCCAGCACAGGGAAGAAGGTGAGGGCGCCGAGGATCAGGATCACCACGGCGGTCACCACGGTGAACAGGCCTGTGTCGGTGGCCAGGGTGCCGTGGCTGGGCGGCACGGGCTGCTTGCGGGCGAAGCCGGCCGCCAGCAGCAGCAGGGCGATGAACGGCAGGTACCGGCCGCCCAGGAGGCTGACGACGGTGCTGAGGTTCCACCACACCGTGCCGTCGCCCAGGCCCTCGAAGCCACTGCCGTTGTTGGCCGCCGCCGAGGCGTATTCGTAAACCACCTGGCTGACGCCATGGAACCCGGGGTTGCTGATGCCCTGAAGGGCGGGGAAGCCAATGGTGATGGCGGCGGGCACCAGCACGAACACCGGGTGGATCAGCAGGATCAGGCTGCTGAACACCACCTCCGCTTTTTCCACCTTGCGTCCGAACAGTTCGGGGGTGCGCCCGACCATCAACCCGGTGAGGAACACTGTGAGGATCAGGAAAACGAGCAGATAGGCCACGCCAGTGCCCTGGCCGCCGAACACCACCTGCAGAAACAGGTTGAACAAGGGCACCAGGCCGCCGAGGGGCATGAGCGAATCCATGGCGGCGTTCACGGCTCCGGTCATCGAGCCGGTGGTGATGGTGGCGAACAGGGCCGAAACGGCGGCTCCAAAGCGCAGCTCCTTGCCCTCCAGGTTGGGGCCACTCAGCCAGGGAGCCAGCAGGGGGTTGCCGGCCTGCTCGGCCGTGATCGCCAGGGTGGCCAGAGCCAGGAACAGGCCTGTGACCAGCAGCAACAACAGGGTGGCCTGTCGCCTGTTGCCGAGGAAGCGGCCGAAGGCGTCGATCGTGGCGGCCGGGACGGCGAACATGGCCACCATCGCCAGCAGGTTGGTGAATGGATTCGGGTTTTCGAACGGATGGGCAGAGTTGGCCGTGAAGAAGCCGCCGCCGTTCTCGCCCAGCTGCTTGATCGCCTCGAAGCCAGCCACCGGGCCCCGCACCAGGATCTGGGTGGCGTCTTCGAGGGTGGGAAGGCTCACCGGGCCGCCCAGGGTCATCGGCACCCCGTTGATCAGCAGGATCAGGCCGAACACCAGGCTGATCGGCAGCAGCACCCGGGTGATCGAGCGGACCAGATCCCGGTTGAAGTTGCCAAGGGGCCGGCCACAGAGTCCGCGGATGAAGGCGAAGCCCACCGCCAGGCCCGTGGCTGCGGAGGTGAAGAACAGGAACTGGAGGGCTCCCAGCTGGGCCAGATCCCCCAGGCTCTGCTCGGGCACGTAGTGCTGCTGGTCAGTGTTGGTGAGAAAGGAGATGGCGGTGTGCAAGGCCGTGTCCCAGCGCATGCCAGGCAGGCCCTGGGGGTTGAGCCAGGAGGGCTGGAACAGCAACAGCAGAAAGGCCACCGCGCCGAACAGGAGGTTGCTGAGCAGCAGGGGGCGCAGATAGTCCCAGGCTTGCTCGGCCGGACGGCCCCGATCACCCACCCAGCGCAGCAGGGAGGTTTCCACGGGGTTCAGCCAGCCATCCAGGAGGGGCTGGGGACGGTCGTCGAACACCTGCCAGAGATGCCGACCGAGCAGTGGAGCCGATCCCAGCACAAGGGCGAGCACCAGGGCGACCTGAATCCAGGCATTCATCAGCGGTAACGTCCGATTCGGAGGACAGATTCACTGTCGATGGCCCCCGCAGCATGACGCGACTAGCTGAGGGTATGGATTTGAATCGGCGATCCCTACCCGGCGGTATAGCGGCCCTGGCCTCACCTGGCGGTCAGGTGAGCGCGCTGACAGCCGTGGTGGCCCTGGTGGACGCCTTCACGCCCGTGCAGGTGGTGCTCGCCTATCTCTATGTGGTGCCGCTGATCGTGTTCAACGAAACCGCTCGGCCGGCGGAGCTCGGCCGCTACGCGGCGCTGACCTGCGGCCTCACCCTCGCCAATCTGCTGATCCCGGATGTCACTCCCTTCAGCGGCTTGGTGCTCACCAACCGGCTGCTGGTCTGCATCGCCCTGGTGCTCACCGCCCGCCAGTGCCTGCACATCCAGGGCCTGCAGCGTCAGCGACTGGAACTTCAGGGCCAGCTGGCCGTTGAAGACCTGCGCCATGATTTCGTCTCCACCCTGGCGCACGACCTCAAGACACCGATCCTGGGCACGATCGCCACCCTGCGCAGTCTGGCCAGCGCCAGCCAACGCCCCGATGGCGCGATGCTGGAGCGCACGCTGGCCACGATCGAGCGGGGCCAGAGCCGCGCACTCGGCCAGATCCAGACCCTGCTGGAGGTCTACCGCAACGACGCCGAAGGGCTGCGGCTGCGGGTTGAGGCTGTTGAACTCACCGGCGTGGTTGAGGAGGTGATCCGGGAGCTCTCGGCACTCGCTGAGGAAAGGCAGCTCACCCTGCGGCTCGGTTTCGGTGAGGACGCCCTGTGGCACCCCCATCATTTGCGAGGGGATGGAGCCCAGCTCAGAAGGCTGGTGGAGAACCTGCTGCTCAATGCCATCCACCACAGCCTGCGGGGCGGCCAGATCCAGGTGGTCTTGGAGAACCGGGGCGGCGGACACCGCCTGCGCATCGCCGATGGCGGACCTGGGGTCCCGGAACAGGACATTCCCAACCTGTTTCGGCGTTTCGCGAGGCTGTCGGAGGACCGGCCGGGCAGTGGACTGGGGCTCTACCTGTGCCGCCAGATCGTGAGCGCCCACGGGGGAACGATCGGCCTGCACAACCGACCAGGCGGCGGCGCCGAAATTGAGGTGCTGTTGCCTGACGCCTCCATCGCTGCCGACATGGAGGGAGGCTGAACCCATGCGCGCCCTGGTGGTGGAAGACGACGAACTGTTCCGGCTGGGGCTGGAGGTCACGCTGCAGGGCTTCGCGGCAATCCACACCGTGACAGCCGTCAGCGACGGCGAGCAGGCTCTTGATCTGCTGCGTCATCAGACGTTCGACGTGATCCTGCTCGATCTGGGCCTGCCGGGTCTGGGGGGGTTGGAGACCTGCCGCCGCATGAGCGCCGAGCACGCGCAGATTCCCGTGCTGGTGATCACAAGCCAGGACGAACCCGCCTGGTGTCTGCGGATGGTGCGGGCCGGCGCCCGGGGCTACGTGCGCAAGGGAGTGGCGACCGCAGACCTGCTGCTCGCCATCCAGACGGTGCTGCGCGGCGCCTCCTGGTGGGACGCGGACGCCACCACGGCCCTGCGGGAGCTGGGTGCGGCAAGGGCGGAGGCAGGGGTCGATGGGGACAGTGGCGAGGGAGACCCGCTGTCCATGCTCACGCCCCGGGAGCGGCAGGTGCTTGAGGCGATGGCCCGCGGGCTGAGCAACCGGGAGATCGCCACGGAACTGGGCATCACCCTGGGCACGGTGAGAGTCCATGGCCACGCGATCATGCAGAAGCTGGGGGTGGCCAACCGCACCCAGGCGGTGTTGAAGCTGCTTCCCATCCAGGGCTCCAGAGGCTCATCCCGCCCACCTCACAGAACGTGAGATGGATTCCCGCCGGGCCCAGTGTCACGGTTCGCCGTCGCTTGGGGTCATTCGGTTGTCCTTGCTACGGGAAGCACGCAGCGTCAGGCACATGCTTTTCGAGCCATATCAGGATTAACCATTGTCGATGTCAAGGATTCCAAACTCATATGGTGGACCCTCTGCCATTGAAGCCTTTGATCGCTTTCGAGCGGGGCTGGTCGGGGATGTGCAGAACCCTCAACTGCGCCGTTTCGCCGTCTTCCTGCTTGCCGCTGGAGCCGGCCTGGTGCCTCTGATGGCTGGATCAGCCCACGCGGCCCTCGCCAAGACACCCACCGACGGCGCCGACACACTGTTGATGCTAATGGGTTCGGCGTTGGTGTTGGTGATGACCCCTGGCCTGGCGTTCTTCTACGGGGGCTTCACCCGAGCCAAGAACGTACTCAACACAATGATGATGAGCTTCTTCTGCATGGGGCTCGTCGGCGTTCTCTGGGTGGTGATCGGCTACAGCCTCTCCTTCGGCACAGGCTTCAACAGCCCCTTCATCGGTGGCCTGGAGTTCATGTGGCTCAACGGTGTGGGTGGTCCCTTGGGGGATGCTCCTCTGGCGGATGGCTTTGCGATCAGTGCCACAAGCTTTGCCCTCTTCCAGGGCATGTTCGCGATCATCACCCCCGCCCTGATCAGTGGCGCCCTTGTGGAGCGCATCAACTTCAAGGCCTGGTTCTGGTTTGTGCTGCTCTGGAGCCTTTTCATCTATTGCCCGATGTGCAAGATGGTGTGGGGCGGCGGATTCATCGGACCCTTCGGCTCCATCGGTGCTCTTGACTTCGCTGGCGGCACAGTGGTTCACATCTCCTCTGGTGTGGCGGCATTGGTATCTGCGGCCCTCATCGGTCCACGCAACGTCTGGCCGGATAGAACCCGTCCCCCGCACAACGTTCCCTTCATTCTTTTGGGTGCTGGCCTGCTGTGGTTCGGCTGGTTCGGCTTCAACGGTGCCAGTTATTTCGCTGCCAAGGCTGCTGGATTCTCCTTCCTGACCACCACCACATCGGCATCAGCCGCCATGCTGACGTGGTGCCTGATTGAGTGGTTCAAGGGTGGCAAACCCACCGCAGTGGGCGCAGCCACAGGTGCCGTGGCAGGGCTTGTGGGAATCACTCCTGCTGCAGGATTCGTTTCAATGGGCTCATCAATCCTGATTGGAGCGCTTACTACCGTGGCCTGTTTCACCGCCATTCAGATCAAAGCCGCCATCAAGTTTGATGATTCCCTTGACACCTTCATGGTGCACGGCGTGGGTGGCACGGTGGGCGCTCTGCTCACAGGAATTCTCGCTGTCAAGGATTATGTGCCTGCAGATTATTTCCCCCTCTCAGCCAAGATCCTCGAAGAGGGTGGCAACTTCGCCTTGTTCATCGCCCAACTGAAGGCTGTCGTATTCTCTTACGTGTTCGTTGGCATTGGCACTGCCATCATCATCTGGATCATTGGAGCCACCGTTGGTCTCCGGGTCAGCGCTGAGGATGAAGAGCGCGGCATGGACATCGTCTCCCATGGAGAGGAGGCCTACGAGCCCATGACGAACTAGCATGTCTACGTAGGTTGTCTGGAGTGGGTTGTCATGATTGGCCAGAGCCAGCGCAAGCTTGGCTCTGGCTTTTTCTTCTAGAGCATCCTGCGCTTCAGCCAGAGTTCTCTTCAGAATTTGAAGCCCTAACTGCCTGCCGTAACCCATCACCACATTCTCAACCATGAAAAAAGTCGAAGCGATCATCCGCCCAAGCAAAATCGATGATGTGAAAACAGCCTTGGTGAATGCCGGAATCATCGGCATGACCATCACCGATGTGCGCGGCTTCGGCAGGCAGAAAGGCCAGGTGGAAACCTATCGCGGTGCGGAATACACCATTGAATTCATCAGCAAGGTGAAAGTTGAAGTGGTCGTCGAAGACGACAAGGTGGACACCGTGATCGCCGCGATCTCTGGCCCTTCCCGCACCGGCGAAATCGGCGACGGCAAGATCTTCGTCCTGCCTGTGGAGGCGGTGGTACGCATCCGCACCTCCGAATCAGGTGCGGCTGCGATCTAACGCTCTCCTCTAAACCTGAGCCTACGATCCCTATCTGAAAGCGTCTGAGCAGACCCTTGACCAAGGATCCACGCGGATCAGGCACCCAGTCGCTCAGACGCCTGCTGATCGGAGCTCCGCTTCCCACCAGCGCCCACGCCGAGGAACGGCTCACCAACGCCGAAGCTCTCGCCATCCTCAGCTCCGACGCCCTCTCCTCGGTGGCTTACGCCACCCAGGAGATCGTGCTGGTGCTGGGCATGGCCGGGGCCGCCGCCTTGCAATACACGCTGCCGATCACTGGGTTGATCGTGGCCCTGATGCTGGTGGTGGCGATCAGCTACAGGCAAACCATCAAGGCCTATCCCCATGGGGGTGGCTCCTACCGGGTGTCGCACGACAACCTCGGGGTGATCCCCGGCCTCTGTGCCGCCGCTTCTCTCTCGATCGACTACACGCTCACCGTGGCGGTGAGCACGGCGGCAGGCATCGCCGCCCTCACCTCCTATTTCCCCCTGCTGGACGCGCTGCGCGAACCATTGTGCCTGGTGGCGGTGGCCCTGCTGATGCTCGCCAACCTGCGCGGCGTGCGCTCCACGGCCCAGCTGCTGAGCCTGCCCACCTTTCTGTTCATGGGAACGGTGTTCACCCTGGTGGTAGCTGGCCTGATCCAGTGGAGCCAGGGGTCACTCACCGCTCTGCCGTTGGCCGAGCAGAGCCAGCTGCTGAACGGCGCTCACGGCGCCTCGCTGGCGGCGCTGGGGCCGGTTCTGCTGATGCGCGCCTTCAGCTCTGGCTGCGCCGCCCTCACCGGCATCGAGGCGATCAGCGACAGCGTGATGGCGTTCAAGCCGGTGGAGTGGCGCAATGCCCGCCGCGTGCTCACCGTGATGGTGATCCTGCTGGCGTTGATGTTCAGCGGCATCAGCGCCCTGGCCACCGAGCTGGGGCTGGTAGCGCAGGACACCGGCCCCACCCTCCTGTATCAGCTGGGAGAGCGCATCTTCGGCAATGGCCCACTGCTGCTGTTGCTGCAGCTCACCACCCTGCTGATCCTGCTGCTGGCCGCCAACACCGCCTTCGCCGACTTTCCCCGCCTGGCCGCCTTCCTGGCCCAGGACGGCTTCATGCCGCGCCAGCTCGCCTCCCTCGGCGACCGACTCGTGTTCACCAACGGCATCGTGCTGCTGAGCAGCTTCGCGGCGGTGCTGTTGCTGGTGTTCGACGGCAGCGTGACCCGGTTGATCGCGCTGTATGCCGTGGGCGTCTTCGCCAGCTTCACGCTCTCCCAGGCCGGCATGGTGATGCATTGGTGGAGGGGGCGCAGCGCCGCCGAGGGCTGGCGAGGCAAGGCTCTGGTGAACGGGCTGGGCTGCCTGGTCACAGGTTTGGTGTGCGGCGTGCTGCTTTTCAGCAAGTTCACCGAGGGGGCCTGGCTGGTGGTGGTAAGCGTGCCGCTGCTGGTGAGCCTGTTTGTGGCGATCAAGACCCACTACGGCCGCATGGCCCTCCGCCTCGATCTCAGTCCTGGCGCCCCGCTCAGCCTGCCGCCGGCCCCCGCCCAGGGCGGCACCCCGGTGGTGGTGCTGGTGGGCGCGCTCAACCACGGCAGTGCCGATGCGGTGCGCTATGCCCGCAGCATCGCCGGCCCCCTGGTGGCGGTGCATGTGGATCTCGATGGCAGCGGCGCCGAAGCCTTCCGCCGGCAATGGAGCCAGCGGCTGCCGCAGGTGCGCCTGGTGGTGTTGCCCTCCCCTTACCGCTCCCTGGTGGATCCGATCACCTCCTTCGTGCACCGCTTCGAAGCGGAGCACAGCAAAGATCCCGCCAGCTTCTGCACCGTGGTGCTGCCCGTGTACGTCACGCGCCGCCCCTGGGAGAAGTTGCTGCACAACCAATCAGCGCTGAATCTGCGCCGGGCCCTGCGCAACGGCGGCACCCGGGTGGTCACCACCGTGGGCTTCTATCTCTGAGCCCACTCTGGGTGTGCCGGAATCTCCCTACCCTCTGCAGCAGCGCGCTCAGGCGCTTGATCCCATCACCTCTGCTTCCTTGCTCCTTCCTGCTCTGATCGCCCCCACCGCCCACCTCAGCCCTGGGGCGTTGTTCAGCCAGTCGTCGCTGTTCGGTTTCGGGATCGCCTTCAGCCCGCTGCACATCGCCGTGGTGGCGCTGCTGTTGCTGGGCCCTTTCCCGCTGCGGCGTTCCTTCGCCTACGTGAGCGGCTGGGCCATGGCCAACGGCCTGGCGATCCTCGCCCTGATGCTGGTGGGCGATCGCTTGTCCCTGGCCCTCAACCATGGCGAACAGGGGCAGGTGGTGGTTGACCTGGTGGGGGCGGTGGCCCTGCTGGGCATCGGCCTGTTCCAGCTCACCCCGGCGGCCGAGCTGGGCCACGAGGGCATGGCGGTGCGGCTGCTCAACCAGCTGCCCGATGTGCGCACGCCCTTGCTGGTGCTGATCGGTGCCACCAGCGCCCTGCTCACGCCGGAAAACCTGGTGTTCTATCTCAAGGAAGCGGGCCTGCTGCTGGTGAACCAGCCAGGCGTGAGCCGTGATCTGGAGCTCACCGGCGTGTTTGTGCTGGTGGCCAGCTCCCTGCTGCTGCTGCCACCGCTGGCCTGGATCGCCACCAGTGGCGGCATCCGCGAGCCGCTGCTGCAGGTGGAAGGCTGGCTGGTGCACCGGGCCGAATGGGTGGTGGGCGTGCTCGCCCTGCTGATCAGCGCCTACCTGGCCTGGGAAGGTCTGCACGGCCTGTGGATGCTGCAAGGAGCTGCGCCGCTTTGATCGCGACCGAGCCGCTGAGCACCCTGTCGGCGGTGCTGGTGGCTCTGGCCCTGGTGATCGTGGTCTCGAAGCTGCTGGGGCGCCTGCTGGCCCGCTTCGATCAACCTGCGGTGATCGGCGAGATCCTGGGCGGCATCGTGCTGGGGCCCTCCTTGCTGGGGGTGCTTGCACCCCAGCTGCAGCAGGCGGTGTTTTCCGCGGCGGTGCTGCCCCAGCTCAACCTGCTCTCCCAGCTGGGACTGATCCTGTTCATGTTTCTGGTGGGGCTGGAGGTGAACCCGGAGCATCTGCACGGCCGGATGCAACTGGCGGCGCGAATTTCGCTGGCGGGCATCGTGCTGCCGTTGCTGCTCGGGGTGCTGTTGGCCGTTGGTCTCGAAAGCGTGCTGCCAGGTCTGTTGCCGGGCGATCGCACCCTGCCGGGCCTGCTATTCATGGGCACGGCGATGGCGATCACGGCCTTTCCGGTGCTGTCGCGCCTGCTCAAGGAACGGGGGTTGCTGGGGCAGCCGCTCGGCCAGCTGGTGATCAGCTGCGCCGCCATCGACGACGTGGTCAGCTGGGTGTTGCTGGCGGCGGTGGTGTCGTTCACCCGCTCCGGATCGGTACTGGGCGCCCTGCCGGCATTGATCGGCACCCTGGCCTGGGCGCTGCTGCTGCTGCTGGGCCTCAAGCCGTTGATGCACCGGCTCGAGGAGCACTACCGGCGCGAGCGGCAGCTGAGCCCGATTCTGCTCTCAGTGCTGTTCGCTGGAGCGATTCTCTCGGCCGTGATCACTGACTGGATCGGTGTGCACTACATCTTCGGGGCGTTTCTGTTCGGCCTGGCCCTGCCCCGCTACGGCCCGCTGCTGCGCCGCCTGCGGCTGCACATCGAGGATCTGGTGCTCACCTTGCTGCTGCCGGTGTTCTTCGCCATCAGCGGCCTCAACACTCGGATCGCGGACCTCGATCAGCCGCTGTTGTGGCTGGCTCTGCTGGCGGTGCTGGCGGTGGCGATCGGCGGCAAGTTCATCGGCTGCTGGGCAATGGCCCGCCTGGGAGGGTTGCCTCCCCAGCAGGCCCAGGCGGTGGGCTGGCTGATGAACACCCGAGGGCTCACGGAACTGGTGATCCTCAACGTGGCCCTGAGCCTTGGGGTGATCAGCACCACCCTGTTCACGATGATGGTGGTGATGGCCTTGGTGACCACCGCCATGGCCTCTCCCCTGCTCACCCGGCTGGGGATCAGCCCGGCAGCATCACCCGGTTGATCACGTGCACGATGCCGTTGTCGCAGACGATGTCGGCGGAGAGCACGGAGGCATTCTTCACCTCGAAGGGCTCGGCGCAGCGGATCGGGATCGGGGCGCCCTCCAGGCTTTCCCAGCTGGGCTGATCCACCAGCTCACTGCGGCTGAAGGCGCCGGAGAGCACGTGGAACTTGAGGATGCGCGCGAGTTGGGGCGGGTTGTCCACCAGGGTCTGCACGGTGCCGGGCGGCAGGGCAGCGAAGGCGTCGTCCACCGGGGCGAACACCGTGAAGGGGCCAGGGCTCTCCAGGGATGCGGTGAGGCCGGCCACCTCCACCGCTGTGAGCAGGGTGGAAAACAGGCCGGCGCCTTTGGCGGTTTCGATGATGTTGGCCATGGCTGGGAGTGTCTAGCGGTAGTCCTGGGTTTGCACATCCCGGAGGCGGGCCTCAGGGCGAAGGAAGCGATCCATCTGGGCCTCGAAGAAGGCGCGGTTCGCCTTGAGGTGCTCCGGATCGGGATCATCGAGAGGGAACAGGAGGGCGCAGCGCAGCGCCTGGATCACCGCTGAGGTGACGTTGTACATGGAGCGCTGAAAGGTGATGCCCAGCTGCACGAGGATGTCGTCTTCGCCGCGCTTGTGGTTGCGGTAAAGCTCCACCAGATAGGGCGGCAGGAAGTGGAGCATGTCCTGCATCAGCAGGGTGGGCGGGATGCCGGCCGAACCCACCGGGAACACATCGGCATAGAGGATGCCGTAGTGGAAATCCGCCTGCTCCGACGGCACCTGATCGGCCTGGGCGTTGTAGCTCTTGGTGCCGCGGAAGGGGGCTGTGCGATAGAACACCGCCTCCACATAGGGCAGAGCCGCCTCATACAGCCAGGTGAAACCTTCCGATTTGGGGATGATCTCGATGCATTCACCACCGATGTAAACGTGGTGATAGATCGGCCGGCCCGCCACTGCAAAAATGCCGTTCACCAGGAAATCCATGGCGGCTGGCACACCAGAGAAGCCCCCTTCATCGTAGATGTCGCTCATCTCGAAGAACACCGGCGCCATCACCTCCCAGAACAGGCCGAGATTGGCGTAGTAGCTCATCTTGCGCACCTGCTCCAGGAACATCTCCGGGAACAGCTTGTGCAGGCCCAGCATCAGCGGATTGCCCTTGAAGTAAGCGAGGATCGCCCGCTCGGCGTTGGCCTTGTAGGCGTCACTCTCCAGGTAGTCGTAGAAGCGGCCGCCCATGCCCTGGTGCCAGAACATGGCATCCATGCAGGCCTCCGCGAACTCCATGTTGATGCGGTCGTGCCAGAGGTGATGGAGCAGCTTCGGCAGCTTGCCAGCTTCGCCCTTCTCCATGAACTCCAGCAGCTCCGGGTGGGCCGTGGCCGGCCCGCGCCAGATGCGCAGCTTGGAATCGTCGCCCGCGTAGGAATTGGGCAGGTCGAGGTACTCCTGGCTCGGGAAATACTTGAACGCCGGCAGGGGATCGAGGAACACCCGCTCGGCGATGTAGAGGAGATCGCGCCAGTAGAAGTCCATCGGCACGGCATAGGCCTTGTAGATGCCGATGATCTGCATCAGGTTTTCCGGCGTGTCCGGCAGCATCGAGCCGCCGGCTTCGAGGCGCTGCACCACCTCAGCGAAGGGGTGGGTGGACGGGGGCAGGGCGGTGGCGGGAGTGGTGACGGTCATGGCCGGAGAGCCAGCGGGGTGAGCAGGTGCAGGGGCGCCAAGGAGGCGATCGGTGGCAGTGCTGCACTCGGGGCAGCCATCGCCAGGGCGTTGATTGGCGGGCGGGAGAGGGCAAGGCTCCTGGTGGTGTCCTCACTCCAGCCCAGCAGGATCTGGGGCCAGAGGCCCGCCAGGATCACCAGGAAGGAGAGGGCCAGGGCCGGCAGCCGCTCCACCCAGGTGGTGCTCACGTAGTCGGCGGTCTTGTTGTCGAGGCGGCCGAAGCCCACCCGGTTGAACAGGCGCACCGCATACACGGCCGTGAGGCCCGAGGCCAGGATGCAACCGATCGTGGGCAGCGGGAACACCGGCCAGCTGCCCTGGAACACCACCATCTCCGCCAGGAAGCCGGCCTGGCCGGGCACACCTGCCGCTGCCATCAGGGCCAGCAGCAGCAGGCCCAGGGTGAAGGGGAGGCCCCGGCTGGGATTCATCAGGCCGGAGAGGGCGGCGATCTCGGTGGTGCCCGTTTTCGCCTCGATCTTGCCGACCAGGCAGAACAGCAGGGCCACGATCATGCCCTGGGCGAGGATCTGCGCGATCGCCCCCTGCAGGCTCAACGGCGTGGCGGCGGCCAGGGCCAGCACCAGCAGGCCCATGTGGCCCAGGGCACTGAAGGCCACCAGGCGGCGCATGTCCGTCTGGGCGATCGCGTTGAGGGCCCCATACAGGGCGCTGACCATGCCCACCACGGCAATCCACGGCGACCACTCGGCCCAGGTGTCGCCCAGCATGCCGATGCCGAAGCGCAGCAGGCCATAGGCACCCAGCTTCGAGACCACCCCGGCCAGCTGCATGGCCACGGGCGTGGAGGCCTGGCTGTAGGTGAGCGGCTGCCAGCCGTGCAGCGGAAAGATCGGCATCTTGAGGCCGAAGGCGAGCAGCAGCAGGGCCAGGATCCAGCGCTCCGCCCCCTCCGGCAGCACCGCCTGGGCCATGTCGGCGTAGGCGAAGCTGAAGCCATTGCGGTTGAGCAGGGCCAGGGCCAGCACGCCCGCCAGCAGGGCCATCCCCGACACCGCGCCATACATCAGATAGCGGATCGCAGCGGTGGCACGCCGCTCGCCGCCCCACACCGCCACCAGCAGGGTGGTGGGGATCAGCGTGATTTCGTAGGCCAGCACGAACAGCAGGCCGTTGCAGGCCAGGAAGGCACCGGTGAGGCCCACGTTGGTGGCCAGCACCATGGCGTAGAAGAAGCGCCGCCGCGGCTGGCTGATCGGCGTGGCGAACACCGCCATGAAGGAAAGAAGAGCCGTGAGGCCGGCCAGCGGCAGCGACAGGCCATCAAGGCCCAGGTGAAGCTCCAGACCAAGCTGGGGCAGCCAGACCTGGCGGAGTTCCGGCACCGGGTGGCCCGCCAGCCACAGCAGCATCAGCAGTTGCACCGCCGGAGCGAACACCGCCACCCGACGGGGCCAGGGCCCCGGCAAGGGGGCGAGACAGAGCAGCAGCACAGCGGCCAGTGGAAGCAGCAGAAGGGTGAGCAGCATGGGAGATCTCGGTGGTCTGCTTCAGAGGGAGAGGAAGGCGGGCGTGTGGCGGGTGAGGATCCACAGCCCCATCAACACCACCCCCACCAGCACGGTGAAGGCATAGGCCTGCACCCGGCCGGTGGTGCTGAGGCTGAGGCGGCGCGCCCCCTCCAGGGCCAGGTCGCCGCTGCGGTTGCTGAAGCCGTCCACCAGGATGCGGTCGACCCAGCTGCTGGTGGCCGCGAGCGCCACCACCAGACCCACCACGGTGCGGCGGTAGAGGCCTTCAGTGTGCAGGTCGGCGGCCAGCCATTCCTGCAGCCCGGCCAATGGTCCGGACAGCTTGGGCAGGTGCTCGGTGGAGAAGAGATAGAGCACCGACCCGGCCGTGATTCCCAGCAGCGTGGAGGCGAGCAGCGGCAGCGCCATCGGACCCCACTCCGCGCCGATGCCGGCGCGGTTGATCAGGATCGGCAGGTGCAGCACCAGGCCGGTGGCCACCATCGCCGGCAGCACCATCAGCCACAGCACTTCGGCGGAGCGCTTGGTGAACACCGAGGGCTTGCCGCCCCAGATCAGCCCGAAGATCCGCACCAGTGCGGCGCTGATCAGGCCATTGGTGAGCAGCACCGCGGCGGTGAGCAACAGCGGGGCCTGGCTGTCCGAGAGGCTGGCGGTCATGGCGCGCAGGGCGCCGAAACCGGCCAGCGGCGGCAGCCCCACCAGGCCGGCGCCACCCACCAGGAAAGCGATGCCCATCAAGGGGCGGCGCGACCAGAGGCCACCCAGCTGGGTGAGGTCCTGGCTCACGTTGCTCGACACCACCGTGCCCAGGGCCAGCAGCACCAGGGCCATCGGCAGCGGATACACCAGCAGCATGCGCCAGGCGGTGTCTCCGGCACCGGCGCCCACGGCCAGGAACAGCAGCCCCAGCCAGCTGCTGACCAGAAAGGAAACGGCCCGCTTGATATCGATCTGGGCCAGGGCGATCAGGGCGCCCACCAGGGCGGTGGTGCCGCCCACGACCACCAGGACGGCCTGCACGGTGGGGCTCACCGAGAGCAGCGGCTCAAGGCGCAGCAGCACCCAGGCCCCGCCCAGCACCACCACGGAGTTGCGCAGCACCGTGGAGGGGAAGGGGCCTTCCATGGCCTCGTCGAGCCAGAGGTGCAGCGGGATCTGGGCGCATTTGCCCATCGGGCCGGCGATCAGGGCCAGCAGGATCAAGGTGAGGCCGGGGCTGGGGGTGGCCTGTTCGGCCCAGGCATTCAGGGCGTTGATGTTCCAGCTGCCGGCCACCGGCAGCAGCGCCACCAGGCCGGCCAGCAGAACCAGATCGCCTACCCGCTTGGTGAGAAAGGCATCGCGTGCCCCCTTCACCACCAGCGACTGGTTGAACCAGGTGCCCACCACCAGGTAAGTGCCGAGCGTGAGCAGCTCCAGCACCACATAGGCGAAGAAGAGGGAATCGGTGAGCACGAGAGCGCACAAGCCCGCCTCAAACACACTCAGGCAGCCGAAGAAACGGGGCCATCCCCAGTCCATCTCCAGGTAACCGATGGCATACACCTGGGCCAGCACATGAATGCCGCAGATCATGGTCATGGCGATCAGCACGGGCGTGTTGATCGTGGCGTCGAAGCGGATCGAGAGGCCGGCGGTATCCAGCCATGGCCAGCTGCGGGTGAGCGCAGTGCCGCTGAAGGCGATCCAGGCCGCCAGGCTGTGCAGGAACGCCACCAGGTTGAACAGGAGGTTGATGTAGCCGGCGGGACGTGGACCGGTACGGGAGATGAGCCCGGGCACCCAGAGCAGGGAGAAGAACGCTCCCAGCAAGGGATACAGCGGAATCAGGAAGGCCGTCTCAACGAGGGACGTTGCAAAGGAGGCCGTCTCGGGCGGGGGGACGGTCATCTGATCGCGAGGCTTCCGGGATGATCGCGAACAATAGAGAGTGACCGTTAGCGGTTGGGGGGTGGATGAAGAGGTATTGCCAATGCCTGCGCCAAGCCAGCGTGATGAGTGGGCCAGCTGATGCGTGAATCGCTGGATCAGCGAGCAAGTTGATCCGCGGGCCCGATAACAGTCTCGGTATTTGTACTTAACGGGTTAACGGAGGGTGAAGGCAGCGAAGGCCTGCCACAGCGCCGCCGCCCCCAGTGGGAGGCCTGGCACCATCCCGGAGAGCAGAACGGCGGCCAGCATCAGCAGGATCAGCAGCAGGCGGGGATCCAGCTTCACCAGCCGCGCCTGGGGCGGCAGCAGCGGCGGTTTGGCCTAGACGCCTGGATCAGCCGGCGACGCGGCGCAGGCCGACGGCCGCCTGCGGTACCTCATGGCGGCTGATCTCGGTGTGGGAGGTATCCATCAACTTCAACATCCGGAGGCGCTGGAACCATTGACGGGTGGTGGGTGCGGTGTGCCCCCACCACAGAAACGTTGTGCCCCTGTTCCACCGCCTCTTCCACCGCGTTCTCGAGAGCCAGTGCCGCCGTGACATCCAGGTGGGACACAGAGCCGAGATCGAACACGATGCTCTTGCAGTCGGTGATCGCGTTGTGCTCCCGGGCGATCGCCTTGGCCACGACGAAGATCACGGCGCCGTTGAGCTGGAAGAGCAGCACCTTGCCTTCGCCCTGATCCAGCAGCACCTTCTCCTACGGGGTGAGATCAAGTTCGCCGTCGCCTGAGCCGATCGCCATCACACCCCTGGATGGCAGGGCATTCATGCTCTCGATGGTGAGCCTCAAGCGGCCTCTGCCCCCGAGGCCACCTCGAAGGCGAGCGCCATCGGCAGGGCGATCACGGCAGCGGTGACCCCACCGAACACGCCACCGCGGACGTTCTGAAGACTGATCCGGTTGGTGATGGCCACGCAGGAATTTCATTCTCTAAGCCATAACCGCAGGCCAAGGGCAAGGCTCCGGCTCCGGCCTGGGCCGCAGGGCATAATTGCGCCCTCAATCCGGTGTCCTCAGTGCTCAGCGTCGTCGAAATCATCGTGGGCATCCTGCTGCTGTTCGGCGGTGGCGAGCTGTTCGTGCAGGGGTCGGTGGCGCTCGCCCTGCTGCTCGGCATTCCGCAGCTGGTGATCGGCCTCACGGTGGTGGCCATGGGCACCAGCGCTCCGGAACTGTTCGTGAGCGTGCTCTCCACCATCCAGGGCGCCGACGACATTGCGGTCAGCAACATCGTCGGCAGCAACATCTTCAACGTGCTGGTGGTGCTTGGCTGCAGCGCCTTGATCCTGCCGCTGCGCGTTCACAGCCGTCTGATCCGGCGCGATGTGCCGATCCTGCTGGCGGTGTCGATGGCGGTGTGGGGCATGGCCTCGCCTGGGCGCATGACCTGGCAGGCGGGTTTGGCGCTGCTCACCGCCCTGGTGATCAACACGATCTGGGAAATCCGCACCGCCAAGGAGGAAGGCGACGCGGATGGCGAGATTGATGCAGACGAAGCCAAGGGCGGCTACCTTCCGGCCGGCATCAAACTGGCCGCCGGCCTGGGGCTACTGGTCTGGGGCTCCCAGATCCTTGTCAAAGGGGCCACGGCCATTGCCCTGAGCCTGGGGGTGAGCGAAACCCTGATCGGCCTCACGATCGTGGCGGCCGGCACCTCCATGCCCGAGCTTGTCACCTCGATCGTGGCGGCCTTGCGCGGCAAGGCCGATCTGGCAATCGGCAACGTGATTGGCAGCAACCTGTTGAACCAGCTGGTGATCCTCGGGCTCTGTGCCTTCATCTCCGGCAATCGCGGCCTCAGTGTGGATCCGGTGATGATCCACCGCGACTTCCCGATCATGGTGGCCACCACCGTGGCCTGCCTGCCGATCTTCTTCAGCGGCGGGGTGATCACCCGCCTGGAGGGCGGCATCCTGATCGGCCTCTACGGCCTCTATCTGGTTGAGCAGATCCTCCCGTATACCTACCCCGGCCTTGACGGCCCGATCGAGCGCTTCACCCTGATGGCCTTGATTCCTGCCCTGATCGTGCTGCTTGGCTGGCAGTCCATGAGCCACTGGCGCAGCACACGTCGCCAGCCCGGCTGAGGCCGGGCGGAGATGCGGCAGAGCTCAGCCGGCACTCAGCAGAACTGCGGGGGCACCCACGAGTGATCAGGCGGGATAGCAGCCCTTAAGCGGCTGTCCTGGTGGGTCCGGCAGGTTGGCGGATCAACCAGAGCTGGTCGCCCTGCACCCACAGCAACAGCAGCCCTGCGGGGGAGTGCACCGACACAGCGTGCGGCTGGCTGAGGCCCATGGCCTGGGCAGCCGCCAGGGGCAGGCGGCGCAGTTCCACCCCCTGAGGCAGGTCGGTCAGGCTGTCGGGCCTGTTGCTGGCCATCACGCCGGTCTCCCAGAGCAGCCGGTAGGGGCGATCGGCGTTGGCACCAAGCCGTAGGTGACGCCTGGCCAGGGCGGCGCTGGCAGCCTTCTGGCCCTCGTCCATGGCCGGGCGTTCCGCTGCCGCCGGCGGGGCGGCTGCGTCTGCGGCCGCGGCGTTTGAACCAGCAGCAGTTGGCGCAGCGGCCGCCCCGGCCTTGGTCTGCAGCTGGGCGACAAGTTCCAGGGCGGAGGCGGCGCTGGCCGGAAGGCCGGCGGAGGCAGCCGGCGGGACCCCCCAGGCCAGGCCGCCGCGGCCAGCGCTGCCTGCAGCGGTGCGGGAAGCCGGCAGCACCGGAGTGGCGGAACGGCGCGGGGTCGTTGGCCCGGCCTCGAGCGGCGGCGGCGGGGGCGGCAGCGGCAGGCTGTTGCCGAAGGGCAGATCGATCGTGCTCAAGCTGGCTGCCAGCGCCACGGGCTGACGGGCACCTCTGCTGAAGCGCAGCAGCTCCGGGGTGTTGTCGGTCACCGGCAGGCGCGGGGCCGGTGGGCGGGGACGCACCGTGAGGTTGCTGCTGGAGAGCCAGAGGGCATGGGCTCCCACGGCGATACCCACCGGCAGCAGCCAGCGGGAGGTGCCGATCGCCGCCAGCCAGCGCCGGTTGGCGCCCGCCCGCGCCCAGGCGGGCAGCGGGAGGCTGCGGCCTGCGGCAGGGGCCCGGCCTTCAGGAGGCAGGGGCTTGGGACGGGGAGGGAAGTTGAACGTCAAAGGGAAGCGCACTGGCATCGAGCAGGGGAAGAAATCGCTGCACCAATCCCCAGGAGGTGGTGGGGGAGGGAATCAGCCGCACGCGGGCCTGCGCGTTGATGCGGCGGGCCTCCTGCAGCAGGGCGGGCAACTGGCCCGGGTTGACCGTGCGGTTCCAGAGGCGCAGCCGCCCATCGGCCTCGAGGTGCAGCACCACCAGGCCGCGGTGGGCGGGCGCCTGGGCGAGCTGCTGAGGCAGCAAAAGCAGCGCCATGCTGAACAGGCCGAGGGCCGCCCCAAGCAGCGCCAGCCAGAGGCCCTGCTCACCGGCCGTGATCGGGCCGGCCGTCCTGATCCGCCGCACCGCCAGGGCTGGTGAAAGCCCCGAGAAGGGGTTGGCGCGCTCTGCTGGTCTCATAGTGGGCCCGGCAGGCGGTCGATCCACACCGGCTGGCGGCTGTGGCGACGCAGCCAGGCCAGGTCGCTGCTCACCTGCCTGCTGGAGCGGGCATCGGAGGGCAGAAAACGCACACCCTCTGGGTTGGTGGCGCCACCCAGCTGAGCCACCAGAGCCACTTCACTGATCGCGGCGCCATCGAGGTACCAGCTGCCGCTGGCGGCGCGGACCAGCAACCAGTGGGGTTGAAGGCCCTGAGAGGCGGTGGCGCGATGGCGCGGCTCCGGCTGCCGCAGAACAACGGGCAGGGCAGCCACGGCGGTGAGGGCGATCAGGTTGAGACCGGTGATTGCCAGGAGGCGGAAGGTCATGGGGCCTCGGCCGCAGCGCGCAGGCAGGCCAGCTCCAGGCGGCTGCGTTGCCATTGCCGCAAGCCCTGATTGGTGCGCAGCAGCACCGCAGCGATCAGGGCTACCACCAGGCCCAGCCAGGTGCTGACCAACACCTCGCCGTAACCCTGCACGCTGGCGCCGCTGGGCAGGGTCAGGTCGGGGCCGAGCTCAGCGAGCACACGCATCAGACCGCTGACGGTGCCGATCAGGCCCAGCAGGGGGCCGATCAAGGTGGCGGCTTCAAGCACGGGCTCACCCTGGGCCATCGCCAGCTCCAGCTGGGCCAGCTCAAGGCCTTCCCGTTGCTGGCGACTGACGCCTGCGGGCGAGGCCGAAAGGGTGTCGAGCAGGAGGCGCTCCTGGCGGGTGGAACTGAGACCCCAGCGCTTCCAGTAGCGCAGCCGCTCCACACCGATCGCCAGCACCACGATCGAGAGCAGCAGCAGGGGAACCATCACCGGACCACCGGCACGCAGCGCCGCGAAACCCATGCCGCCGCCCAGTTTCCCTTCCTTTGCAATGGCGAAACTAAGGGGCCGGGGGGCCGGGGCTGTGTCGTGCCAGAACTTGACAAAGGTGTGGGAACCCTTTACGCCTTTGGCGTGGGTTCCGCCTCATCCGGGAGACCTCTAGGCCGCGCTGGCCTTGCTGTTCGGAGGCTTGGGCGCGGGCTGGGCGGCGAGCTGTAAACGAGGACGCACAGGCTTCGAGCCAGCTGGCCCTCTTGCTGCCAGGCTGCTCTTATCCAATTGATGTTCCAATGACCACGATCTTCGCCGACAGCAGCTTCAGCATCGGGCGCACGCCGATGGTGCGGCTCAACCGGGTGGTGGGTGACAGCAAGGCCACCGTGCTGGCCAAGATCGAGGGCCGCAACCCCGCCTATTCGGTGAAGTGCCGCATCGGCGCCGCCATGATCTGGCAAGCGGAGAAAGATGGCCTGCTGGGAGTCGGCAAGGAGCTGATCGAGCCCACCAGCGGCAACACCGGCATCGCCCTGGCCTTCGTGGCGGCGTCCCGCGGCGTTCCGCTCACGCTCACGATGCCTGAAACGATGAGCCTGGAGCGGCGCAAGCTGCTGGCGGCCTACGGCGCCAAACTCGAACTCACCGAGGGCCGGCTCGGCATGACTGGGGCCGTGGGCCGGGCCCGCGAGATCGCCGCCTCCGACCCCGACCGCTACGTGCTGCTGCAGCAGTTCGCCAACCCGGCCAACCCTCAGATCCACCACGACACCACCGGTCCGGAGATCTGGACCGACACCGATGGCGCCATCGACGTGCTGGTGGCCGGTGTGGGCACGGGCGGCACGATCACCGGCGTCAGCCGCTACATCAAGAACACCCTGGGCAAGCCACTGGTGTCGGTGGCGGTGGAGCCGGTGAGCAGCCCGGTGATCAGCCAGACCAAAGCAGGCCAGCCGATCCAGCCCGGCCCCCACAAGATCCAGGGCATCGGCGCCGGTTTCGTGCCCGACAACCTGGACGTGGCACTGGTGGACCGGGTGGAGACGGTGAGTGATCAGGAGGCGGTGGCGATGGCCCGGCGACTGATGCGCGAGGAGGGAATCCTGGCCGGCATCTCCTGCGGTGCAGCCACGGTGGCAGCCCTGCGCCTTGCTGCGGAAGAGGCCTACGCGGGCAAAACGATCGTGGTGGTGCTGCCCGATTCCGGCGAGCGCTACCTCAGCTCCGTGTTGTTCGAAGGCGTGTTCGACGAGGCCGGGCTGGCGATCGCGGGCCGCTGAGCGGCAGCTGGGCCGGCGATGCGGGCGGCTTCCCGCCACCAGGCCCAGGCCTCGCGGTTGATCAGCAGGCCGATCAGCACCAGCACCACCATCAGCGCCACCTGATCGGGGCGTGAATCGGGCACGAGGATATCGGCGATCAGGTGCGGCAGGTTTGAGACGGTGTACACCACGCTGATCCAGAAGTGCAGCCGCCGCCATGGTCGCCAGCGGGCCGGATGGCCCGGATCACTGGCGGCATAGGCGATGGTGACCAGGCAGGCGAGCGGCACCAGGAAGTAGGCGAGCATCGCCCCGAACAGCAGCGGCAGCGCCGCCACCGGCACCTTGCTCTCTATTTCTGGTGACAGGCCATGGAACAGGGGCATCAGCCCCAGGTCGACATGGAACAGCATGGCCAGCAGCCAGGCCAGCCATAACCAGCGCAGACGCATGGAGCGGTCCACTGCGGGGAGCCGATCAGCCGGAAAAGAAAGTGGGGGCAAGGAATGCGCTGGGATCAGCAGCTTGCCATCAGGGGTGCTTGACTCGGCCATCGTCATCGCTCCCATCGCCGTTGTCAGCATCGCCATTCCTGGCCCATGCGGCCGCATGGGCGCCTTGGTTCGCAATCAGACCTGGCGCAGCGGTAACCAACGGCATGGCGTGGAGGTCTGAGCCATGAGCGCCTTTCTCACCGTTGCCTCAGAGCCGGCCGGTCTGATCACACTGCTGGTGTTTGCCGGCGCGATCGTGCTGTTCATCACCGGCTGGCTGGCGCCGGAGGTGACCGGTCTGCTGGCAGCTGCCCTGTTGGTGACCTTCAAGGTGCTCAAGCCCGATGAGGCGGTCCAGGGGTTCGGCAGCCCGGCCCTGATCACGCTGATGGGCCTGTTTGCCGTGTCGGCAGGGTTGTTCCGCAGCGGTGGCCTCGATCGCCTGCGGGCCTTGATCGGCTCCGATGCGGTGCGCAGCCCGAAGCGCATGGTCGCGCTCATGGTGGGCGTGGTGGCCCCGATCTCGGCCTTCGTGCCCAACACCCCGATCGTTGCCACGCTCCTGCCGGTTCTGGAGGGCTGGTGCCACCGGCGCGGCATCTCCCCCTCAAAAGTGCTGTTGCCCCTGTCCTTTGCCACGGTGCTGGGGGGCACCATCTCCCTGCTCGGCACCTCCACCAACCTTCTCGCCAGCGATGTGAGCCGCCAGCTCGGCTATGGCTCGCTGGAGCTGTTCAGCTTCACGGCGATCGGGATTCCGATCTGGCTGATCGGCTCGGCCTACATGCTGTTCTTCTCGGAGCGCATGCTCCCCGATCGGGGATTTGAAGGCGACGACCTGCTCGGCTCCATGGCGCGCGAAGGCTACTTCACGGACGTACTGATCCCGTTGGAATCGGAACTGATCGGACAATCGCTGCACAACAGCCGGCTGCAGCGCCGCTTCGACGTGGACGTGCTGGAGCTGCATAGGGGCAGTGAGAGCTTCACCGCCCCGCTGGCGGATCTGGTGCTTCAGGCCGGCGACCGGCTAATGCTGCGCTGCAATCGCGACAACCTGCTGCGCCTGCAGCAAGAGCACACAGTGACCCTGGCGCCGATCACCGATCTGGACGAAGACATCCAGGAACTGGCCGGGGCTTCCAGCACCTCCCCCCAGCGCGTGGTGGAAGTGCTTCTGCCTGATGGTTCTGCGATCGTCGGCTCCAGCGTGCGGGATCTGCGCTTCCGCCAGCGTTACAACGCCACCCTGCTGGCGGTGCGGCGCGGCAACCAGGTGCTGCGCGAGCTGCTGGGGCGCGTGCAATTGCAGGCTGGCGACGTCCTGCTGCTACAGGCCCCGCTCGATGCGATTCGCGGCATGCAAGCCAACAACGACCTGGTGCTGCTTGACGAATTGGAGAAAGACCTGCCCACCACCAGCCGTAAGTGGGTGGCGGTGGTGATTTCGGCACTCGTGATCCTGTTGCCGATGTTCAAGTTGCTGCCGCTGATGGCGGCGGTCCTGCTGGCGGTGGTGGCGATGGTGGCCACCGGCTGCCTGCGTCCCGGAGAGCTGCAACGCTCGATCCGCTGGGATGTGATCCTGCTGCTGGGCTCGCTCACCAGCTTCAGCGTGGCGATGCAATCCACCGGGCTGGCCGAAGCGCTCGCCACCGACCTGTTGCGCTCGATGCAGGGCTGGTCGCCCTATCTGGTGCTGCTGTCGGTGACGGTGCTCGCGCAGATTTTCACGGAGGCCCTCAGCAACGGAGCCACCGTGGTTCTGCTGATCCCGATCGCCACCGAGGTAGCCAAAGGGTTGGATCTGCCGCCGATGGCCTTCATCTTCGCCGTGATGTTCGCCGCCAGCCAAAGTTTCCTCACGCCGATCGGTTATCAGACCAACCTGATGGTGTTCGGCCCCGGCCGCTACCGCTTTCTCGACATGACCATCTACGGCCTGCCGCTCACCCTCACCCTGGCCGTGACGATGCCCTGGCTGATCTGCCGCCACTTCGGCATCTGAGCCCACACTGGAGGGAAGCGCCAAACCCTCCTGTGCTCAGCAAGCTGAACGAACGTCTGCAGCGCTGGGGCTTCAGCTGGAGCGGCTGGCGTGACAACCGTCGTGGTGAATGGTGGCTGGTGGCCCAGCTGCTGCTGATCGCCGCCCATCTGCTGCCGGCCACGCCAGCGCCCAGCCGCCTTGGCATCGACTGGCCGCTGCCCTTGCGGCTGGTGGGCCTGGCCCTGTTGGTCGTGGGTCTGGGGCTGGCCCTGCAGGCGTTCCTGAAGCTGGGCGACAGCCTCACGCCGCTGCCCGAACCGATGCCCGGTACCGCCCTGGTAACGGGAGGGCCCTACGGCCGCTGTCGCCATCCGCTGTACCAGGCAGTGTTGCTCTGCTCGCTGGGGATGGTGATCGCCCTGGGCAGCCTGCTGCACCTGTTGCTGCTGCTCGGCCTGGCCGCCGTGCTGGGGGGCAAGGCCCGGCGTGAGGAACGGGCCCTGTGCGACACCCATCCCGACTATCCCGCCTACCGGGAGCACACGCCGGCGATCGTGCCCTCACTCCCCTGGCTCGACTGGCGCTGAAGCGGTACGCAGGGCAAGACTCTCGCCTGCACCAGGTTTCAGGGCATCTCCGCCTCCGCCTGCAGGCGGGCGATCCCTCAACGGCGCCGCCAAACCTATCAGCCTAAAGCTGTTGTGCCTTTCTCCACATAAGTGTCAACATGCGACAGGATGTGCATGACGATCGGACTCTCCAGTTCTTCGTCCTGTTCTCACGCACTCAACAGGTGCGTCACCCACGCCAAAACGGCAAACATGACGCCATGATGGTTGGCGTTGCTAGGTATTTTGCGGAATGAGTGCTGCGGCCGATGGGCTAGTTGCAACCCCCCAGCTTCTGGAAGAACTCAGCCAGTTCTTTCGCCTCCTGAGTGAGCCGGCGCGGCTGCAATTGCTCTGCCTGTTGAAGACGGGCCCCCAGGATGTGGCTGCCCTGATTGCCTCCACCGGCTTCAGCCAGTCCCACATCAGCCGCCAGCTGAGCCAGTTGCAGCGGGCGGGGCTGGTGCGCTGTGAGCGGGAGGGCACCCGCTTGATCTACACCGCCGACGAGCCGCTGGTGGACGATCTCTGCATGTTGGTGATGGGCCGCCTGCGGGAACGGCTTGAACAGCAGCTTGAGCACCTGCAGGCCGCCTGATTCGTCGCCTCAGACCAACCGCGACCCGCTGGCCTTCAGTCGCTGGCGGGGATCAAACACCGCAGCGATCGTACGGATCAACCAGCGTCCTTCCGTGCTGACGCGGAAGCCATTGGGCTCCAGCTTCAGCAGGCCGTCGGCCTCCAGGGCCTGCAGGTCAGCCCATTCTGCCGCGAACCGCTGGGGGCCGTTGAGCGGCTCTGCTCCACCATGGGCGTTTATAGCTTTGCCGGTCTGATCCGCGCCGCCAAGGTGGGCAAAATCGACGCGAAAATCGCACATCAAGCGCTGAATGATGCGACGCCTGAGCAGTTCATCAGGATCCTCCACCACCAGCCCCCGCTCCACCGGCAGTTCGCCGGCATCCAGCGCCTTCAGATAGGCCCGGAGATCTCGCTGGTTCTGGCTGAACAGGGTGGGGTACTGGCTGATCGCCGTGACGCCGATCGCCAGCAGGTCGAGCTCCCCACCGGTGGTGTAGCCCTGGAAATTGCGATGCAGGCGGCCAGCCCGCGCCGCCACGGCCAGGCTGTCCTCCGCCAGGGCGAAGTGGTCCATGCCGATGGCGTCATAGCCGTGGCTGGTGAAGGCGTCATAGGCGCCCTGCAGCATCTGCACCCGCTCGCGCTGGCTGGGCAGATCATCAGCAGCGATCTTGCGTTGCAGCGGCAGTTGCTCGGGCAGGTAGGCGAAGCTGAACAACGACACCCGATCGGGCCGCAGCTCCTCCACGAGCGCGATCGTGGCGGCGAAGCGTGCGGGCGTCTGCAGCGGCAGGCCGCAGATCAGATCCACGTTCACGCTCTCGAAGCCCGCCTCCCGCATCCAGCCCATCGCCCGCCGCAGCTGATCGGGCGGCACCACCCGGTTCACCGCCGCCTGCACTTCAGGATCGGCGTCCTGAATGCCGAAGCTGATGCGGTTGAACCCGAGGCGGCGCAGGCCCAGCACCTCGTCACGGCTGAGAAATTCCGGATTCACCTCGATCGAGGCTTCCAGGCCGGGGTCCAGATCGAAATGGAGGGCGATCAGCGCCCAAAGCTCCGCCTGCTCGCTCACGCTCAGGTAATTGGGAGTGCCACCACCCCAGTGCAGCTGGCTGAGGCGCCGGCGCTGGCCCGAGGCCCGCTGGATCAGCGCCAGCTCCCGGCCCAGGGCCTGCAGGTAGGGGCCCACCACCTTCGAGCCGGCCTGGGTGGTGATCCGGTTGCAGCCGCAGTACCAGCAGGCATGGCGGCAGAAGGGGATGTGCACGTAGAGCGACAGGGGCTCGCTGCTCGGCCGGGCCAGCTCCGCCGCCAGTTCACCAGGGCCCACACCGGTATGGAAGCTGGCGGCTGTGGGGTAGCTGGTGTAGCGGGGCACGGGCTTGTCGTGCTTCAGCAGCAGCTGCAGCGGTTCGAGGCGGGCAGGAGCGGTGGTGGGCATGGGACGGGGGGGGCGCGCAGGAGAGGGTGAAGAAAGAGGGGAAGAATGGAAGAGGCAGCAGCCAGGGGCAGATGGCGCGGCGGGAGGGCCTGAGGCACGACATCCAACCGCCAGCTTTCGGGCTCAGGCGGCGCCCAGATCGCCCAGTTCGGCCAGCAGGCGCTGGGTGTCCTGGAAGGCCACCACCGCTTCTTCAAGCAGCTCGCCTTCTTCCGCCTCGCTCAGGTCGAGTTGCTCAAAGGCGTCGTGCAGGGCGGCCTTGAGCACCGGCAGCGGCTGATCGAAGGCCCAGAAGCGCACGGCAGGCAGGCCATGGGCCGCCAGGATGGCGTTGGCCTGCTGGGCCAGCTGTTGGCCGCCGGAGAGATCGCCGCCGTAGCGCACGTAGACGTGGGCCAGAAAGCGGTGCGGAGCCTGCTGGGCCAGGTCCTGCAGATGCTCGAGCCAGAGGGCGGCAGCGGCGGAGCGCGGCGTGGCGGGCGCTGCCGCCAGGGCTGCCGCATCGGCGGCGAGGGCAGCACTGCGGGCCAGCGCCGCCCAGGGGAAGTCGATCGCGCCAAGGGCCGCGGCCAGCTCAGGGCCCTGTTGCTCGATCAGGGCGTAGCCGGGGCCCAGCGCACGGATCAGGGCCGCCAGCTGCAGCGGGCTGGCCTGGCCGTCGAGCAGGGCGCGTGAGAACTCCATACCTTCGGCCTGGTGGTGGGCGGCGCCGATGCGGCCATGCAGACGGCGCACCCGCGGGCCGAAACCCTTGCGGGCCGCCAGGTCGGCGGGGCTGGCGTGATCGGAGAGGTCGCTCGGGGAGGTAGCGGGTAGGGAGGCGGACGCGGGGGCGAAGGCCGCGGCGGGGTGCGTGGTGGTCATGGCGAAGGCAACCGGGGCGGGGCCTGATGAGGCCGAACCAGCTAACGGTATCGCGCTACCGTTATGTCGTTGTTTCGTCGTTGCAGATTCGTTGCAACGTTCAGCACCCATGGCTGCCACCCCCTCCACTCCCCAGGTCTGCGGCGCAAGGCCGCTGCAGCTGCTGCTGGCTCCCAGCGGCCAGCTCAGCGACGACGGCCAGCTGCGGGAACTGATCGCCGAGCGGCGCGACCGGCAGGGCGCCAACGTGGAGCTGTGGTATCTGCGCCCGGCGGTGCTGGCGGCCCTGCTGCCGGAGCATGGCGCGGGTCAGGAAGCAGTGGTGGCCGCTGATCCGGCGGTGATCACCTGGTTGCAGCTGCGCTTCGGCGGCAGCGTGAGCACTGCCGTCCTCGATCCCCAGCAGCTGCACAACCGGGCCGGCGGGCTGCCGCCGCGGGCGCCGCTGGCGGCGGTGACGCTCTGAGGTCTCCGTTCAGGACCTCCACACCGAGGTGTCCAACGCGACAGCCAGACCCACCGGGCCGCTTCAGGGTCTGGTGGTGCCGCTGGCCCCTCGCGCCCGGATTCCGCCGACCGCCAGCCCCACGCCGTCTTCGCCTCACTCCTCCCTGGTGACCAGGGCTTCCGTCATGACCCTCAGCCCGCTCCGGGGCCCCCGCCAAGGGGTTCTGATCGATCGGCTCCGCCACTGGCTCGATGGCATCGGCCCGCGTTCCCTGCCGCTGGCCCGCCTGCTGGTGCGGCTGATTCCTGCCCGCTGCCCGTTCGAGCGCACCGTGGTGATCGCGGGCCACACCGTGCTGCACATCCCGCCGCTCTGCCAGATCAACCCCCTGTTCGATGAGCTGATGGCGCTGCGCTTCCGTGCCCTCTGCCGCCTGGAGGCCCACCAGCAAGGCCAGCAGGAACGGCATCAAGACCGCCAGCCTCAGGCCCGGCGGCAACACTCCTGACCCTGGCGAGGGCCACCGCGCTCAGCCTCAGGCCACTGGATTCACCCGCAGGCCACCGCCGCCAGGCGTGCGGCCAGGCGCGTGGCCTGGCGTGGGGCGAAACCGACCGCCTCCAGCGCCGTGCCCAGGCAGCCCATGAATTCCCCCACCAGCGCACTGGGATCGATGCCGATCACTTCCAGATCGCCGTGCACCTCCCGCAACATCGCCATCGCCACCGGCACCGCCCGCTCACACCAGCGGCTGAGCGGCGCCGCCACGGCAGGGAAGCGGGCCGCCAGCTGGCGCTCGCCGTAGTCGAGGTGTTCGGCCTCATCGGCCAGCACCGCCGCCGTGATCGGTGCGGCGTAGGCATCGGCCACCGGCAGATAGCAGCGGTAGGCGGCCACGGCAAAGCTTTCCACGATCAGGCACTGGATCACCAGAGCCCCCACCGTGTCCGTGGTGCTGAACGCCTCATTGAACAGGGCGCGCAGCGGCGCGAACAGGCGGCGCGCCAGGGGGAGATCGGGGCGAATCGCCAGCTGGCGGCCGCAGCCCACGAAATCCACGGCGTGACGGCCTTCCATCGCCGCCAGGCGCCGCAGCTCGTCGCCGTCTTCCGGCAGCAGCTGGGCCAGCTGGCGGAAATGGTGATCGGCCAGGCCCTCGCCCACGATCACAAGACCATTGATCCGCCCATAGGCATCGCGATACGCAGGGGTGAGCGCGGGAGCGGGCATGGTGACCTCAGGTGATGGAAACGGGAAGGGGGTGATGGCCAACAGGCTGCGCCTCGGGGGCACCAACAGCCGCCGGCTCTGGGGAACGGCCACCGACAGGCTCCGGCACAACAACAGCCGCCGGCTCCACCGGCAGCGGTTCGTTCATGGCGGCGCGGGCCGCCAGCCAGCGGTCTGAGGCGGGCATGGTCAGGCAGTCGTCGAACCAGGGGCCGCCCAGCGTGTAGTGCAGGATCTTTGGGGCCGCCGGCAGGGGCTGCACCCCCACCAGCACGTTCCATTCAGGCCGCAGCGCGCCGATCTGCTCGTCGGCCAGCCAGTGGAACTGATGCAGCTCCAGGCCCGAGGCGCTGTTCACCAGCTCCGGCGTGAGCGCCATGCAACGCGCGCAGTTGAAGAGCATCACCGACGACCAGTTCTTGCGGCCGTAGGGCGTCTGGGGCATGCCCTGGAACTTCAGCCCCTGCTCACACACGTGCTGGTGCTTCACCAACTGCACCGCATAGCGCTCGTCGCGCAGGGCCCAGAGCTCGGCGAGGTCCGCCAAGCAGAGCATGTCGGCATCGATGAACAGGGCCCAGCCCCGGTAGCCCGCCAGCCAGGGCACCAGGAAACGGCTGAAGGAGAAATCCGTGCTCTGGCGCGGATCGCGTTCCCGCTGGTACACCCCCGCCAGCTGATCGAGCCGCACCTGACCGATCAGCAGCGGCAGGCTGGAGCGGGCCTGAAAGGAATCGGCGAGCACGTTCACCGCCACCCGTTCCCGCGGGTCGTAGCCGATGAACACGCGCGGGATCTCGAAGCCGGCGGGTGTGTGGGTCATGCCCCCTCCGCCGGCACCATCGGCTGGCAGAACTGCCGCAGCAGCAGCCCGGCAAAGCGCAGCTTCAGGCCCAGCCTGCGCAGCAGTGCGCCCGGCTCCGTCTTGAGCGCCTGCATCTGCTGGAAGCAGGTGACCAGGCGGTCGCGCAGCTCCAGGTAACGGCTCTGCTCGAGGTCGAACACCCAGGGGAAGGCGCGGCGGGCGGTGCGGTTGGTCTGGCGCATCACCTCGGCATCGAAGCGGCGGGGATCCATGCCCAGCAGGCGGTAGAAATCGCCCCGCTCACACACGGTGAGGCTGTGGGTGAGAAACACCGACCAGAGGAAGAAACGGCTGAGCAACTTGCCGCGCAGCCCCTGCTTCAGACCGGGCCAGCAGCGGATCAGCAGGTTGAAGATGTCGCCGTGGCGGTTCTCGTCCTGGCACCAGGGCTCGAAGAAATCGAACAGCGGCGCAAAGGCGTTGTCGGGGTTGGCCTTGAGATGGCGGTCGATCAGGATGTAACGCCAATAGCCGATCTTTTCGGACAGAAACACGGAATAGAGCACCCAGCTGAGCGGGAACCAGGTGATCGGCCGCTTGGTGCTCAGCTTGGGCAGATCGAGCTCGATCCCTTCCGCCACCAGCGCCCGGTTGAGGAAGCCGGCATGGCGGGCTTCATCGCGGGCCATCAGCTGGAACAGGCGGCCCAGCTCCTGGCGTTCGGCCTGGAACAGGCGGCGGGAGAGCTCCTTGAACAGCAGGAAACCGGAGAACTCCGACACGCACGACCGCACCAGATAGCTCTCGTAAGCGGTCTTGGCTTCCGGGCTGAGAGCGCGCAGACGGTCGAGCGGGGCCTTGCGGTCGAAGTGGTCGCGGTTGTGATCGGCCTCCATCTCGGCGAGCATCGCCTCGAAGGCAGGCCGCTGCTGCTCCAGGTCGGTGCGGGCCGCCTTGTCGATCTCCGTGGTGTAAAAGCGGGGCGTCAGCAGGTCTTCGCGCAGGTGGGGGGCGGCCGGGGTGGCAGCGGCGGCGGGCTGGCGGATGGTGGCGGTCATCGGGAGGCGCTCGAGAGGGGGACAGGGGCGGCGGCGGCGCGGGCATAGGCGACGGCATCGGCGCCATGGCGATGCAGGTGGAACCACTCCTGCAGATCGAGCAGCCAGCCGAGCCGCTCGGCGCTGCCGGCGGGGGTGCAGCCTGCGAGCTCGGCGGCCTCGCGGTGGCTGTAGCGATGGCCGGGGCAGAGGCAGCCCACTTCGGCGAGCCAGCGCTCCTCCAGCCGCAGATGCAGACCCAGTGCCCGCACCAGCTGACGGCAGCAGGCAGTAGAGGCCTCGCCGTCGATCAGCTGCTCCAGCAGCGCCTCGATGCGGCTGTGCTGCCGTTCCAGCAACCGGCTGCGCTCTGACCAGAGCCGCGGCCAGGGCCGGTTGCGGCCGCGCCGCTGCCAGCGAACACGCTGCCGGGCGGCCGGCAGTGCTTCGGGGGCTGGCGGCAGGGGAGGCGCAGCAGGGGAGGGGGCGGGGAGCGTCAACACCAGTGGCATTGTTCAACGCTATAACGACATCGTGATACTAGAGGATGGCGGTCAGGCCGCAACCGTCCGGTTACAGGAGCCGGGGAGTCTCTGCACAGCAAAGATCGCGAGGAATGGTCAAGGCCGAGGGCGCCTGCTCTGGCCTGCGCAGGGCGTTCCGACAGCTCACGGCAGCGACGGCTACCGTCTGCCCACTCAGTCCCGGCAGACCGCCGGAAGACCCTGACTCCATGGCTCCCTTTCGTCTGCTTGAGCTGCTCATCCTGGGGGCGGTGCTTGCAGGTTTTGCGGGCTTGATGCTGCGCCGCAACCTGTTTCTCAAGATCCTGTCGATGGACGTGATGGGCTCCGCAGTGGTGGCCCTGTTCGTGCTGGTGGGGGCCCGCTCCGGCCTGCGCAGCCCGATCCTGCCGGCCAGCCGCACCGCAGCCATTGATCCGGGAACGCCCTGGGCCGACCCCATCCCCCAGGCAGTGATTCTCACCGCGATCGTGATCGGCCTTTCGATTCAAGCGTTGCTGCTGGTGGTGATCACCCGCCTCTCGCGCATTGATCCCAGCCTGGATCTGGCCAGCTTCGACACCGGTGGCCAGCGGTGATGCTCACCTTCATCCAGGGGCTGACGCTCACCTTGACGCCGCTGCTTACCACCAAGGCAATGGTGATCGCCTGGTTGCTGCTGCCGTTCCTGGCCGCCTTCCTGGCGGCCGTGCTGCCACCGCTGGCCCGTTGGCTGGCCCTGCTCTGCAGCCTGGCCACCACCGCGATAGCCGTGGCGATTCAGCTCGGCGGCCTACCCGGCAGCATCGAACTGCTCGGCGCCTACGGCGTGGCCCTGAACACCGATGCCGTCGCCGTGCCGTTCCTGCTGCTCAACGCCATGGTGTGCAGCGCGGTGGTGATCGACAGCTGGCGGCGGCCCCTGCCGGGCCCCTTCCTGTTACTGCTGATGGTGCTGCACGGCGGCCTGTGCACCGCCTTTGTGGTGACGGACCTGATCAGCCTCTACGTGACGCTTGAAGTGGTGGGGATCAGCGCCTTCCTGCTGATCCTGATCAGCCGTTCCGACCGCTCGCTGTGGGTGGCCCTGCGCTACCTGCTGATCGGCAACACCGTGATGACGCTGTTCCTGATCGGGGCTGCCCTGGTGTATCTGGAGCGCGGCAGCTTCCGCTTCGAGGCTGTGGCGAGCACCAGCAGCATCGCCGCCCTGGCCCTGATACTGGTGGGCCTGCTGATGAAGTCCGGCCTGTTCCTCTCGGGCCTGTGGCTGCCCGTCACCCATGCCGAGGCGCCGGCGGAGGTATCGGCCTTGCTCTCGGGTGTGGTGGTCACCGCCGGCATCGCCCCGTTGCTGCGCCTCAGCTACGGCGTGCCGGCCCTGGGCCCGGTGATCACGGGCGTCGGTCTGGCCAGTGCCGTGCTGGGCCTGATGTTCGCCCTCGCCGACGCCGATGCCAAGCGCCTGCTGGCCTGGAGCACCCTGTCGCAGATGGGGCTGGTGGCGCTCTCGCCGGTGGCCGGCGGCTTCTATGCCCTCAGCCACGGCACCGCCAAGGCGGCGATGTTCCTGGTGGCGCGCCGCTTCCCCGACCGCGCCCTGCAGGGCTGGCGGGAACGGCCCCTGCCTGCCGGGGTGTGGTGGCCGCTGTGCATCGGCTCGCTCTCGATCGTGGGCCTGCCGCCCCTGGCCGGCTTCACCGCCAAGGCGGGCCTGTCCGGTGCGCTCTCCCTGCCGCTCGAGGTGGCCGTGACGCTGCTGAGCATGGGCACGGCGGCGGCCTACGCCCGCTTCTGGGGCGCCCCGCTGATCCGCAGGCCGGCAAACGGCAGCAGTGCCAGCGGGGACACCCCTGAACCCGCCTGGTCTCTGGGGGTGATCCTGCTGGTGCTGGCGCTGGTGGTGATCGGCGCTGCGACCCTGACCTGGACCGACAAGCCCGTCAGCGCCATCGCCAAGAGCGCCCTGGTGCTGCTCGGCGGCTGGGGCCTCCACCAGCTGCTGGAAGGGGACGGCCTGCGGCTGCGGCTGCGGCTGCGGCTGCCCGAGCTGGAGGGCCTCTCCGACCTGCTCGGCGGTATCGGCGTGGTGGGCGCGGGCCTGCTCGTGATCCTGAACCGATGAGACGTCTCCTGCCACTGCTGCTGAGCACCGCCTTTCGGCTGGCGGTGTGGTGCCTGCTCACCAGTGATTTCAGCCGGCTCAACCTTCTGATCGGGGTGGTTGTGGCACTGCTGCTGCCGCGCACCCGCTCGCGGCCCCTGCCGCTGCGGCTGTTGCTGAAGGCAACGCTGCGCGCGCTGCTGGCGATTCCACAGGCCTACGCCGAGGCGTTCCGGCTGATGCTGGCGCCGGGGGTGGTGGAACGCGAAACCAGCGAACCGGCCACCGATCGAGCCCTGCCGCTGCTGGTGTTCCTCGATGTGTTCCGCATCACGCTCACCCCGTTCACGATCGTGCTCGGCCTTGAAGACGGCGGCCAGCGCTACCGCATCCACTCCCTTCTTCCTGCCGCCAGAGCGGAGGCCTCCGACCGATGACTGTGTTGCTGTGGGGCATGGTGGTGGCCCTGCTGATCCCGATCGCCGTGGCCTGCCGTCCCTCCGATGTGTGGGACCGGCTGGCGGCCTTCTCCAGCGTCTCGTCGAAGGTGGCGCTGATCATCCTGGTGGTGTCGGTGCTGCGCGACGACCGGATGCTGGGGCTGGTGGGGGCGATCGTGCTCAGCGCCGGCAACGCCGGCCTGCTGCTGCTGGCCAACCTGCTGCGGGAGGTGGAGCGATGAGACCGGACTCCTTCGCGGATCACGCCAGCCTGCTGCTGCTGGGCGCGGGCCTGGTGCTCTGGTTCTGGGGCACCTGGCCGCTGCTGGGCACGCACAGCTACCTGCGCAAACTCCACGCCCTTTCGGTGGCCGACACGCTCGGATCCTCGCTGATGCTGCTGGGCCTGCTGCTGCGTATCCCCGGGCAATGGCCGCTGCTCACCCTGGCGCTGGTGGGCCTGATCGTGTGGAACACGATTTTCGGCTACGTGCTGGCCGCCTGCTCGCTGCCGTCCCATCCCAGCCGCCCCACGGAGGAGGAGCCCACCCCATGACCGCGCTGTTCGATCTGGCGGGGCAGCTCGATCTGATCCTGCCGATCACCGCCCTGCTGCCGCTCACCGCCGTGCTGCTGGTGAGCCAGTCCAACCCCTACCAGACCCTGGTGCTGCGCGGCATTCTCGGTTCGGTGGCCACCTTGCTCTATGCCCTGCTGGGGGCGCCGGACGTGGCGATCACCGAGGCGCTGGTGGGCACCCTGCTCTCCACCACCCTCTATGCCGTGGCGCTGCGTTCCTCGATGGCGCTGCGGCTCTCGTTTCCCGATCGCGCGCCGCCGTCGCCCCAGTGCCAGCAGCTGTTGCGGGCCTGGCTGGAGCCCGCCGGCCTGCGGCTGCGACTGGTGCCGCCGGCGGAGGCGGCCCTCGCTGCCGCCGATGGCTGTCACGGCCGCCTCGAAGCCGACCAGCGGCTGGTGCTGGCGAACCCGCGGCTGCTGAAGCGCCTGCAGGCCCTGGAGGGCTATCGCGCCTGGCGCGAGAGCGGCGGCGCGCTCGACCTGGCGGACGCCCTATGACCTGGCTCTACCTGGTGGCCGCCACGGCCCTCTGCCTCTCCCCCCTGGCTTCGGCCCTGCCGCCGGCCGCCGATCTGGTGCCGCTGATCAACACCCTCGTCGAGCAGACGAACGTGCCGAATCTGGTGTCGGGGGTGATCCTCTACACCCGCCTCTACGACACGGTCACCGAGGTGGTGGTGTTCACGCTGGCATCGATCGGCGTGCGCTTTCTCTTTGCCGGCGAAACGGCCAAACCAAGCGTGCGCGCCCTTGCTGATGCTCCTTCAGTGGTGCTCTGCCAGCTGGGCGGCACGATCGCCGCCCTGATCGGTGTGGAGCTGGCCCTGCGCGGCCACCTCTCGCCCGGAGGCGGCTTTGCGGCGGGGGTGGCCGGCGGCACGGCGATCGGGCTGGCCCTGATCAGCGGCTCGGCGGAACTGTCCGATCGTCTGTACCGGCGCTACCGCGCCGACCTGTGGGAGAAGGGGGCGGTGATCGCCTTCGTGCTGCTGGCCGCCCTCACCCTCGGTGGCCTGCCGCCACCGCCCGGGGAATTCGGCAGCCTGGCGGGTGGCAGCTGGATCCCGCTGCTCAATGTGCTGGTGGCGATCAAGGTGACACTGGGCTCCTGGGCGATGGTGCAGCTGTTCGTGCGCCACCGAGGGCTGCTCTAGAAGCTGCTGCTCAGCCGCAGCGTGGAGCCGCGGTCGCCGGCGATCACCTCGATGCCGCCGCGGATGCGCTCGCGCAGGGCGCTCACGTGGCTGATCAGGCCGATCATGCGGCCGCCCTCGCGCAAGCGGTCGAGCTCGTCCATCGCCAGCTGGAGGTTGTCGGGATCGAGGCTGCCGAAACCTTCATCGATGAACAGGGCCTCCAGAGGCACCCCGCCGGCGTGGGCCTGCACCGTGTCGGCCACGCCCAGGGCCAGGGCCAGGGAGGCCTGGAAGGTTTCGCCGCCCGAGAGGCTGCTCACCTCCCGCTCCTCGCCGGTGTACGCATCCAGCACCCGCAGGCCCAGCCCGGCGTTGCGGCCGCCGTGGCCGCCCTCATCGGTGAGCCGCAACTGGTAGCGGCCGGAGGTCATCAAGGTGAGCCGCTGGTTGGCGTAGCCGCAGATGTCGGCGAGGTAGGCGGAGAGCACCCAGCGCTGCAGGGAGATGTAGGGGGCCGCCTTGCCCTGGCAACGGTTGGCCACGGCACTGAGCCGCTCGGCCCGCTCCTGCTTCGCCGCCAGGGCGGTGGTGCCGGTGCGGTGTTCGGCGGTGAGGCGGGTGATCTCCCGCTGGGCGGCCCGAGCTTCGCTGTGGCACTCCACGGCCCGGGTGCGTGCCCCATCCAGGCGGGCCACGGCCTCGCCGGCGGCGGCGGTGTCGGGCCGGGCTTCCGGCAGATCGGCCAGATCGGGGGCGGACAGGAGGTTGCGCTGCTCGATCACCGCCGCCTCGTAGGCCGCGATCCGCTCGACCAGCTTCAGGCGCCAGCTCTCCTCCTGCAGGGCCACCGCGGCATCCTCCGCCGTGGCGAAGGGTGAGGCGGCCAGCTCCTGACCCAGCCGCCGGGCCGCCTGCTCCAGCTCGCTGGTGGCACGGGTGTGGGCGCCCACACCGGCCACCAGGGCCTGGAGGGCGGACTCCAGAGGCCCGAAGGCCCGCAGCACCGCGCCTGGCTCCAGCCCCTCCCCCAGCTCCCGCGCCACCTGCTCCGCCAGGGTCCGCTGCCGCTGGCTGGCCTCGGCGGCGGCCCGGCGCTCCAGGGCGATGGCCGTGGCGGCCGCCTCAATGGCCTTGGCCAGCTGCTGGCGTTGCTGCTCCCGATCGGTGGTCTGCTGTTCCAGCGCCGGCAGGCCTTCGGCCAGGGACTGGGCCGCCTGGTGGGCCGCAGCGGCCGTGCCGGCGGCCTGGCGGGCGGGGAGCGGATCGACGCCGTCGCCCGCCTTCTCCAGCACGGCGGCGAGGGCGGCCTGGGCGTTGGCCAGGGCCACTGCGGCCGCCTGTGCCGCCTGGGTGGCCGCGGCCAGGGTCCGTTCGGCGGCGGCGATCGTCCCGTCGTCCACGGCATCGGCCGAGGGCCGGGCCGGCGCCGGATGGTCGGCGGAGCCGCAGACCGGGCAGGGGGCGCCGGCGGCCAGACCCCCGGCCAGGCGGGCGGCCATGCCCTCGATCTGGCGCCGCCGCAGCTCGTTGAGGCCGGCGGCCGCCGCGTTGACCTCGCGATCGGCGCCGTTCCTGGCGACCTCTGCCCCGTTCTGCCGCTCCCGGGCCGGGGCGATGGCTTCGGCGGCAACGGCGCGGCCATCAGCCTCCCGGGCGGCCCGCTGCAGGCCCTCGAGCTGGTCGCGGGCGCTGCGGGCCTTGGCGAGCAGCACCAGCTCCCGCTCCTGCTCCGCCGCCAGCCGCTCCTGCTGGGCGACGGCGGTGGCCCGCCCGGCTTCGGCCTCGCTGGCCCGCTGGCTGGCGGCGGCCGCCGCCCCCCCGGCCTGGGCAGCCTCCTCGGCTTTGCGGGCCAGCTCCCGCACCTCCGCCCCCCGGGCGGCCAGGTCGGCACCGGCAGCGGCGAGGGTTTCGGCGGACGGCAGGGCCACCAAATCCAGCTCCTGCACCGACGGCGGCAGCGCCCGCGCCCCTGCCCTGGCCTGGATCGTGGCGCGCAGTTGCTCCTGCAGCCCCCGCTCCACCAGGGCGAGGGCACGGCGGGCCCCCTGTTCCGCCACCAGGCTCGGGCGCAATGTTTCGGCCCGCTCCGCCTGGCTGAGCTTCTGGCGGAACTCCGCCACCGTCTCCTGTTTGGCCTCCAGCTCGCCCAGTTGGGCGCTGGCGGCGGCGCGCCGGTCCCAGCGGTCCGCCTGCGCCGCCAGGGTCGCCAGGGTCGTCTGGGCCGCCAGCAGGCTGGCGGAGGCCTCCCCCAGGGCGGCCTCGGTGCCCTGCACCACCCCGCCGATCCGCTCCACCAGCGCTTCGAGGCCGGCCTGGTCGGCGGGGGGCGGAGGCGCTTCCGCCCCCTCCGGCGGCTCGGGCGCCTGGGGGTCCCAGGCGTCGGCCGCCCGGCGCCGCAGCACCTCCTGCTCCCGGGCCTGATCCAGCGCCAGGTTCCGCGCCGTGCGGGCCTGGTCTTCGAGCCACCAGCCGGCCCGCTCGTAGATCACCGTGTCGAAGAGGGTCTTGAGCAGGGCTTCGCGCTCTTCGGCCTTGGCCCGCAGCACCTCGGCGAAGCGCCCCTGGGGCAGCAGGATCACCTGGCGGAACTGGGCGGCGCTGAGCCCCACCAGGTGTTCCACCTCCCGCGTCACCTCGGTGGTCTTCGCCGCCACGGCCTGCTCCGGTTTGCCGGCGCCCAGCCGGAACAGGAACGCCTGGGGCGCCTTTTCGGTGGTGCCCTGGCCGCGGGCCTTCGGGGCCGTGTGGGCGGGGACCCGCTCCACCCGGTAGCGGGCGGCGCCGCAGGAGAACTCGAGGCTCACCCGGGGTACGGCGCCGGGGGGGGCGTGGTCAGAGCGCAGCCCCTTGACGCTGCGGTCGCCCGACACCTCGCCGTAGAGGGCGAAGCAGAGGGCATCGAGCAGGAAGGTCTTGCCGGCGCCGGTGGTGCCGTGGATCAGGAACAGCCCCTCGGCGGCCAGGGCGTCGAAGTCGATCGCCACCGGATCGGCGTAGGGCCCGAAGGCCTCGATCGCCAGCCGGTGCGGCTTCACCGCTCCCCTCCCCGTTCCGCCGCCGCCAGGGCCGCCCGCAGCAGCTCGGCCTCGGGCTCGCCGGGCGGCTGGCCCTGCTGGTCGGTGAAGAAGGCGCTGGCCAGCTCCAGCGGCGAGCGGGCCTGGCGCACCTGGCGGTGGCGCTCGGCCTCGCCGGCGCGGGCCACCTCGGGGGGCTCGTGGCGCAGCTCGGCGATGTGGGGAAAGCGGGCCCGCAGCCGGGCCATGGCCTGCAGGGGCAGGGAGTCGTCGGTGAGGATCGCCCGCACCCGCGCCTCGCTGGCGGCGGCGTGGGCAGGGTCTGAGCAAAGCTCCTCGATGGCCCCCCGCAGGGTGCACAGGGGCCGGCCCACCTCCAGGGGCACCACTTCCACGCTGGGCGTCCCGTCGGCGGCCAGCTCCACGATCCGCACCGACTTGACGTGGTGCTCCTCGGAAAAGGAATAGGCCAGCGGAGTGCCCGAATAGGCGACCCGGGGGCCGTCCAGCTGCTGGGAGGCGTGCAGGTGGCCCAGGGCCACGTAATCGAAGCCCTCGAAGGCCGCCACGCTCACCCGGTCGACGTTGCCGATGGTGAGCTCCCGCTCCGACTCCGAGGTTTCGCCGCCCGCCACGAAGGTGTGGGCCACCAGCACCGAACGCTGGGGCGGCCGTTCGCGCCGATCGGCGTGGATCCGCTCGATGGCCAGCCGGGTCACCTCCTCGTGGCGCAGGCGCACCGGTTCGCCAGCCAGGGCCGGCCCAACCACCGCCGGCTCCAGGTACGGCAGGGGATAGATAGCCACGGGCGTGCCGCCGGCCCTGGGCGTCACCAGCACCGGCTCCTGGGCCCGGCCCACGTCGCCCCGCACCGTGATGTTGAAGGCGGAGAGCAAGGGGTCGTACACCGACACCCGCACATGGGAATCGTGGTTGCCGGCGATGGCCACCACGGCCGTGCCACCGGCGCTCAGCCGGGCGAGGGCGTCGTTGAACAGGGCCACCGCCTCGGCAGGAGGAATGGCACGGTCGTAGAGATCGCCAGCGATGAGCACCGCATCCACCTGGTGCTCCAGAGCGAGCGACACGATCCGCGAGATCGCCGCCGCCTGCTCCTCCAACAGCGAGACCCCGTGAAAGCTGCGGCCCAGATGCCAGTCGGAGGTGTGCAGCAGACGCATTGGGCCAAGGTAAGCAGGGGCGGACGCCTACGGCCCGCGCCGTGCCATCAGCTCATGGCAGGGACAAGCGCGGGCGTGACCGAAGAGGCGGAGCTGAGCAGCTTCTGCACGATGGCGATGCCGCTGATGGCCTGCCAGCCGAACAGGGTGAGCACGAGGCCGTTGGTGGTCACGTGCAGGGTGCGGGCCCAGTCCTTGCCTTTCTGCAGGGAGGGGCCGAGCGAGGCGGTGACGATCACCAGCGCCGCCACACCAAGGCCGACGAACAGGTGCGGACCGAGGATCAACTTGCCGTTCTTGAGATAGGTGGCGGCCATGCCACCGACGGCACCCAGCAGGGTGACCGCCAGGATCACCGGGCCGAGCCGGGCGTGCCGCGCGCCGTAGTGCTCCTGCAGCATGGCTTTGCGGTCTTCCGGGCTGGCCTTGCGGATCAGGCTGGCCTTGAAGCCCAGATAGCCCGAGTAGAGCATCAGACCCAGCAACCCCCACATCAGCACGGGGTGAACGAAGTTGAGCGCAAAGGGCATCGAACCTGGGCGACGGAACAGACGGAACCCGCAGCTGCGGCGTCACCTGCACCATGGCCACGATCGGGGGGCCTGAATCGGCAGCCCCCCTGACCATCTCTCAAGGTGAGTGCTTGTGCTGGGGCGGGCTCAGGGCGCCAGCCGCTCGATCAGCCAGGCGCTGCCGCTTTCACCACCGCTACCTGCCTCCGCCGCGCCACCTTCCCCCGCTTCCCCCGCCCGCCTGTAGCGGAAGCGATCGTGCAGGCGGTTGGGCCGGCCCTGCCAGAACTCGAATTCGGCCGGCACCACCCGCAGGCCGCCCCAGGCCGGCGGCAACGGCACCTCCCCACCAGCGAAGCGGCGTTGCATCGCCTCCCATTGCGCTTCCAGCAACGAGCGCGAGCTGATCACGGCGCTCTGCTGCGACACCCACGCCCCCAACCGGCTGCCGAGCGGCCGTGAGAGGAAATAGGCGAGCGATTCGGCCGTGCTGATCCGCTCGGCCCGGCCCAGGATCGCCACTTGCCGCTCCAGCCCGTACCAGGGAAACAGCAGGCTCACCTGGGGGTGAGCGGCGATCTCGGTGGCCTTGCGGCTGTCGTAGTGGGTGAAGAACACAAAGCCGCGCGCGTCGAACGCCTTGAGCAGCACGGTGCGGGCACTGGGACGCACGCCATCGCTGGTGCCCAGCACCATGGCGTTGGGCTCCTCCAGCCCGGCGGTCACGGCCTGATCGAACCAGCGGCGGAACTGCGCCACCGGGTCGTCCGCCAGATCAGCCCGCCGCAGGTCGGCCTGCTGGTAATGACGCCGCAGCTGGGCGGGATCGGTGGGGACGGGAGCGTCACTCATGGCGGCGGATCACAGAGGCGGTTCACCCCTTGGCGCTACAGCTTCGAACCACAGATTCAAAGCACAGCGGGGCGTCGTCAGGCCACCAGCACCACAGGCTCCGGATCGCGAAGAATCCAATAGAGCGAACCCGACAACAACGCGCTGAACAAGCACCACACCGAGGTGAAGGCGTAGCTGAAAGAAAGGTGCGACAGCAGAAACACCACTAGCAAAGATCCAGCGAACCCACGCAGCCGTCCCGAGCGGCTGAGTAGCAAGGGAGCGATGATCACCATGCCGTAGAGCGTGCTGCCGACACCGAGACTGATCCAGCGGCTTGCCAGCAGGGTCGTGGTGTAGCTGAGGGATCCGTTCACCACCACCGGCTCGAACAGAGCGCCATCCAGCAGCAGCGGCAGCCAGAGCCCGGCGCCCACCAGCAGGCCAAGCACCAGAGCGGTCTGCAGCAGGCGGTGACGCAGACCGGGCAGCAACTGCCGGTTCAGCCGCAGGGCGCACCAGGGAAACCAGGCCAGCCAGAAGGCGTAGGCAAAGAACAGATAGGCGAGCGCGGCGGGATGCACGAGCGCGGCGGCACCGCCTGGCGCCAGGCCAAGCCAGACCACACCCTCCAGGGTTTGTTGCACCGAGAAGAACAGCGGCGAGAACGCCAGGGGCAGCAGATCGCTGCGCTGGGCTTGCTGGCAATAGCGCACAGAGGCCACGCCCACGGGCAACAGCGCCGCCGCCACCACGAAGCTGGCGCTGCTGGAGAAGCACATCGGCGTGGCGCCGTCTCCGGCAGCAACTGATTGTCGTCAGCCTGGCGCGGCGAGGGGTGGCAGCGTCGCCTGAGGTTGCGGATGGCCCTGGCCTGGGCAGATCGCCTGGCTCCGGGAACGGCAGGCCTCACGTCGATGAATGAGGCCGAGATTTTGCATGGCATCGCTCGCCTGCCGGAGGGCCGGCGGCGGGAGGCGTTGCAGCGAAGCTGGGACACACTGCTGCCAGCCCCTTGCCACGAACGGGTGTGGGCACTCGATCGCGAAGCCGCGCATTGGCATGCGGAGGTACTCAGGCAGCGGGAACGCCTGGGCCGGCCGATGACCACGGCTAGTGCGGTGATCGCTGCCACCACCCTGGCCCGGAGTGCTCGCCTGGCCACCCGCCATGTGGCCGATTTCGAAGGGATCGGGATCGATCGGATCAACTCCTGGCAGGCACCATGAGCTTGTGGGCTCGATCACCACCTTGAACAGGCGGAGTTCTCACCCCTGGGCCGTGATCCTGCAGGCTTTTGGCGCGCATCGGGTGCCAGCGGAAAGCCGCCAGCAACGGCATTGCTGAAGACGGACCCATCGAATCCTGGAGTTCGTGCCACAGCCCCGGATCCGGAAACCGCCAAGGCTTGCTTGCGTCGCCACACTGGCGCAAACCGCAGATCCATCCCCTGACCCCGCCCGCTTCCCGCCCCTGTCGTGCCCTGCCGGCCGTTCTGGGCCTGGCGCTGCTGGCCCTGCCACCGCTGCTGCCTCGGGCCCTGGCGCAACCCCCGGCAGCCACGATCCCCCTGCCGGAACCCCAGGGCCAGACCCTGCTGCTGCAAAGCGCCGATCGCGCCGACTACGGTCCCCTGGCGGAGCAGTTCCTCACCCAGGCCAACCTGGCCTACTGCGGCGTGGCCAGCATGGTGATGGTGCTCAACAGCCTGGCGGTGCCGGCGCCGGCGGCAGCGGGCTACGGCAGCTACCGCTTCTGGACGCAGGACAACGTGTTCGAGGCCACCGCCACCCGGGCGGTGCTGAGCCCCGAGCTGGTGGCCCGCCAGGGCATGACCCTGCAGGAGCTAAGGGCGCTGCTGGCCAGCCATGGCCTGCAGGCCCGCGCCATCCACGGCGACCGGCTCAGCCTGGCCCAGTTCCGCCTGCTGGTGCGCAGCAACCTCGCCCGCGCCGACGACCGCCTGCTGGTCAACTACTTCCGCCCGTCCCTCGGCCAGGCCGGCGGCGGCCACATCTCCCCGCTGGCCGCCTACAACGCCAGCACCGATCGGGTACTGATCCTGGATGTGGCCCGCTACCGCTACCCGTCGGTGTGGGTGCCCCTCGCCGATCTCTGGCAGGCGATCCGCACCACCGACAGCAGCTCCGGCCTCAGCCGCGGCGTGGTGGTGGTGCGGCGGGGCTGAGGGAGGCGAGTTCGGTTCGGTAGCTCGTGGGCTTGACCGGCCAGGAAGTGACCTTGATCTGTTGGTGGATCTTGAACAAGGCCATTCCCTGCTGGAAGTGATCGCACTTCAGCAGGAGCTTGAATCCCTGCTCAACTGCCGTGTTGATCTAGCCGAACCCGATCAGCTGCATCCAACGATCGGCATTCAGGTGATCGCAGAAGCCAGGCCGTTGTGAGTAAAGACCTGCTCGATCTCGAAAGCATTGCTGAAGCTTCGAAAAGAATCCGTTGCTATACCCAGGATGGTCGCGCCAGCTTCCTTGAGTCAACACTCCACCAAGACGGTGTGATCCGCAACCTGATCGTGATCGGGGAAATGGAAAGACGCCAAGAGCGTCACCCTCAAGGAACACCAGGAGCGGACGTCGGCGGCAGGCTCCGAGTTGGTTGAGCCATCAAGGCCCTGATTCCCGCTCAGGGACCTGCCGGCACAAACACCCGTGGCGCCAGATTGAGCTGGCGGCTGCGCCGCACAAAGCCGCGATCATCAAACGACGCCATCGACGCGCAACTGCGGCAGCTTGCATGGTGGAGGGCATCAGCGAAGTCGAGCCCGTTGCGCACACCGGCCACGGCCTGCTCCAGGGCTGGCCGGTCTTCTGCCGTGAGGCCGGGATGGGCCAGCAGGTGGTCGAACACCTGCAGCAACTGCTCCAGCTCCAGAGCCACCGTCTTGGCCAGGAACAGCGGTTGGCCGGATTCGATCAGATCCAGGGCGGCCCGGCGCTGGCGTTCCGTGGCTGCATCGGCGTCGTCCTCCGCCACGAAGTAGCGGGCCAGCACATTGGTGTCCACACCAATCACGGGCGCAGCAGGCTGGCGGGGTCGAAGTCCGCCGGCACGGCTGGCCGGCTGGACCTGAGCAATCCGAACCCGCTCTCCGCCAGGGTCTGCTCCGGCTTCCAGGGGCGGAGCTCGATGTGATCCCCCACCAACGCGAAGCTCACGCGGCTGCCCCTGGCCAACCCGAACTGCTGGCGCAACGCCTTGGGGATGGTCACCTGCCCCTTGCTGGTGATCGAGCTGGTGACGGCATCGGCAGAGTCCATCGAAACGCACTCCCGGGGCTGGGTATTACCTGGTAAGGCTAGCTGCGGGCGGCTCGCACGAGTACGCGGCTGGATGAGGTGGTTCCTGCGCATCCTCGTGGTGCGGCTCTATGGCTACATCCACCTGGTACCGATGATCGAAACCGAAGGGCACCGGTTTCTGAAAACGATCATCCCCAACCGCAAGGCCAACCGCTTCTACAAAACGTCCGCGCCCGCTGGGCCTGCATCATGCCCATCCCCTCCTCACCTGAACTTGATCCTGCAGAGCAGCGAAAACGGGTACTCGCGGAATGCAAGGGCCGGTTTTTATGTGTCCAAAGTACGGACACTTATCCCCTTGGACCGCTCACATCACACGCTCTCTGGCGGTGACCTCCAACCCATCGGTGGCCACAACGGCTTCGCCCTCAATCCACATCCTTACCCTCACCCAACCCCCTTCCCACCCCGCAACCGCCGCAACGCCAACGCCAGCGGCATCAGCGATACATTCTCCACAGACAGCTTGTCGCCAGCGGCGAAGGGATTATCGAGATCGGTGATCAGGTAGAGCAGCTTGATCAGCAGGAAAGAGATCACGCCGATGAAGAACATCGATTCACTGAACGGTTCGATGTCGGTGAGCACCAGCCCCACGGTGAGCAGGCCTGTGCCCAGATAGGCCATGCCATACACCGACGGCACGAAGGTGGTTTCTCGGATCACTTCGATGCGATACACATGGCGGCGGATCGTGGCCAGTTCGAGCAGCAGGCGGGCCTGCAACGGAGCCGGGTTCCAGGCGCGCAACTGCTCGATCAGCTGCTGCAGAGCATCGAGCTGATCCAGCAACACGGCCACACCGCCGCCTTCCCGCATCCAGCCCAGCAGAGCCTCACTGAAGGCCGTCAGCGCCGCCAAGGCCGGGCGGATCTCGGCCTCGGGGTGCAGCACCTGCACAGCGCGCACTTCACTGGCGACGCATTCCATCGCAGCGGCCAGTTCCGCCGGCATCGTCTCGCCTTCCTTGTAATCCAGCAGCACCCCGTTCAGCAGGAAGCCCAGCAACACCACCTCGGAGGCCACCAGCGCCGGAAACAGCGGATTGGGGGCCAGCACCTCCCAGCCCAGCCGGCGCACCAGCAGCTTGGTGCCGCCGATGCCCGCCAGCACCAGGCACACCCGCAGGAACGCCCACAGCCGCCGCAGCTTCGGATCGCGCACCCCATCGAGCTCCGCCTGAGCGGCGGCGGTGTCCGTCACACCCTCACTCCCCCTTGGAGTCGGCTGAAGGCAGCGCAGACGGTGGCAGCACTTCCAGGTGCGGCGGGTTGGGAGCAGTCTCCGGGCCGATCAGATCGACGGCGGTGCGTTGCACCACCAAGCGGAAGCGCAACGGCGCCTGGTTCTTGTTGATGAAGGCCTGCACGCCCGCCACCTGCGCGGAGGTGGGCAGGGAGGGATCCGTGACCCGCACCCGGGCGCGGATCAGCGGCGGATTCTTCTGCCAGTTGATCGAGAGGCCCACCAGGTCGATGGCCGGATCACCGCCGAGGGTGATCGTGCTGCTGCGCAGTTGCTGCTCGATCACCTGCTCCACTTCCTTGGCCTTCGTCTCCTGCCGCGACTGGTTGAGCAGGCGAAAGAAGCTGCTGCCCAGCGGAATCACCAGCAGCGCCGTGAGCGCCACGCTGGTGAGGCCCAGCCTGCTGTGAAAGAGGCGGCTGCGGTACACCCGCTCCAGCGCGCCGAGCGCCGCCATCGCCCCCAACATGATGCCCAGCAGGTTGGTGGCGAACAGCAGCAGCGCCCCGTAGGCCTGGGCCCAGAACGAGGAGGCCAGCAGAATGCCCACCACACACATCGGCGGCACCAGGGCCACGGCGATCGCCAGGCCGGCCAGGGCCGAGATCGCGTCCTTGCGGAGCTTGGCGAACATCGCCACCGCCCCGGCCACCAGGGCCACGCCCAGATCCAGCAGGTTGGGGCTGGTGCGGTTCATCACCTCGCTGCCGAAGCTGGGGAAGGCCACCAGACGGCCCACCAGCATCGCCAGCACCACGCAGATCACCACGCCCAGCAGCAGGGTGCGCAGCGCGCGCAGAAACATCGGCAGGCGCCCCCGCAGGATCTCGAACGCCATCGCCTGCAGCGGCATGATCCAGGGGGCCACCACCATCGCGCCGATCACCACACCGGGGCTGTTGGCCAGCAGGCCCAGGGTGGCGATCAAGGTGGCGCCCACCGTCAGCACCACGAACACCAGATTGAAGCTGGCGTCCCGCTCGAACTCCTGGCGCAACAGCACAAGACGGCTGTCTTCCGGCTCGGTGATGGTGGAGGTCATGCGGGAAGCCCTCGCTTGGATCGGGCATCATCTTCGGCCGTGATCCAGCGAGGCGCCATGGCGCCCGGCGCCGCTGTGGCCAGATGCAGCCAGCCCCTTCTTCATGAACAATCCCTGAGACACCGGGGGCACTGGTCGAGGCAGCCGCTCCGCCCCCGTGGCCACCCGCGCCGTCTATTCATTCACAGGCTTTCCCGGCGCGCCGGTGCGCCACCTCTACCTTCACCACGACGGCTACCCCACCGGCGCCGCCTGGCGCTTCGCCATGGCGCTGCGGCAGCAGCAGCAGATGGCCGCCTTCCTGGCCGCGTTCCTCAGCACCCAGCCGGGCGCCGAAGCGTTGGCGGCCCCCGAGCAGGCCGCCGATGCCGACTACCGCTACCAGGTGCAGCTGCTCGCTGGCGACGTGGGCGGGGACGCTGCCTGCGATCCAGCCCGCGTAGAGGTGCAGTGCTGGCGGCGGCTGCCGGGCGGCAACAACTGGCAGGCCCGCTGCCGGCCGATGCCCCTGGCCCAGTTCATCCGGCGTTTCCTGCCCGGCGATCCGCTCTGAGCAATGTCCGGCAGCTTCAGCGCTTGCGCTTGATGTAGCGGCGGATCTGGGAGGGCCAGTCGCCAGGCAGATCCCCCTCCCGCAGGCTCGTGTTCGACATCGACACCACCAGCGGCCAACCCCCCAGTTGCAGGCTGCCTGCCACATGCACCAGCACCGCCAGGCCGATCACAAGCCAGGCCACCAGATGCAGCGAATACACCAGGTGGTGCAGTTCGCCGTCACGCAGCCAGTCTTCCTGCATCAACTTGCCGGTGGCCACCGCCAGCACCAGCGCCACCAGCGCCATCGCGTTGGTGGCGCGCCGCAGCCGCGCCTTGCCGAGCGTGAGCGCGTAGCCGGTGAAGGCCAGGCCCACGGGCAGCAGGAACCAGCCCACCTGGCCATGCAGATCGATCCAGCTGCCGCCTGGCACGAAAGGCAGCCGTCCCCAGCGGCCGTCGTAGCGGCTATACACGAACAGCCCGCTCAGACAGCAACCCAGCACCAGCACCGCCGTGAGTCCGTGCAGCAGCCTCAGCAGCGAGGGTTGGTAGGGGCGCCCCATGGTGTTGGTCAAACGACAATGTCCACAAGTTTGTCAGTCGGCTACTCCATGGCCGGCAAGAACAAGGCGACCGAGGAGACAGCTGGTCGATGTCTGGTGAAGATCCAGCTCATGTCCTGGTTCGCCATGCATGCGCAGTTGCCATTTCCGCTGCAGAGGGCGGCCTTCAGTTAACGCAGGCGTCAGTCAGTGAGTGCAGGGTCTGCACTTGGCCTGGCGACAGCGCAAAGCTCAGATCACCTGCGGAACTGACGACTGTCATCTCCATGGGCACGCCATCACTTGGGGTGGGGTTCAGACAACTGGCGTCGTACTGGGACGAAGCGACCGGGATGGCGCCATCGTTACTTGCCATCAGTTCTCCGCTGCGATTAGCCAGACTCCAATCCTGGCCACGCCCATCACTGAGCATGAGGGGACGGGCATGATCCAGTTTGAGCCCGTCAGACTCCGCCGTCAGTTTCAGTCGCAGACCAGCAGACGGATCGATGTTTGATCGTTCATAGAGCACTGCCCCCAGCCGGTGGCCCGAACCATCCTCAAGGTTCCAGTTGCCCGAGCTATCGACAGCCATGGCAACCGATGGGCTGCACAGTGTGCCGAGAGCAAACAGTGCAAAGCTCATCACCCAGAGGGTGCCATGAGCGGTAAAACGCTGAAGCCATGCAAAAACCGGGAAAGTGAAGGATGTCTTCATGGTGAAAACTGTATGTTTACGCTCTCAAGCTAGTCAGATCCGAGGCAAGAAACCGGCGAGAATCCCCTCTCCTGGCCAAGCGCGAACCTTGCTACACAAGGAGAGGTTTATACCTTCATTTCTCAACATCTTTCGCATTGTCGATAGATCTCTGGCGGGCTTCCCCAAGATTTCTGGCGCCGCCCCCCCGGCAGCTCACTGCCATCCACCGGCACCAGGACGTGGAGGGTCCTGCCCTTGGGGCCTGAGCGGAGAACTCCCTCAGATCAGCTCAGGGAAGTGAGCACGATGCGCTTGCACACCCCATCGGGCAGGTTGCGGGAGACCGGACAGAGCTTCATGCGCTCCTGGATGTAGGCGATCGCCTCCGCATCGGCGAGGCCCCGTTCCTGCTCGAAGGCGGCATCCAGCTGGATCCGGAAGTCGCCCTCCACCCTGGCCACGATCCAGTCGCTGCTTGTGGTGACGACAAAATCAGCCTCCACCTGCAGCAGCGGAATGGCCTTCTCCCTGGCATTGGCCACCAGATAGAAGTGCTGGCAGAGCAGCAGCGAAATCAGGTAGATCCGGAATCCCGGCATGGTGAAGCTGAGCTGCTGGGGCTCCCAGGCGCCGGAGTCGCTCAGGAACTCCACCACCAGATCGTGAGTGGCGCGATCTGGAGCGGGGTGGCTGCTGCGCAGCCGGAACTGGAAGGTGCGTTCATTCATGGCGCGATGGAAACGGCTGAGGATGAGGAGACGGGAGAGGCTGATCGGTGCGCAGCCTGCAGGCTCTGGCGGCTGGAAGCCATGGGAACAGCGGGCAGGTGATCGTGGCGACGCCAGACCTCGGCTCCGGTGAGCAGGGCCGATCCGATCAGAAGCGCCGAGAACCCCTGGTGCAGCCGCACCTCCGGCAGGTGAGGCGCGAGCCGTTGGCCGACCATCCCCCCAAGGAAGCCACCACCAAGCAGAGGCAACAGGAGCGGCAGGTGGGCCGTGGGCCAGTGGCCCAGTGCGGCAAGGGCGACCAGGGAATTGGTGGCGATCAGCAGCAGGCTTGTGCCACTGGCGAGCTGCATCGGCAGCCCCGCCAGAAGGACGAGGGCTGGCACGATCGCAAAACCGCCGCCCACCCCGGCGACGCCGGTGAGCAGGCCCACCACCACGCCCTGGCTGGCCAGCAGCACGGGGGAACCCGCAGGGCGTCCGTGCTGGAGAGGACGCTCTCTGGCACTGCGACGATTGAGCAGCCAGGAGGCCAGCAAGGCTGCGGCCGTGAAGATTCCCAGCTGCAGCGGCTCCGGGATCAGACCAGCCTTCACCAGGGTGCCGCCGATCCAGCTGCCGGCGAGGGCCGGCACCCCCAGCACCAGGGCGGGCTGGATCGCGATCTGGCGGCGGCGGATGTAAGGACCCACATTGCCGAGGGCCAGCAAGGTGACCACCAGCAGCGAGAGCGGAACCGCGGCCTTGGTGGGCAGGGCCGCACCGCTCACCAGCAGGGGCAACAATAAGATCGAGCCGCCGGCGCCGAGGACGGCGAGCAGAAAGCCGATCAGGGCGCCGCCCACCAGCAGCAGCGCCATGGTCGTGGCGCTCATTTCCCCCGTGATCCGATCGCCACCTGGTTCCAGGGCATCACAGCCAGCAGGCGCGCCATGCCGCAGAAGCCGCTGAGGCCCGCAAAGGTGAGGCCAGCCCCCACGAAACCGCTCAGCCAGATCCAGCCGGGAGCCACCGTCTGGCTCAGGATCACCCCCAGCAACACCAGGCTTCCTGCCACGATCTGCACCTGGCGCATCAAGGGCAGTGGCGCTCCTTTGAGCTTGCGCACGGAGAAACCAGCCTCCTGCCAGGCGGGAAGACCACCGAGCAGGTCGGCAACCGGGTGCGGGTGGCCCTTGTGCAGAAGCTGGGTCAAGGCCTTGCTGCTGCGGTTGCCGCTCTGGCAGACCAGCACAAGCGGTCCGTTCGGCAAATCGGCCTGGGTGAGGCGTGAAAGGGGAACGTTGAGGCTGCCGCTGATGTGGCCGGAGGCGTACTCCATCGGTTCGCGCACATCGATCACGCTGACGCCTTGGGCAGCCAGTTGGTCGGCCAGGTCATGGGCGCTGATGCGGTGGAGCTGTGCAGCTGAAGGGGTGGACGCCATCGGTGGAGAAGCAGAGAACGGGGCAATGCCGAAGCGGAGTCGGTGATCGAAGCGATCAGGGGCGCACCCCTCAGGCAGGAATGACGCCTTCCAGCGGGAAGCCCTCGGCCGCCCAACGGCTCAGGCCGCCGTGCAGGTTGGCCACCTGGGCATGACCAGCTTTCAGCAGTTGCTGGGTGGCCAGGGCGGAACGACTGCCTGAATGACAGACCACGACCAGCGGCCGACCGGTGGGGATCTCGCTGGAGCGGCCTTCAAGCTCCGGCAGGGGGATCAGCAGGCTGCCGGCCACCCTGCCATCGGGGCCGTTGAATTCCTCGGCAGAGCGCACATCGAGCACGGTGAGATCGCTCTGATGGGCGACCACCCAGGCCGGCGTGAGTTCAGGCAGGCCGGCGTAGCTGCGGGTCAGGGGCGCCCAGGCGGGAGCGGCCGCCAGCTGGCGTGGCTTGCCGGAGCGCATGTTGCCGGGCAGGGCTTCAGCGATCTTGTGGGGATGGGGAAGCTTCATCGCCTCCATGTGGCCGACGAAATCCCTCTCGGTGGCACTGCCGCCCAGCCTTGCGTTGAAGACCTTCTCCTCGGCAACGGAGGTCACGCTGCGGCCGGTGTAGTCGTGGCCGGGATAGAGCAGGCAGGCGTCGGGAAGAGAGAAGATCTGCCCCGTGATCGAGGTCCAGAGGGAGTGGGCGTTGCCCTGCTGGAAGTCGCAGCGGCCGCAACCGCGGACCAGCACGGCATCGCCGGTGAAGGCCATCGCCTGGTCATCGAGCACGTAGGTGAGGCAACCGTCGGTGTGGCCGGGGGTGGCGCGCACCTCCACGGAGCGCTCGCCGAAGGGAACCCGATCACCGTGCCGCAACGGCAGGCTCACGTGCTCGGCACCGACAGCAGCGGCAAGGCCAATGGCACTGCCGGTGGCGGCGTGCATCAGCCAGCTGCCCGTCACGTGGTCGGCATGGGCATGGGTGTCCAGGCAGGCCACCAAATCGATGTCCAGTTCACGGATCAGGGCAAGATCGCGGTCGTGCTGCTCGAAGACCGCATCAATCAGCAGACCCTGGCGGCTGCGCACATCGGCGAGCAGATAGGTGAAGGTGCCGGTGTCGCCGTCGAAGAGCTGGCGGAAGAGCAGGCAGCCGCCACCGGCGGCGGCTGCGAGGGAAAGAACAGACGCGGGAGCGACGGCCATGGGTGGTCCATCAGCAATTGCTATGACTTTAGCCGCATAGAGGGCTTAAAAACAACTCTCGCTAAGCCGCAAGCCGTCATTTGCTCCAGTTTCGGTGCATAATGCTGCAAGAGACATATTTGATTGTCATGGCTGCGCCCGTTGCCGGGTCCCTGCCGAGCCCCCAGCTCCTCGAAGAACTCAGTGGTTTCTTCCGTCTGCTGAGCGAACCGGCACGCCTGCAACTGCTCTGCCAGCTCAAACAACAAGGAGCCATGGATGTGGCCTCCCTGATCGAGGCCACGGGTTTCAGCCAGTCCCACATCAGCCGCCAGCTGGGGCAGCTGCAACGGGCTGGCCTGGTGGGTTGCGAGCGGGATGGGGTGCGGCTGATCTACACCGTTGCCGATCCCTTGGTGGATGAACTCTGCAATCTGGTGCAGGGGCGCCTGAGGCAACGGTTTGAGGAGCAGCTCCGGCAGCTGCAGCCGGTCTGATGGACACCATCCTTTTCGCGCGTCCGCAATCGTCCTGAACGGAACCCTCAGGCCTTTTTCATCGCCAGGCCCAGCGCCCGCAGTGGCAGGAGCAGATGGGACATGGGTGCTCCGGGGGTGGGGGTGGACGCGGCCAGATGGGGCCTGATGTGGCTGGTGGGGTTAACGAGGCTGGGTGGGGGTCAAAGTCCCACTAACCGATCGCTGGGGCGGTGAGGGCCACGGGGGTGCTGGAACTGGTGGCCAGATCCAGCGGAAAGTTGTGGACGTTGCGCTCGTGCATGGCCTCGATGCCCAGCCCACCGCGGTTGAGCACATCGGCCCAGGTGTTGATCACCCGGCCCTGATGGTCGATCACGGAGTGGTTGAAGTTGAGGCCGTTGAGGTTGAACGAGAAGCTCGCCACCGCCAGTGCCGCGAACCAGATGCCGATCACCGGCCAGGCGGCCAGGAAGAAATGCAGGCTGCGGCTGTTGTTGAAGGAGGCGTACTGGAAGATCAGACGACCGAAGTAGCCGTGGGCAGCCACGATGTTGTAGGTCTCCTCCTCCTGCCCGAATCTGTAGCCACGGTTCTGGCTTTCCACCTCAGTTGTTTCACGCACCAGGGAACTGGTGACCAGAGAGCCGTGCATGGCGGAGAACAGCGCCCCACCGAACACGCCCACCACACCGAGCATGTGGAAAGGGTGCATCAGCACGTTGTGCTCGGCCTGCAGCACCAGCATGAAATTGAAGGTGCCGGAAATGCCGAGCGGCATGCCGTCGGAGAAGGAGCCCTGGCCGATCGAATACACCAGCAGCACGGCGGTGGCGGCGGCCACGGGCGCCGAGTAGGCCACGGCGATCCAGGGGCGCATGCCGAGCCGGTAGCTCAGCTCCCATTCACGCCCCATCCAGCAGAAGATGCCGATCAGGAAGTGAAAGATGATCAGTTGGTAGGGGCCACCGTTGTAGAGCCACTCATCGAGGCTGGAGGCAGCCCAGATCGGGTAGAAGTGCAGGCCGATGGCGTTGGAGCTGGGCACCACCGCGGCGGTGATGATGTTGTTGCCATAGAGCAGGCCGCCGGAAACGGGCTCACGGATGCCGTCGATGTCGACGGGTGGGGAGCCCACGAAGGCGATCACAAAGCAGACGGTGGCCGCCAGCAGGGTGGGGATCATCAGCACGCCGAACCAGCCCACATAGAGGCGGTTCTCGGTGCTGGTGACCCAGTCCTTGAAGGACCCCCAGGAGAGACCCGGGAGGCGGCGTAGGGACGTAGTGACCATGGTGCCGAAACACGAAGGACGGGGGAGAAGCGACCGCTCGCCACAGGGACGACGGTTCACCGCCAACGGCGCTCAGAGAAGGAACCGGCTGTGCAGGCGCACAGACAGGCATCACGTGAGTGTAGTTATGCGGTTTAACGCTTAAACCCACATGCATGCTACTGCTGATCTCCATGCCCGCGCGTGCCTCCCCCTTCTGCGCCTATCGGCAGATCTGCATAGGGTCGAGAGGCCCGAAGCCTCTGCAAACCATGGCCTTTTCATCAGGGAGGGAGCCCAGGCTTCACGCCGTTGGAGCCGCCGCTGTCGTGCCAGGGAGACGGCTGGCTCGACTGCTGGGCGCGGCGCTGGCGGTGGTGATGTTCACAGCCGGCGTGTCGCTGCTGCCAGGGCCTGGCATGGCGGAGGGACAGGCCATGGCGGGGGCCTCTCCCCAGCGCTGGACGCTCAGTGATGCTTCCGGCCAACGCTGGGGCCTGGTGTTGTTCGAGCAACCCGATGACGCCGATCCCGCAGGCCCGCGCTTACGCCTGAATGCCCTGACGCCGGGCCTCCGGATCGATCACCTACGCCCCTTGCAGATCGACGATGGAGCGGGTCAGCAATGGCAACTGCCCAACCGCAGCGAGGAGCTGGTGGCGGCAGAAGAGACGGCACTACCACAGGGAGCCGCCCAGTTTGACGCGGCTGGCCTGGTGCCTGCCCCCAGCGACTTGCGGCCCCTGCGTCTGCTGGTGCCGGTGGCCAATGGGGGCGCCGATGTTGCGCTCATGCTCGGAGCGGATCCCACCAAGCAACTGGCCCGTCGAGCTGCCGATCTTTGACAGGCCACCAGCGCCCTTTGAACCGGCATGGCAAGGGCGGGATTCACACCACACCCCATATCACACCATGGGATTATGATGGTGAGAACACATCAATACGGAGGAGTGGGCCATTCAGGCAGTTTTTGAAATAGTCAGATTCTGATCAGATCTTGCCCGCAACCCTTCCAACATCTGGGAACACCCCACCCAACGACTTTGACGCAGGACCTGGTTTCTCCCTCCCGATTTTCCCGGTTGGGGCGTGGCCCTCCATCCGCATCAAGATGAAGAGGGCATGAATCCCTGGAATATTCTCTCAGTTAGCAGCGATCACACGTTATTCGTTGTGCATCACCCCCCTACTCCATGTTTAGGTCTGCCATGACTTCCATAACTCCCAACTCCAAGTCCGTACGCAATGCTTCCGAGACCACGAGCGAGCGTGTTCGGATCATGCAACGGCAGCCACGCCGCATCTCCATCACCATCAGCCATCAGGTGTATCAAACCCTCCTGAACCGCTCGGAAGAGGAGGGTCGCTCCATGTCCAATCTCTGCGCCTTCCTGCTGGAGGAAGTGCTCCACCAGCAAGCGCCCGCTCCTGCACACAGCCAGGCCTATGCTCAGCCCCCAAGCACCAGCGAAAGAAGCCAACCGCAGCACAGCCACTCGATGCCTGTGGGAGTGTCTGCAACGAACGGTGCTTATGTCTGAGCCGCCCCCCATCGCAGTGGTGGCAGTAATCCCCTATGCGCCTCTCAGGCCATCGCCTGCGTCTGCTGATGGGGAAGATCAAGGCAATAGCCCATGCCGTAGATCGTTTTGAGAAAACGGGGGCGGTGCGGCTCCGGTTCGATCTTGGTTCTGAGGTGACGAATGTGGGTGCGAATGCACTCAATGTCGTCACCGCTGGGGTGGCCCCACACCTCCTTGAGAATCACCCCCCAAGACACCGCCTGGCCATGGCGTTGCAGCAAACAGTGCAGCAGTTCGAATTCCAGCCTGGTGAGGCGTATCGGCTGGTCAAACCACTGCACCTCCAGCTGCTCAGGGCAAAGTGTGAGAGGCCCGAAAGAAAGGATTTCCGGTGTGACCAAGGCCAGCGGCGGTTCCAGCTGGTGGCGCAGCAGCGCCCGGATGCGGACGAACACCTCCTCCACCTGGAACGGCTTGGTCACGTAGTCGTCGGCGCCACAGTTGAAGGCCTTGATCTTGTCTTCCTTGCTGGCCAGTGCCGTGAGCACCATCACGGGCAAGCGGGCGGTGCGCTGATCACGGCGGAGGCGCTGCAATACCGAGAGGCCGTCCAGCTTGGGCAGCAGCAGGTCGAGCACGATCAGATGGGGCTGGTGCTCCATGGCCATGGCCTGGCCGTGGTAGCCGTCGCCGGCGTGCAAAATGCGCCAGCCCACCTGCTCCAGCAGCGGGGTGAGCATCTCGACCACCTCCGGCTCATGGTCGATGAGTTGGATCAGGGGTTGCACGCGCAACAGAAGGTACTGCAGGAAGAACTGGCTCAATGCTGCAGACCTTCATCATCAAGTGAGTGGAATGTCTTGATAAAGAAATACTGAAGCTCCTGATTTGCTTATGATTTCAATCAATTCTCTTTCGGTTTCTCAGCATCCGCCCTGCCTCGGCCCCAGTCACTGCCTTGGATTTGCCCCCGGCCCTGGCCTCAGTCACCCTTTTGCACCGTGTCCCGCCATGCTGCCGACCGTGGGTGCGTCCTCCCCGCTGCGCTCAGTTCGGCATCGTTACGAATTCCTCAGAAACGGTGGGGTGCAACGCCATGGTGCGATCGAAATCCGCCTTGGTGGCTCCCATGCCGATGGCGATCGCCGCCATCTGAATGATCTCGGCGGCGTGCTCGCCCACCATGTGGCAGCCCACCACCTTGCCGGTGGCCACCTCCACCACCAGCTTCAACAGGCAGCGGGGGCCGCTCTTGGGCAGGGCCTGCGCCATCGAGCGGAAGCAGGCCCGATGAATGCGGATGCCATCGGCGCCGAAACGCTCGATCGCCGCTTCTTCGCTGAGGCCCACGGTGGAAAGCTCCGGCTGGCTGAACACGGCGCTGGCCACCAGCTCGTGATCCACCTGGCGCGGCTTGCCGCCATAGACGCTGTCAGCGAAGGCGCGGCCCTCGTCCACTGCCACCGGGGTGAGGTTGATGCGATCGGTCACGTCGCCCACCGCATAGATATGGGGCACATTGGTGCGTTGATCAGCATCCACCGGGATGCGGCCCGCCTCGCTGGCCACGCCGGCAGCCGCCAGATGCAGCGGCTCCAGCCGGGGCCGGCGGCCGGTGGCCAGCAGCACACCGCCGCAGGCCAGCTGCTCGCCGTCCTGGGTGGTCACCTGCAGATCACCGGGAGTGCCACTGATGGCGGCAGGACTGTGGCTGAAGCGGATCTCGATCCCGGCCTCCTCCATCCCCTCGCGCACGGCGCCGGCCAGCTCGAGGTCAAAGCCCCGCAGCAGGTGATCGCCGCGCACCAGCTGAGTGACGGCCACGCCCAGGCCATTGAGGATGCAGGCGAACTCACAGGCGATGAAGCCCGCGCCCACGATCACCACCTGCTGCGGCAGTTCCTCCAGCAGGAACATGTCATCGCTCACCCAGGCCAGCTCGGCGCCCGGCAGCACCGGCCGCTGGGGCACGCCACCAGCGGCGATCAGCACCCGCTCCGCCCGCAGGCGGCGGCTGGCGGTGGTGGCGGCTGCCTCACCGGTGATGTCTTCACTGGCCACCACGTCCACGTGATGGGAGTCAGCGAAGCGGCCCCAGCCGCGCACGAGCTCCACGCCGGCCTTTTCGAGAAAGCCGATGTGCAGCCCATTGAGCCGGTCGACCTCGGCGCGCACATTGGCCAGCAGCCGTGCCGGCTCGCAGCGGGCGGCCTCCACCGTCCAGCCGAACGCCTCGGCGTCTTGAAGGATGTGGCGGTAGGCAGAGCCGTACACCAACAGCTTCTTGGGCACGCAACCGCGGATCACGCAGGTGCCGCCCACCCGATCGCCTTCAAGCATCGCCACCCGGGCGCCGTAGGAGGCAGCGCGCTTGGCCGCTGCCAGGCCGCCGGAGCCGGCGCCGATCACAACCAGATCGAAGCCGTCTTCAGCGGGTTGGGGGGAAGCAGTCACGGCTGATCGGAGCACGATGGCTTCAATCATGCAGGGCGGGGCGTGCCCCCGTGCCGGCCGGGCACTCAGCTCGGCAGCTCATCGAGCTGGCAGGTCTGCAGGTCGCAGCCGCTCAGGTCGGCGCCGCGCAGGTCGGCCTGCCGGAGATCGGCGCCATACAGGCAGGCCCCCACAAGGCGGGCCCCCTGCAGCCGCACCCCGGAGAGGCGGGCAAAGCTGAGGTCAGCGTCGGTGAAATCGGCACCGCTCAGGTCGGTGGGCTGATCCTGCCCGGGGCGGAAATCCGCCTCCACCAGCCGCGCCTGACGCCACACGCTGCCGGCCGCCGCAATGCCCCGCAGGCAGCTGCGATGCAGAGCAGCGCCATTGAATTCCGCACCCTGCATGCGGGCGCCGGAGAGATCGGCCTCCTGCCAGGAACTGCCGTGGGCCCTGAGCTGGCGCATGTCAGCGCCCCACAGCAATGCCTGCTGGAAACAGGCTCCTTCCAGCTGGCTGCCGCGCAGATCGGCGTGGCCGAGCCGGATGGCCCGAAACTGGCCGCCCCGCAGGTCGCAACCCGCGAGCACAAGCTCCACCGCATCGGCTTCAGGCAAGGCCAGACCTGGAAACGCCCGTTCTCCGGCCGCCAAGGAGAGGCGCAGGTCGTTGATGGTGGCGGGCAGCCGGGTAGGCATTCAGAGGCTGGTGGAGAGGGCGTCGAGTTGCTGGCGGCGGGCTGCGAGCAGGAGGTCCTGGCAGGCGGCGATCAGCTGGAACACGTTGGGATCAATCACTTCGTAGAACACCAGGCTGCCTTCCGGCCGCCGCCGAACCACACCGGCAATCATGAGCAGCTTGAGGTGCTTTGACACCAGCGCCTGGCTGAGGCCGGTCTTTTCAACCACCGCCGTGACGTTCAGGGGGCCGTGGCGCAAACATTGGAGCACGAGCAAACGACTGGGCTCCGAAAAGACCTTGAAGTGTTCTGCCAGAGCTTCCATCATGCCTTCACGCCCTTCCACCGCCTTCGTGTCCAGACGCTCACGTTGGGTGTGAGCTTACCTCTCGAAGGGATCAACTCCCGTTGCCGGGCTGGCGACCGGACAGGCGACAGGCTGCGCTGTTGAGACCAACTACGATAAGGGACGGTGGGGTACTTGAGCCGAGCGGTCGATAGCGAGGAGCAACCGAATTAACCGGAACTTCCGATAGTCCGGCGAGCAACCCTCAGCAGCAACCTCTTTACGTTACGCGTCTGCAGCCGGTTCAGATCAAGATGAACTACTCGGCCTTGTGCTGCTGTTCAGCGCCGGCTTGTTCGCGTTTTTCCTGATTCTGAACGTGGCGGCTCTTCTGGCGCTGAGAGTTCGGGAGCCCGTTTGGGTGTTGAGCGCCATCGGCTCCGTCTACGGCGCTGGCTGGCCCGCTGCCGCCGCCTGAGCCTGGCGGTGATGGTGGGCTTCCTGATGCGGCGGCCCAGCCGCAAGGAGCGTTCGGAGCAGCGGCGCCAGGAGTGGTTCGAGCAGCCAAAGCAACAGCGCCTCGACCGCGAACACGCGGTGGCGATGAAAAGCTTCCGGGAGATGGCTCAGGCCAATCGCAGGGCCACAAGACAGCGCAGTGAACCGCTTCCCAGGAGTCCGAACAACCCCGCAGCCATGGATCAGCCGACCGGGTGGCGCCGCTGGTGGCCGGCCGGGTGGAGTCAGAAGGCTGGGGACCCACGCTCTTGCCGGAGAGCAGCCGATCGACTCAGGCGGTGAGGGGCAGCAGGCTCTTGCTGGAGAGCAGCAATTCCTCTTCCAGTCCCTGGCGCAGGTCCTGAGTGATCTGTTGCATCAGCAACTTGAAGGCCGGCTGCTGATCGGCATAAGTGGCGCTGTAGACGATGCCGATCACGTCCTCATCGATGGGAACCTGATCCAGCACGCAATACGACTGCGGAGTGCCCAGGCCTCTGACCTGCAGCTGGTTGATCACCCGGGCCACGTTGTGCTCGTGGCTGCGCGGTTTGCGGATCGTGGCCGGGAGAATGCGGTAACCCTGAGTTTCCAGACGCCGTACCAGGCGGGGATGGTGAAGAGTTGGCTCCAGTGCCAGGCGTTCAAACCCCTTGGCTCCGATCTTCGCCGCCGCTTGCCGCGGTGCGACTCGCCATAGGGGCGTGCGCACAAGTGCTTCAGCCAGCATCGGCTGGCCCTGAAACTGCACAATCTTGCGGCCCCGCTCCAGCTCAAGCTCATACAGGGAGCCGATGAAGGCATCACAAACCCGCTCACCCAGCAGCTGAAGGCTGCGTGAGATGTCCGAGTGGGTGCGGGCCCAGCGCTCCAGCCGGAAGCCATTGATGCCAAGCGGAACGAAGGGATCGGCCTCCAGCCGGCACACGCCTTCAGCCGTACGGATCTTCTGTGCTGCGGTGCGAAGGGTGTCGAGCAGATCAAACAGGTGGCGGCTCTCTGCCTCGGCCAGCAACGCCTCCAGGCAGCGGTGGGCGCGATTGAGGGTGGCCTGGGAGTACCTGCAGTCAGCGGCGGCCCGGTTACAGCTTCCTGAATACGTGCACAGTTCGTAGAGGGGAAGCCACCGCATCACCATCCTGGTGTCGAGCCGTTCGTTCATGCGGGCGGGTAGCCAAACAAAACACCTGACACCACTCAACAGGTTGATGGGGCGTTTTTCGTATTATTGCTCAGAACATGACCAGCTTTAAGCGAGTATTCGGAAAATCGCCAATTCACGGAGTTTATTCATAATCGCAATGTGTTTGCAGCCTGCTAAGTCAAATGCTTTCACGCAGCTTAAGCCCTTCCACAGTGCACTGACAGCGCGGGAGCTGTGGCAGACGGGCTAGAAGCAAAAATGCACAATTCCGGGGCCCCGACTGCCAAAAACTTCGGCTTCAGGTGGTGCGCCTGTGGGGATCTAGCTGTCAGAACGCATAGAGCGGGACTCGGAGTACCCGATCCAGGCGTTCACGTCGCTACGTAGCAAATGATGCACGCATCTGTGCCATTTAAGAGGCTGAAGATTGCTGCAGTGGCTATTAGAGAATTTACCCAAAGTGTTGTCCGCGATGGATACCGGGCCCTAGCCAGCGAGCCAAGTCATCCGAGAGAACCGGCAGATCCTGCGTGCAGGGGGCTGGTCAGCCTCCTATGGCGCCGCAAGGTGCCGCAGTGGCGCCCCCCGCACGCTCTGACTGACCCTGCCCTCTACCGTTAAAGGCCGCACTCCACCACGTCCCTTGCCGGGCCCTTCCACCATTCCCTTTAGCTGGCCGGAGCTGGAAGCGCTGGCACCTGACTCCCCCGACCGGGTGGAGGGTCCGTGCAATGCCCAATCGCGGCTGCGATTGTTCGGGCAGCCGGAGAGTGCCGTGCGCGTCACCCTTTTCAGGGACCATCACGCCTGGTGCCCCTACTGCCAGAAAGTGTGGCTGTGGCTGGAGGAGAAACGGATCCCGTACCGGGTCCGCAAGGTCACGATGTTCTGCTACGGCGAGAAGGAGGCCTGGTACGGGAACCTGGTGCCCTCCGGCATGCTGCCTGCCGTCGAGCTTGATGGCCGCCTCCATACCGAGAGCGACGACATCCTCGCGGCGTTGGAGCAGGCCTTCGGGCCTCTCGGCGATGGGCTGCTGAATGCGCGCGTGCTGCCCTTGCGCCAGCTGGAGCGGGAGCTGTTCCGGGCCTGGTGCCTCTGGCTCTGCCGGCCCGGCCTCACCCCCCGCGCCGAACAGCTCGCCGCTGAAGCCTTCGATCGGGTGGCCGAACGGGTGGATGGCGCCCTCGCCACCACTGCCGGCCCCTATTTCCTTGAACGCTTCGGCACCGCCGATGTGGTGTTCACTCCCTACATCGAGCGCATGAGCGCCAGCCTTTACTACTACAAGGCCTATGCCATCCGGCAGCGGCACGGCGCCATCGCCCGCTGGTTCGAGGCCATGGAAACCCGGGAGACCTACCGGGGCACCCAGAGCGACTTCCACACCCACGCCCACGACCTGCCACCCCAGATGGGGGGGTGCCACCCCAGCGGCACGCCCGCCCAGCAGGCAGCGGCCGAGCGGGTCGACCATGGACCCTGGCCGCTCGGTGCGCCCGATCCGGAAACTTCTGTCCCCGAGCCCGCCGGTGCGGCAGCTGAAGCGCTGCAGCGGGTGCTGCGCCACCGGCACACCCTGGCCAGGGTGAATCCCGCCCCAGCCGAAGCCTTCGATCTGGCGCTGCGCTGCGCGCTCACAGCCCTGGCGCGCGACACGCCCTGCCCGCTGCCTGCCGCGATCGATCCCGCTGCCGTGATGGGTCTGCGCTATCTGCGCGACCGCATCAGCGTGCCGCGGGACATGTCGCTCCATGCAGCCCGGCGCCTGCGTCAGGCGCTCACTGCCACCGCCGACTGCGCCATCGTGGCGATGGCGGAAGGTACGGCCGCTGCCATTCCCGCTGCGCCGGCACTGCCGTTGCGCCACCGCCGCGACCAGAATCCCGCCGCCTTCCATCGCGACGCGACGCTCACCAGCGACAGCCGCAGCGTGGCAGGGCGGAACCGGCCATGACCATCAGCCTGGAGCTGCTCGCACAGCTGCCTCTGGCATTCACCCTGCCGGACATCAGCACCGAGCAGCTGCAGGGGCTGCTGAGCCGCTGGGGCTACCTGGTGGTGTTTGCCGGCATGCTGCTGGAGAACGCCGGTCTGCCGCTGCCCGGTGAAACCCTCACCCTGCTGGGGGGCTACGCCGCCGGCAGCGGCCAGCTGCAGGTGGGGGGTGTGATCGGCGCCGCCCTGGTGGGTGCGGTGATCGGCGACAACCTGGGCTATCTGGTGGGGCGCTGGGCCGGCTGGACGCTGGTGCTGCGGGTGGGCCGCCTGCTGGGCCAGCGGCCCGAGCAGATGGAAGTGCTGCGGCGCCGTTTCCTCCGCCATGCCGATGCCTCGGTGCTGCTCGGGCGCTTCGTCGCTGTGCTGCGGGTGATCGCCGGTCCCCTGGCCGGAGCCGTTGGCATGCCCTACGGACGCTTCCTGCTGTTCAACTTCGCCGGTGCCGCCCTCTGGTCCACCACGATGGTGTCCCTGGCCTGGCTGGGCGGGCGCTGGATTCCCCTGGATCGCATGCTCTCGAGTGTGGTGGGCTTCGGCCTCGGCGCCCTGCTGCTGATCGTGCTGATCCTGCTGTTGCCCCGCCTGCTCAGCCGGCTGGAATCGCCCCTGCTGGAATCTGCCGCGCCGAAAGCCGCAGTGCCCCCCGGCAATGCCGGCCCCAGCGACCCTGCCACCCCCTGAGGCGCTCCGCGCTCCGCCCATGCTCCATCCCACCCGCAGGCGCCTTGGCGTCCTCTCAAGCACCAGGCGATTCAGCGACAGCCAACGCCGCCTTGCGCCGGCAACGGGAGCGTTGGTGGGCCTGGCGCTGCTGCTCGCTGCCGCGCTGCCCCCGGCCACGCTTGAGCGCCAGGCAGCAGCGGTGGAAATCCGCGGCTCCACCTACTTCGTGAAAGCCCCGTTTCAGCTCAGCCTGATCACCTACAGCTCGAACGTCTCCCAACCCTGGCCGGAGTACTACCTCACGATTCCGATGCCGGAGCAGGCCGGTGCGGCGCTGGGTGCGCTGGAGGTTCAGCAGATCGGTGGTGCCGACTGGCAATTCGACTTCGACGCCAGCCGCACCCGCGCCTTCATCGGCAAGCCGCGCCGCGAAGGCAGGCCCGTGCCGGTGGAGGCAAGCTTCGATGAGGCGCGGCGTCAGTTTCTGATCCGCTTCCCCCAGCCGCCCATGCCCGGCGAAACCGTGACCGTGTCGCTACGGCCCGTGCGCAACCCGATCGTGGCCGACACCTACCTCTACACGGTGCGGGCGTTTCCGGTGGGGCCGCAGCCGGTGGCCAGCCCCGTGGGGGTGGGCCGGGTGCGCATCTACACCCCCGACTGGTATTGATCCGGCTGCGGCAGCAGGTCTTCGCTGCTCTGGTGCAGCTCGAAATCCTCGAAGCTGAAGCCCGGCGCCACGCAGCAGTGCACCAGGGTCCAGGCGCCGCTGCTGCGGGCCGCCTGCCACCAGCCGGCCGGGATCAGCTGAAACGGCGCCTGCTGCGGACGGTCCGGGTGGCGCGGGCCGAGTTCGAGCTGCTCTGTCGGCGCGATGGCGGGATCCTCTTCCCCACGCCAGAGCAGCAGCGGCGCTCCGGCCAGGTGATGCCAGCTCTCCTCGGCGCCGTTCACCCGGTGCCAGCGGCTGGTCACCCCCGCCGGCAGCAGGAAATGAATGACGGTGAAGGCGGCGCGCGCGGCGCCGTCCTCGCGGTGCACCTGCAACGGCGAGCGATGGATCTCCCGGTAGAAGCCGCCCTCCGGGTGGGGCAGCAGGTTGAGCTCGGCGATCAGCTCGTTCATCACGGCGGCAGGGGGGCAGGGGACGGGGCGGTTTCGCCCACCCGATCGAGGTCGGCCAGGCCGAGCACCGCCTCGGGATGGAGATACCACTTGAATTCCAGCCAGTTGCCGGCCGGATCAATCAGGAAGAAGCTGCGGTGCTCCAGCAGCTCGCCGGCAAAGCGGGTCTTGGCAGAGACCCCGAAGCGCAGCTGCTGCTGCCGTGCCCGCTGCTCAAGGGCCTCATAGTGGCTGGCGTCGGCAACAATCAAGCCGAAGTGGCGCGGGTAAATGCCCCGCTGCGGCGGATCAGACCCCTCAGCACCCTTGGCCGGCACCAGATGGGCCACCAGCTGATGGCCACCGAGGCCCAGCACCAGGGCCGTGGCGCTGCGGCGGCCGCGCCGGCAGCCAAGCCCCTCCACATACCACCGTTCGGTGGCGTCGAGGTCGAACGCCGGAAACGACAGATGGAACAGCGCCTGCGCGGTCATGAGGGGAAAGCGCCTGCGCGGTCATCACAGAGTGGGACGCACACGCTCGGACCAGCCTGGAGGCTTGCGTTCAGAGCCGGCGGCGGAAGCCTTCGCTGAAGCCCGCGTTGGAGGAACGCTCGTCGTCGCTGGAGCGGCGCAGTTGCCAGACGTTGCGGCCGATGCGCTCGGCCACCACACCGGCACGCCGTACCCGGGGAGCGCCGGGGCGGGCGCCCAGCAGCAGACCCACCTCATGGGTGGAGAGGGGAGCGCCGGTGCTGATCGCCAGCGCGATCGCTTCGAGCCGCCCCTTCAGCGACTGGAGCTGCACCGGGCTTTCCAGATCGAAGCCATCGGCCTGGGCCACCGGCAGGCCGATCGCCGCGCCGCCCATGCCGCGCATCAGACCCAGACCCACCACCGCCAGCGCCTGCTCCGGCTTGACGCCCTGATCGATCGCGCCGGCGATCCAGCTGGCGAACGACCCATCCCCGCCGCCGTTCGGGTCGCGCGGGATCGGCGTGGTGGATCCGGTGGTGGCAGCGGCGGAACTGGTGCGCTTGGTGGTCATGACCGGAAAGAGACACACGTGGCCGGAAATTACCGGTTCAACTGCGTCTCAACCAGTGGGGGGCGCCACTGAACCAGTCGCCGATGTCATCGTGATCGGGATGAAATGGGGCTGCAGGATCGGGATCGGCAAGATCCAGATCGCTCAGCAGGTGATCCAGGCCATCGTCTGCGTCGTGCAGACGCCGCCGCTCGGTTCGGCGCACCCAGCTGGCCACGGCGCCATCGCGGCTGGCGAACTTCTGGAGATAGATGCGTTCCTGCAGGGTCACCGGTTGGGCCGCTTCGATGCGGCGCAGGATGGCTTGCAGCTTCAAGCGGGTGGTGGGGGTGAGCATGGCGAGCGATGCAGCGGCAGGCCCCTGTGATAGCGGCGCTGGCGGCCGCTGCTGTAGCCCTTCCCACCGAGCCCCGCGCAGCCAGGCCCGGTGGGGGCTGAACGGTAGGATCCGCACCAATTGAACGCCCCACGTCCAGGGGAATCGGCCTGCGGTGCACAGGCGCGGCGGAGGCGAATCCAGCCGATTGCATCCCGTCCGCCGATCGATCCCACTGCCAGCGAACGTGTCCTTCAGCCCCGGCGACTCCAGAGCGCAGCCCGCCCGCCGGTCCAGCCTCACGCGTCTCACCGGCAGCCACAGCCCCTCGATTCAGCTGGGCGCGGAGATCGAGCTGAGGGCTTATGTGTTCCTCGATTCGCTGCAGCCCCAGCTGGCGGCCTACATGGGCACGGTGTCGCAGGGGTTCCTGCCGATCCCCGGCGATGCCTGCCTCTGGCTGGAGGTGGCACCGGGCATGGCGGTGCACCGCCTCACCGACATCGCCTTGAAGGCCAGCACCGTGCGGCTCGGCCAGAAGGTGGTGGAGCGGGCCTTCGGCTCGCTGGCGCTTTACCACCGCGATCAGAGCAGCGTGCTGCTCTCCGGCCAGGCGGTGGTGGATGCCATGGGCACCACGGTGGAGCGGCGCGGGCGCTGCGAGGTCACCTGGTCGGAGATCATCCGCGCCATCACCCCTGACCATGCGGTGCTGATCAACCGCCAGAACCGCCGCGGCTCGATGATCCAGTCGGGCATGAGCATGTTCATCCTGGAAACCGAACCGGCCGGCTACGTGCTGATCGCCGCCAACGAGGCAGAGAAATCGTCGAACATCACGGTGGTGGATGTGAAAGCCGTGGGCGCCTACGGCCGCCTCACCCTTGCGGGCCGCGAAGGCGATGTGGACGAAGCCTATGCCGCAGCCATGCGCGCGATCGAGGTGATCAACCGCTAGCTGCAACCCTGGCCGCAGGGTGTGCGCTGGTGATCCGCTGCGGCAGGCTCCGAAGCCGGCAGAGCTCAGACGCCCAGCAACCGGCGCAGCTGCGGGGCCAGCTGGCGGGCGGCCTTGGCGCGGCTGCCGAGCTTCTCAAGCTGATGGGTGCTCATCTCGGCCAGCGTGCAGCCGGCCTCGCGCACATGCAGCAGCGTGTTGTAGCCGTAGCCGGGGGCCTGCACCGGGCGGGTAAGGATCTCGCCGCGGCAGATGCCCTCGGCTTCCAGCACGGTGCGGCCGCTGGGATCCGCCAGCGCCAGCGCCGACACGATGGCGGCGCTGCGGTAGGGGGTGTCACCAAGCTCCTGCAACAGCCGGCTGATGCGCTCGGCATCGCTGGGGGCGTAGCGGGCCGAGTAGATGCCCGGCGCGCCGCCCAGGGCATCGACACACAGCCCGGAGTCATCGGCCAGGGTCCAGCGGCCGGTGAGGGCGGCCACGGTTTCAGCCTTGAGCCGGGCGTTCTCGGCGAAGGTGGCGCCGGTTTCCTCCACCTCGAGCCCATCGGGCTGGGGCAGCACCTGCAGACGCGCCGCCTCCAGCATCGCCGCAAGCTCGCGGATCTTGTGCCGGTTGCTGCTGGCGATCACAAGCACCGGCCCCCCATCCCCAACGGCGCGGATCACCGGCTGGCGGGAGCCGGGGCACGCTTCTGACGCGGCAGCGGACCGTCGCGGTCGGAGCGGAAGATCAGCTCCAGGCCGGCGGCATGCAGCGGCAGCAGATCAATCAGGGATTGCAGGGTCTGGCGGGTAAGCGGTGCGCCCTTGGTCATGGCTTCGCCGCTCATCAGCACCACATCCAGTTCGGGGCCATCCGACTGGGGCTGCACATCGGCGAACAGCTGCACCGCCAGGCCTTGGGGCGGCACGCGCAGCAGGCCACTCAGGTGGACGGGCCCCTGCTGATCGATTTCGGTGCCCAGCTGAACGAGCGCAGGCAGCAGAACGGGAATCAGATCCTGTTCCGCCGCCGGCCCGCGGGGCTTGAGAACCATGATCAATCGAGCCATGGGGGTCAGCGAATCCCCGCATCTTCGCTCAGCGTTCGCCCAAGCTGTCGCTGGCGCGGGCGAGCGGGGAGGCCAGCCAGAGGGCTGTGGCTCAGCCCGGAGTGGCAGCGGCATGCGGCGGCTGCGCAGGCCGACGCCTTCAGCGGTGCTCGATCAACTCCGCGGTGGAGTAACGGATCTTCGCCAGGCTGGCGTACTTGTCGTCGGCGGAGCGGTAGCCGGCGGCGCACACCACCGCGCTGCGGTAGGGGGAGGCTTCAAGCCCCAGCAGCCGGTCGTAGTCGGGGGGAGAAAAGCCCTCGATCGGGCAGGTGTCGATGCCGAGCAGCGCGGCCGCCGTCATGAAGGTCCCAAGGGCGATGTACAGCTGGTTGGTGGACCACTGATCGATCAGGGCGCTGCGGGGACCATCGAGCAGGTCTTTCTGCATCATCGAGCGATAGAACGCCAGCTGCTCGATCGGCTGCTCGCGGATCGTGCTGGTGGCCTCGATCAGGCGATCGAGATCGGCACCATCGATCGTGCGCTTGGCCAGGAACACCACCAGATGGGAAGCGTCGGTGATCTGCGACTGGTTCCAGGAGAAGGGACGCAGCTCACTGCGCAGGGCAGGATCCTCGATCACCAGGAACTTCCACGGCTGCAGGCCGTAAGAGGAGGGGCTGAGCACCAGCGACTGCTCAAGGTTGCTCCAGAGCTCAGCGGGAATGGTGCGCGCCGAATCGAAGATCTTGGTGGCGTAGCGCCAGTGCAGAGCCTCCAACACGGTGAGGGGGTCGGTGGCGGGAGTGGGAAGCATGCAAGCTGGTGCCGGGTTGAGGCGATTCTGGCCACAGCTGGTGGGTTTGGCCGGCCGTGATCGATAGGCTGAGCCAATGGAAAGGCCGCCTGGCTCTGATCGGGAGGCGCTAGGGCAGAAGCGCCAGTGGGAGCTCAACCGGGCCAACTTCGATGGCCACTGGCAAGGGCCCACCCGCTGGTATCTCCGTCAGCCCAGCGGCTTTGATTTCCAGCGGCCTTCGCTGGAAATTCCTCAGAGCACCTATGCCATTGCGTTCAGCGATGCCGACCACGGCACCTGGCACGGCACCGGCCTGCGCTTCGCCCCTGGCAACGAGCGGATCCTGCCGCTCAGCCGCAACACTTACAACAGCAGTGGCAGCTGCTGGCAATTCCCCGGGGCGGGAGGCCAGTCGAGCCTGACGATGACCAGTGACGTGGCCCGCTGCGGCCACGAGATCAACCTGTTCAGCGGCCGCTCCCGCTCGATGCTGATCGCTCTGTTTGAGCCGATGAGTGACGGCGCCGTCCAGCTTGAATCGGTTGGCGCCACAGCGTTCCGGTGCCAGCGGGGCGAGATTGATCCGCCCCGCGCCCCGCTCGCCTCCGCCGCCGAACTGCTGGAGTGGGTCTGCGGCTGGCCGGGGGAGCGGCGGGTGCTGGAACCGGGCGTCTGGCCGGAGGCCAGCCCTGCCGCAGAACCGATCGCTGGCTTCGAGCCGGCTGCATTCGCCCTCCATTGCCACACCGCCGCCTTCGACGACAACCTGGTGTGCTCGCTGCCCGATCGCCTGCCCGCCGGACCCTTTCAGCTCCAGTTCGGCTGCCTGCTGCGGGCCGATCACTTTGCGCAGGTCTGCCTCAGTTTTGACGCCGCCCATCACCTGAGCCGCTGGGAGTTGAGCCGGCACCAGCCACCGTGAGCGCAATGACCCACTTGGCGAACCCTGCAGCGCTGATGGGCTGAGGAGGTGGCGAAAACCGACCCTTCACGCCGCTTATCCGAAATGACTATGACTTAATCTGACCGTGACGACGCCCCCAGGCGTTGCAGCGATCTGTACGTTCCGCATTCCCTTTCATGGCTGTCATCGACCGTGTTCCCAGCGTGATCTTCAAGACACGCGTGCGCGACGAATCCGTGGAGGGCCCCAACCCCTTCCGCTGGCAGGATCTGAGCACCGACGACCTGTTCAAGGGCAAGAAAGTGGTGGTGTTCTCCCTGCCTGGGGCCTTCACCCCCACCTGTTCCTCCAACCACCTGCCCCGCTACGAGGAGCTCTCCGCCGAGTTCCAGGCCCTAGGTGTGGATCAGATCGTGTGCGTCTCAGTGAACGACGCCTTCGTGATGTACCAGTGGGGCAAGCAAGTGGGCGCCGACAAGGTGTTCCTGCTGCCTGACGGCAACGGCGAATTCACCCGCAAGATGGGGATGCTGGTGGAGAAGAGCAATCTGGGCTTCGGTCTGCGCTCCTGGCGCTATTCGATGCTCGTCAATGACGGCACGATCGAAAAGCTGTTCGTGGAGCCCGGCTACGAAGACAACTGCGCCAGCGACCCCTTTGAAGTGTCGGATGCCGACACCATGCTCGCCTACCTGAAGGGCACCCAGTCGCCCGGCGTGTCGGCACCGGTGCGTGCCTTCGTGGGCTGATCGCCTCAGCTGAGCTTCCGGGCTCACGTGTTCTGCTTGCCCAGCGCCAAAACCGCTGGGCTTTTTCTTGGCTGAAGGATGGTTGAGGACAACGATGGCGACCCGCGGAATTCTTGAATGCCGGGCTGAATCCTTGAGCGCCTGGTGGCACCTGTCAGCTGATCGACTCCGGCTCGGGAACGCTCTCCTTGCGGGCGCCACCGATCAGCTGCTCCACGAACAGCTTCAGCAGCAGTGATACCAGGCCGGCGCCGGCCAGCACCAGGGCCGCGCCATAGGCCAGTTCGGTGTTGTACTGCTTGTAGGCATCTTCGACGAACAGCGGCAGCGTCTGGGTCTGGCCGGCGATATTGCCGCTCACCACGGCCACTGCACCGAACTCGCCCAGAGCGCGCGCTGTGGTGAGGATCAGGCCATACACCACCGCCCAGCGCACCGAAGGCAACGTCACCTTCCAGAACACCTGCCAGTTGGAGGCGCCGAGGGTGCGCGCCGCCTCTTCCTGGTCCCAGCCTTCCTCCTCCAGCAGTGGAATCACCTCCCTGGCCATGAACGGAAAGGTGACGATGATCGTGGCCAGGGCCATGCCGGGCCAGGAAAAGATGATCTTCCAGCCCAGGCTGCTGACCACACCACCGAGCAGTCCTTTGGTGGGGCTGTAGAGCAACACCAGCATCAGGCCCACCACCACCGGTGAGATCGAGAAGGGAAGGTCGATCACACTGAGCAACAGGGCTTTGCCGCGGAACTGACGCCGAGCGATGGCCGTGGCCGCTGCCAGTCCGAAGATGGTGTTGGCCGGCACGGCGATGGCGGTGCAGCGCAGTGTCAGCATCACCGCCGAGCGCAGTTCCTCGGATTGAAAGTTCTCGATGAAGGGTGCCAGCCCCTTGGCGAAGGCGCCGGCCACCACCTCCAGAGCTGGCAGCAGGATGATCACCCCCACATACAGCATGGCGATCACGGGAATCAGGCTGGCAGCCTGAAACTTGGGCAAAGGCAGGCGCAAACCACGTAACGGTGAAGGCATCGGAATCTCAGGGGAAAAGATCAATTGCTGACTGGATTGAATGGGCTGAACGCAGCCAGGGGGCGAATCAGAGACAAGGAACTGATCGCAGTCAATGGGCCGTTCAGGCGCCGGTGGCTGGGTTGGCTTCCCAGTGGCGTCCCCACACCTGCAGGCCATTGATCATCAGCAGGCTCACCAGCGAGAAGCCGAGCATCACCATGCCGATCACGGTGGCGGCTTCGAAGTCGTATTCCTCCAACTTCTGGATGATCAACGTGGGGGTGATCAGATCCTTGAATGGCACATTGGAGGAGATCATCACCACCGAGCCGTATTCCCCCACGGCGCGGCTGTAGCCCTGGGCCACACCGGCCAGGATCGCGGGCATCAGCTGCGGCAGCACCACCTTGATCAGGGTCTGTCTGGGGCTGGCCCCCAGGCACCAGGCGGCTTCCTCCTGGTCGCGTTCCAGGGCCTCGAGCACCGGCTCCACGCTGCGCACCACGAAGGGCAGGGAGATGAACACCATCGCGATCGCCACCCCCAGCCAGGTGAACGACACCTTCAGGCCGAACAGGGCGAACAGCGGGCCGCCGATCCAGCCGTTGGTGCTGTAGATCGCCGCCAGGGCCAGGCCCGCCACGGCGGTGGGCAGGGCGAAGGGCAGGTCGATCAGGGCATCGAGCAGCCGCCGGCCGGGGAAGCTGCAGCGCACCAGGGCCCAGGCGATCACCAGCCCGAACACCCCGTTGAGCAGGGCGGCCAGCAGCGACAGGCCGAAGCTGACCCGGTAGGTGGCCAGTGCTTCGGGGGTCGTGGCAAGCCGCCAGAACTGATCCGGGCTCACGGAGGCGGCCTTGAGGGCCAGGGCTCCGAGTGGCAGGAACAGCACAAAGGCCATGTAGAGCCAGGTGATCCGCCACGACCAGCTCAACTGCAGCCAGCTGGGCAGCTCCAGTCGTCGGGCTCGGGCCAGCAGGACAGGAGTCATGGCGGAAGACGGCAGCGGTTGGCGGGACCGTATCACCGTTTGCCGATTAGTTCAACGGTACGCCGGTGGGAAATAGGGCTATTGCTGTAGCGTGCGGCGGTCGTTCACCGCCTCCCTCTGTCATGGGCATCCGCGTTGCCGGTGTGAGCAAGCAGTTCGGTTCCTTCCGCGCCGTCGACGACGTCAGCCTCGACGTGGAAACGGGTTCGCTGGTGGCTCTGCTGGGGCCGTCCGGCTCAGGCAAAAGCACCCTGCTGCGACTGATCGCCGGCCTTGAGGAGGCTGACGACGGCCGCATCTGGATCACCGGCGAAGAAGCCACCAGCCGCTCGGTGCAGGATCGGCAGGTGGGCTTCGTGTTCCAGCACTTCGCCCTGTTCAAGCACCGCAGCGTGCGTCAGAACGTGGGCTTCGGGCTTGAGCTGCGTGGCTGGAGCCCTGCCACGATTCGACGCCGCGTCGATGAACTGCTGGAGCTGGTGCAACTGCAGGGCTTCGGCAACCGCTACCCCTCCCAGCTCTCCGGCGGCCAGCGTCAGCGGGTGGCACTGGCCCGGGCGCTGGCCGTACAACCCCGTGTGTTGCTTCTGGATGAACCGTTCAGCGCTCTCGACGCCAAGGTGCGCAAGGAACTGCGCGCCTGGCTGCGCAACCTGCACGACGAGATGCACGTGACCACGGTGATCGTGACTCACGACCAGGAAGAAGCCATGGAGGTAGCGGATCGGATCGTGGTGATGAACAACGGCAGGGTCGAGCAGATCGGCTCCCCCGCGGAGATCTACGACCAGCCGGCCAGCCCCTTCGTGATGAGTTTCGTGGGAGCGGTGAACGTGCTGCCGGCCCATGTTCCGCTGGCCCCCAGTGGTGCCGCTGTTGCAGGCGGTGCCGCCGAGGCGGCCGCTGCTGCCGTTGCAGGCGAGCAGCAGCAGAAAGGCGATCTGTTCATCCGCCCCCATGATCTGGAGCTGCACCGCACCGCCCAGAGCGGCAGCGTGCCGGCGGTGCTGCGCCGGCTCACTCACATGGGCCGTGACATCCAGGCCGAACTGGTGCTCGGCAGTGGCGAGGTGGTGATGGCCCAGCTGCCGCGCGAACGCATCGACTACCACGACCTCAAGGCCGGCGATGCCCTGCACATCACCAGCCGGGAAGCGCGCACCTTCGTGTCCGACTTCGTGATCTGAGCCTCAGCTCCGGGCGGGCGTGGACTCACGGGGCCAGCCAGTGGCGCCATAACTGCCGTTGCTGACACTCGGGCGGGCGCGGTGGCAGCGCACCTGGCCGGGCCTGATGGAGCAGCAGGCGGGCCAGGCCCTGCTCCTGAACCAGCAGTGCGTCCAGCACGTCCTGGCGATCGCGGCTGTCGAGCTCGCCGTCGCGGCCCCAATGGAGGCACCAGGGTGGGGTGACGGCGCTCATGGCTGGCGGGGGATCAGCAGATCGTTGTCACCCACGGCGACGAGGCGGCCTTCGGCGCGAAAGCGGCTGAGCAGTTTGGTCACGGTGACGCGCGTGAGGCCGCAGAGTTCGGCCAGACCGCGGTGGGTGAGGTTGAGCTCACTCAACGACAGGCGGCAGCCATGGCGGTTGATCTGCCCATGGGACCGGGCAATCCAGGTGAGCAGCGTCAGCAGGCGGCGATCGCCGGCGCGGATGCGCTGGATGGTGAGCAGTTCGGCCAGCATCTGGCGTTCTCTGCGCAGGTGCTGCTGCTGAAGCCCGGGCTCAAAGGTGATGTGCTCCACCACCACGGTGGTGAGGCACTGCAGTTCGAGGGGCTGGATCGCGGGATCCTCAGAGGTGATCACCTCGCCAGGCCCCCAGAGGCCGAGGGCGAGGCATTCGCCTTCGAGATCCCAGGCCACAGAACGCACGTAGCCCTCATGCAGGCGCCAGCTCATCGCTTCGGGGAGCACGTCCTGAGGGTGGAGCGTCAGCTGCAAGGGGCTGTGGTGCAGGGAAGGTGTCACGGTGTCGGCGGGCGATGGGGTGGCGGTTCGGGCACGGCGAAAGCGAGCAACAGGGGCATTCGCGACGAACAGGCCATGGGGGGCAAGCAACTGCCGGAGACTATGACTTATTCCCGATCGAGGTACCGGTATTTTGAGGCACACCACCTCAGGCGTAGTCGCCATAACTTGTGCAAGTTCCCGATCGACGAACCGTGGTTGATTCTTCGACGCCGACCCCCTTGCGGCGCCGCCAGTTGCTGCTCACCGGACTGGCCCTCCTGCCCCTGACGGCCGGTGCCGCCGTCCACCTGCAGGGCTCCATCGCCCAGGCCCAGCAACCGCCCAAGCCGATCACGCTCACGGTGGTGTCGTATGCGGTGACCAAGAACGCCTATGACCAGATCTTCCGGCTGTTCGCCGCCGACTGGAAACAGAAGACCGGTCAGATCGTGACCTTCCGCGGCAGCTATGGCGGCTCCGGCAGCCAGGCCCGTGCCGTGATCGATGGGCTGGAGGCCGATGTGGTGAGCCTGGCCCTGGCCGCCGACACGCTGGCGATCGAACGGGCCGGCCTGATCAGGCCGGGCTGGCAGAACCGACTGCCCAACAATGCGGCACCGATCCACTCCACCGTGGTGGCCTTCGTGCGCAAGGGAAACCCCAAACGGATCAACAGCTGGGCTGATCTCGCACGCCCTGATGTGAATCTGGTGGCTGCCAATCCCAAAACATCAGGGGGCGCCCGCTGGAACTTCGTGGCCCTCTGGGGAGCCGTCACCCAGTCGCCGGGCGGCAGCGAGGCCAAGGCCAGAAGCTTCATCCGGGATGTCTATAAGAACGCCGAAGTTCTGCCAAAAGATGCCCGCGAAGCCACCGACTTCTTCCTCAAGCGCAACCAGGGAGATGTGCTGCTCAACTGGGAAACCGAAGCGATCCTGGCCAGGCGCAAAGGGGAGTGGAAGGAACCCTGGAAAACCTTCTCTCCCAATGTGCTGACGGCCCAACCTGTGGCCGTGGTGGACATGGTGGTGGACCGGCGCGGCAGCCGCAGGGTGGCGGAAGCCTTCACCCGGTTTCTGTATACCGCCCCAGCTCAGAGAGTGTTCGTGGACAATGGCTTTCGGCCCGCCACCGCAGCCGGCAAGGCCCTGGCCCGGGGAAAATTCCCAGCCTTCAAGGCCTTCACGATCGACACCTTCGGCGGCTGGCCTGCGGTGACCAGCAAGTTCTTTGCCAATGGCGCCATCTGGGATCAGATCTTCCGCGCCACCCGCTGAGCAGCGGCGCCAGTCCCAGTTTCAACTCCAGCCCCAGCCCACGCGGTCTGGGGCCCATGGCTTGAGCACAGTTTCCGATCGGATTGCCGTGGTATCTTCACGGCGAGTTTCCGACCGGAATACGTGGTTAAGTCTTCCCTGCGCCTGCTCGCCCTTTCCGCAGCAGGTTCCCTGCTGCTGCTGACCAGCTGCGCCGGCTCGACGCCAGCCCCGGACGCCGCTGGCGACGCGGCCGGCAGCGGCGGCGAACGGCAGGAGCTGTTGCTGGTCAGCTACGCCGTCACCAAAGGCGCCTACGACCGCCTGCTGCCGAAGTTCATCGCGTCCTGGAAGGAGAAAACCGGCCAGGAGCTCGCGATCAAAACCAGCTACGGCGGCTCCGGCACCCAGACCCGGGCAGTGATCGATGGCCTCGATGCCGATGTGGTGACCCTGGCCCTGGCCGCGGACGTGCACAAACTCGAGGCATCAGGATTTGTGGATCCCGGCTGGGAGAAGGAGTTCCCCAACGCGAGCATCATCACCAACTCCGCCGTGGCCTTCCTGGTGCGGCCCGGCAACCCCAAGCGCATCGCCAGCTGGGCTGATCTGAACAAGCCCGGCCTCACGGTGGTGACAGCCAACCCGAAAACCTCCGGGGGAGCCCGCTGGAACTTCCTGGGCCTATGGGGCTCGGTCACCCAGACCGGAGGCAGCCAGCAACAGGCCGAGAAGTTTGTCTCCAGCGTCTACAAGAACGTCGATAACCTGCCCAAGGATGCGCGCGAAGCCTCCGATGTGTTCCTCAAGCGCGACCAGGGTGATGTGCTGTTGAATTACGAAAACGAAGCGATCCTGGCCACCCGCAGTGGTGTGCTCAAGGATCCCTTCGTGGTGCCGGAGCTCAACATCCGCATCGAAGGTCCTGTGGCCGTGGTCGACAAGGTGGTGGAGCGCAAGGGCACGCGCAAGGCCGCCGAGGCCCTGGCCGCCTATCTGTTCAGCGAAGAGGCCCAGGCCGTCTTTGCCGAGGAGGGATTCCGCCCCACCAACCCCACGGTCTGGGCGCGCGTGAAGGGTCGCTTTGCCCCAGTGAAGACCTTCTTCACGGTGGCCGACTTCGGCGGCTGGCCCAAGGTGAACAAGGAGTTCTTCGGCGACGGCGGGCTCTGGGACCGTCTATTCGCCAACACCCGCTGAGCCGACCATGTGTGAGCTGCTGGCCCTGAACGCCAATACCCCCACCGACATGGGCTTCTCCTTCCGGGGGCTGAGCCGCCGCGGGGGCGCCACTGGCGAGCACGCCGACGGCTGGGGGCTGGCCAGCTTCACCCCCGATGGCCATGGCCTCACCGTGCTGCGGGAGGACGCCCCCGCCGCCTTCTCCGCCCTGGCGGATCAGCTGGCGGAGCGCTCCCCCAAGGCACTGGTAAGCATCGCCCACATCCGCAAGGCCACCCGCGGTGTGGTGGCCCTCGACAACTGCCATCCCTTCTCCCGTTCCTGGCAGGGCCAGCGCTGGGTGTTCGCACACAACGGGGATCTGCAGGGGGAGATTCCGCTGGGAGATCAGCACCGCCCCTGCGGCAGCACCGACAGCGAAGCAGCCTTCTGCTGGATCCTGGAGCAGCTCGATGCAGCCCAGCCCGACCCGGAGAATCCCGACGCCCTCTTCGAGTTGTTGCACCACTGCGCCGCCGTGCTGGCGCAGAGGGGCACCTTCAATGTGCTGATCAGCAATGGCCGCTGGCTGTTCGCCAGCGCCACCACCCGGCTGCACTGGCTCACCCGCCGGGCGCCGTTTGGCAGGGCCACCCTGGCCGATATGCCCCTGCAGGTGGATTTTTCCTCCGTCACCACTGCCAACGACGTGGTGACGATCCTCAGCACCGAGCCGCTCACCACCGATGAGCAGTGGCAGCCCTTCGCGCGCGGGGAATCGATGCTGCTGATCGACGGGGAAATCCGGCGCCGCCTGCAGCCCTGCAGGAAGGAATTGCAGAGCCTTCAGGTGTGAGCCAGGCGCTCAGGATTCACCACTATTCCCACAGCTCAGGCTGCTGATAGAAGCCCACAAGTCAGCAGCGAGCACTCAGATGAAAAACATCGGCTGGGGCTGGAGCCGTTTGTTTCGCTCCACCAGCAGATCGGCCAGGGTGGTGCTGGAGAGCAACGATGCGCGCGCCTCATCCAGCTTCTGATCCAATGCCTTGAGCACCTGAAATTCCGGGTCGTCGCGGGCGCCCTGGCGCTCATTGCTGGATTCACCTTCCAGGCAGATCTCCACCGCCGCAATGGTGATATCACCAGGCGGCCGGGCCAGCTGGAAACCACCGCGCGGTCCGCGGATGCTGGTGATAAACCCATCCTTGCGCAGGGCCGTAAGCATCTGCTCGAGATAGCGCACCGGAATGCCATGCCGGCGACAGATGTCACCAGTCTGCCGCAGTTCACCGGTGCCATGGGCATCGGCCAGATCGATCAGGGCGATCAGGCCGTATTCCGTTTTCGCGCTGAACGCCATGGCCCTTGTCACCGACGTTCCACTGTGCCAGGCAAAGGACACTTCACCAGTAGGAAAGCCTGCCCAGGCCTGAGCACGAGCTGGCCTCCGGGCTCAGAAGCAGAACGGCAGGAACTGGGTGCGGCAGGCGACGTAACCGTCGACGAGCGGACCGAGGCCGATCTGGTGAGCGATACCGGCGCCGGTGAGGGCCTCGGTGAGGATGCCGATCACGATGCCGAGCATGGCGGCGCGGCCATTGAAACGCTCGGCGCGCTGGAGCTGCTCCATGTGCAGCTGCTGCTCATCGCGCTCGGGGGCGTAACGGGCGTTGATGGGGGTGTTGGTCATGGCTGGAGGGGCGGGGGATCGGGTGAGCGGGAGAAAGAGAAACGCCAGCCTGGGTGCTGCAGGTCTGGCGAGGAAGAGAGCGTCAGCCTGAAAGCGGCCGTCAGTCGGAAGCCGGAGCGGGCTGGAGCAGGGCGCCCACCAACCAGGTGCCAAACAGAACGAGAGCGAGGCTGGCGGTCATTGGCTTTTCGAGGCGAGGTCGCTGGGGCGGGTGAGCATGAAGGTCACCATGCCGGTGAGCACCACCACGAGGGCGAAGACAGCGGCGATCGAAGCGGTGTAATCGGTGTCCATGACGATCAGGAGAGGCCGAGCTGGGAAAGGATGCCCTGACCGGTGAGCAGCTCGGTGCCGAGCCCGATCACGAAGCCGAGCATGGCCAGGCGGCCATTCCAGGTTTCGGCGAAGGCGACAAAACCGAAGCGGGAGGATTCAGCCATGGGGTGTTGCGGAATGTTTCATTGACTGTAACAGATTGTGAAGGAGCATGGGCGGCCCACCGTTTCCGTCGGCTGGGAGGTCAACCGAATCCTTGACCTCAGGGCTTCAGCAGGACGTGGGCTGGGTGGGGTCACTCAAAGCGTTGGGGGCGTCCGTTGTTGAGCTGCTGCATCTGCCAGGTCACGAAGGTGCCCACCGGGCTCCAGAGCAGATACGGCACCAGCAGCAGGGCCGCCAGCCCTGACATCTGCAACACCACCACGGTGAGCGCCAGACCCCACACCCAGCCGGCGAATCCCACAGCGGTGCCGTTGGCGAGGCGGCGCGTGCGGCAGATCAGCCAGGTGTAGCTCTGAACCAAGACCAGAAGCCCGAAGTAGCCCGCCATCAGCCCCCAGCTCAAGCTGGCGTTCCAGGCCAGCAGCGCCGAGGCATAGAAGCAGGCGTAGATCGCCACCCAGATCGCCGGAATCAGGCGCTCAAAGGTGAGCCAGGTGGGACGGCGCAGGCGGATGAACCAGGCGAACTGGTCCCGTCCGGGGTTGAGCAGCACCCCCACCGCCACCATCACCAGCAGGATCAGCAGGGCAGCGACCATGGCGCTCGAAACAGTCCGCTCCAGCCTGGCGCGCCCTTCGCCCCATGGGCCCCACCGCGACCGCTCAAGCTGGACCCGGAGTCTGTGGATGCTGCCGTGGCTGATGCGCCCTATCTGATCTGTCTGGCCCTGCTCGAGCAGGGAGGTCAGCGGGCCATGCCGCTCAATGGCCTCTCACAGAAGGAGGCGATCGCCCCAGGCTCAGGCCCGGGCGAGCCGGGCAAGACCCTGGCCCTGGAGCTGCTGGTCCGCCTATGGCAGCGCAGCGACGCACAGCCGATGAGCCGTTGCGGCGGCGACGCCAGCCTGCTGCTGCTGCAGCTCCCTCTGCCAGTGATGCAGGAGCAGCTGCCAGCGCTCAAGGCCCGCTGGATCCGCGATGGCGACACCGCAGTGCTGCTCGATCAACTGCGCCAACGGGGCGAAGGACTTTGGCGGCTGAGCCTGGCCCGCTACGAACCGCTCACCTTCACAGCACTGTGAAGGCTCAGAAGGAAGGGATGACGTTGGATGCAGGGGCTCACAGTGCTGGGCCTTGCTGTGCTGGGCCGTGGTGTGCTCTCAGCTGTATTCGCCAGGCACGTCGTTCTTGCGTACCGTCACCTTGTCGAATTTCTGGCCGGACGCCCGCAGCAGTTCGTCCCCTGAGAACTCAAAACCCAGCTTGATGGCGATCTGAGCCACGTCGTCGGCTGTGGAAGCCGCCAGCACCTGCTGCTTCAACGCCGCGTCGTTCTGCATGCGGAGGAGAAAGGCCTTGAGCTGTTCGCGCGACATGGGGCCCAAGCCAACCTGCCAGCATTGTCCCTGACGGCATGTTGACGGCATCTGACGGCAAGATCAGGTGCAGGCGGAAGCAGGGCTCGGTGCATGGCGCATCGGGCGCAGATCCTGGAGGGGCGCTGGCCATGGTGATCCCTAGTGCTCACAGGCGAAAGGTGTGAACGAAGGCAGGCAAAAGCAAACCGAAGACAAGGCCTACCTAGCAATCGTTGAGAGGATGGTCTGGAAGCTGTGACATTGGGGCTTGATAGGGGCGGGCTGGGTTGGATGTCACTGAATGTCTGATGTCTCAAGCCGGTGATGGCTCAGCGAGTGATGACGCAGCAGGTGATGACTCAGCAGGTGAGGCATTCTCAGTCGTTGCGTTGCTCGCTGTTGCACGTCTTGGCTGAGTACTCACTTGCTCAATACAACCTGGTCGTGTTCTTTTTGGCCGGGCGGCACACAATTCCTCAGCCACCCCTACAGTCGATCAGCGACTTGATCCATGCGCAACGCCATGGCAGACAGATCGGGAAAACCCATCCTCCTGTTGATCAATCTTCACTCCAAGCAGGGGCTTGAACGGTTTGGTGAGGTGGTGGCGGCCTTCAACTCTCTGGGCGTGAGATACATCATCGGTCAGGTGATGCGGTCAGAAGATTTTTCGCACTGCATTCGTTGGCACCAGGACGAGGTGTCTGCTGTGGTGATCGGCGGTGGCGACGGCACCTTGAACCTGGCGATCGATGCGCTGCTGGAAACAAACCTTCCCCTGGGCCTCCTGCCCCTGGGCACGGCCAACGACCTGGCCCGCACCCTGAATCTGCCTCTGACGCTGGCCGAGGCCTGCAGCGTGGTGGCCAACGGACATCGCCAGACCATCGACCTTGGCCGGGTGAATGGCAAGTATTTCTTCAACGTGGCCAGTTGCGGGTTGAGCATCAAGATCACAGATGCGCTCTCCAAAGACCTCAAGAAGCGCTGGGGAACCCTTGCCTATGCGATCGCGGCGGCGAAGGCATTGCTGACGCTGCGACGTTTCGATGCCGAGATCCATATCGATGGGGAGCAGATCCTCCATCGGCGTACCCTGCAGATCGCCGTGGGCAACGGTGTGTTCTACGGCGGTGGGCTCACCGTGGTGCAGGATGCCGCCATCGACGACCAGCGCCTGGATCTCTACAGCCTGGAAATCCCCCACTGGTGGCAACTCTTCTTCGTGCTGCCGGCGTTGAAGTCTGGACGTGGCAACTCCCGTTTCGGCATCCACCGCTGGCAGGGCAGAACCTTCGAGGTGCACACGCGATTGCGGAAGCGCGTCAACACCGACGGAGAGGTCACCACCAAAACCCCTGCCGTGTTTGAGCTGTGCCCCGCCGTGCTCGACGTGTTTGTGCCGGCGCCCACCTCGACGGCGGACGACTGACGCCAGCCGCTTACAGCTTCCGCCCCCAGCTGATCAGCATCAGCACGCCCGCGTAGGCCTCGCCGTCGCGGTAGTGCTCAAGCCAGTCCAGCGCCTCAGGTCGCTCAGCGGCGAGCTTGCGGGCATTGTCCTCAATGCCGAAGAGCAGATCCGATTCCGCGAATCCGTGGGTGGGCAGCCAGATCTCCTCGCGTTGCAGCTCGCCAACACCGGCAGCGCTCAGCAGCTCGGGCAGGGAGCGGCCGATCCAGGGGTTCTGGAACGAACGGATCCAGTCGTGCTGGATGCGCTCACTCACCCCGCTGTGGGGACCACCCAGCAGGAACGTGCCCCAATCGGGTTCAGCGCACAGCACCACCCCGCCCCGGCGGGTGACGCGGGCCATCTCCTTCACCACCAGTTCCGGCTGCGCGATGTGTTGCAGTGCCCGGTCGATGCGCACCGCATCAAAGCTGCCGGAGACAAATGGCAGGGCCTTGGCATCCGCCAGCTGGAAGCTGGCCGTTGTGGCGCTGTGGCGCGTCTGGGCGGCAGCCAGCAGCGTGCGGCTGCAGTCGGCGCCAACGGCACGCGCACCGGCAGCCACCATCTGGACCACATCGTCGCCGAGGCCGCAGGCCACATCGAGCGCGGCGCATCCGGGCACGAGCTGCAGCGCGGCGAGGGCGCGGGCCTTGTAGGCGCGGCCGGCCGGCAACTGGTGCAGGCAATCGAGGCAGCGGACGCACGCCTCCGGTGCAGTGGCATCCACATCCCGGAAGCCAATGGGCAATGGCACGGAGGGGGTGTCGGTCATGGCCGTCCCTCGTTGGGATCCAGCTGCTCACCCAGCCATGCCGCTGGCAGCAGCAACAGCATCAGCAGCGCGGTCAGGCACCGCGGCTCGAAGTGGAGTGGAACAGCTTCCAACGTCAAATGAAGACCTCCTGCTGGGGGTAGCCCACCCGGGAAGGAGGCCTGCTGCCATAGAGGGACTGAAGCAGCAGCATGATCCCCAATCGACCCACAAACATGCCCACCATCAGCACCAACTGGCCCCAACGATTGAGATTGGCAGTAACACCGACATCCAGTCCAACGGTGCAAAAGGCTGACATGCAGGTGAACAGCTTTTCAAGGAAATTGAAAGACTGAGCTGTTGGTTCTCCAGCCGTTGTTGGCCCGAGCCCGAGCAGCAGGGTCATCAGGATCACGAACAGGCCGGAAGCCAGTGCGACGCCAACGCATTTGAACACAATCGACGCGGGGATCTCATGCCGCCCAATGACCACATCCTTGCGGCCCTCAAGCATCGAACGGGTGGTGCCCATGAGCAGAACGAAGGTGGTGGTTTTGATCCCCCCACCCGTGCCTCCTGGGCTGGCGCCGATGAACATCAACACGATCATCAGCAGCAAGCCTGCATCCGAAAGTGTTTCCATCGACAGCGGCACGGTGTTGAAGCCTGCGGTGCGTGTGGTGATCGATTGAAAAATGGTGACCTGAAGCTTCTCCCACAGGCCGAGGGTCATCACCACACCATCAGGAGCAAACTGTTCGGTGAACAGCAGGCCCAGTGCCCCGATGGCGATCAGCAGCAGGGTGCTGCGCAGCACCAGCCGGGTATGGAGGGAGAGATGGCGGATGCGCCTGAGGCGGGAGCGGTTCTCCCACAGATCATTGGTGACCCGCCAACCGATACCGCCGACGACGATCAGGCTGCCAATCACACCGTTGACCACCGGATTCCCCTTGTAGCCCACCAGGTTGTCGGCCCACATCCCAAAACCTGCGTTGTTGTAGGCACTGATGCAGTGAAACATTGAGGCCCAGAAGCGTTCGCCAAGGTTGGTGATGTCGGTGAAGCCAAAGAAGAACAGAATCAGCGTTCCCACTGCCATCACACAGCCGGCTGTGATCAGGATCCGGTGAAAGGTGGGGCCGATGCCGCCCACCCCGAATTCATCCAGCATGCGTCCCTTGTCGAGGCGATGGCGCAGACCGGAGCGGCCCTGCACAAACCCTTGCAGGAAGGTGGTGATCGCCATCAGGCCAAGCCCGCCGGTGATGATCAGCCCTGCCAGGGTCATCTGGCCGAAGAGGGTGAGATCCTTGCCCACATCGATGATCGACAGTCCCGTCACCGTGATCGCCGAGGTCACGGTGAACAGCGCCTGCCAAAGGCCCACGTCGTCGCTGGAGCAGAGCGGCGAGGCCAGCAGCAGTGTGCCCAACGCAATCACCAAGCCGCCGGTCACCACCGTGAACTGTGGCACCGTGAGACGGTGCCGCCAGGCCAGCAGGCGTCCCCATAGCCGATGAACCGAATGCAGCATCACCGGCTCAGGGGGATTCAAGCGACGATCAACGTACTGGAGCGATCACCACCGAGGGAATCACCCCTCACGAAGGATTCTCAGCCGCCTTGCGCACGAAAGCCAGGCGGCGCTCCAGCAGCAGCAGGCCCAGCACCGTGGTGAGCGTCACCATGATCACCAGGGCAGAAAACTGAGAGGCGTTGATCACCCCGGCGCTGAGCGCCGTGGTGGCGAACACCAGCCCGGGCAGCCCTCTCGGGATCAACCCGAACACCACCAGCCAGCGGTCCACCCCGGCGGCGCGGTCAGCCGCAGTGACACCGAGACCGCAGAGCAGTTTGGTGAGCACCGCCATCACCACCAGGGCGGCAGCCAGGCTCCAGGCCTGGGGATCCAGCAAGGTGGCGGCCGGGATCCTCATTCCCACACTGATGAAATAGAGCGGCAGGAAAACATCCGAGAGCACCGCCAGGGTGCGGTTCATCTCCGCTTCCGGTGGGCTGAGGCGGGCCAGCAGCAGTCCGCCCCAAAGGGCCCCCAACAAGGAGGTGAGCCCACTGACCTCTCCCAACCACGAGAAACCGATCAAGACCAGCAGGATCGAGAGCGGTGTGGTGGGCCGTTCGGGGCGGCGACGGGCCCACACGCCCACCGCCAGATAGCTGACGGCGGCGGCAACCAGACCAAGCACCGGGCCCAGGCCCGCCAGCCCCGCCCCCCCCATCGGCACGCCTGCGCTGGCCATCGCCACCGACAGCAGGGCGATGGCCGGCAGATCGTCGAGCACCGACACCCCCACCAACAGGCGGCCCGAGGGGGTCTGAAGTCCCTTGCCGAGGGCCAGCACCCGCAGGGTCACCCCTGTTCCCGTGGCACTGAGCACCGCCAGGCAAAGCATGGTCTCGCTTCTGGCCAGCCCGAAAGCCTGGCTCAGGGGCAGATAGGCCAGCAGGGGAGCCAGAAAGCTGAGTGCCACCGTGCGCAGCACGGCGTTGCGCCGAGAGGACAGCACATCGCCGCGCACCTCCAGCCCCACCTGAAAGAAGAGGGTCAACACCCCCAGTTCGGTGATCCCGCTGAGCGGCCTGATGGCCTCGAACGGCAACACCGTGTTGCCGAGGAGAAAGCCAACCGCCAGCTCCAGCACGATGGCGGGCACAGCCCACGCCACCAGCCGGCCCGCTGACACGCGCGCCATCAGCACGCCCGTGAGCAGCACCAGCAGGGTTGTGAGCAAGGTTGGCATCGGCAAAACGGGCAGAAAGGCGTTTAGTGTCTTCGGCTGATCCCTTCATAAATCCCTTGAGCCGCACTAATTCACCTGCGTGGCACAGCCTCACCGTGGAGGACTGTCTCCAGCAGCTGGAGGCCAGGGCTGAGGGTCTGAGTACCGCCCAGACCGCCGAGCGGCTGGCCAGGTTGGGGGCGAACAAGCTGGAGTTGGCACCAGGCCGCAGCAACCTGCGCATTCTCTGGGATCAGCTCAGCAACGTGATGTTGATCATGCTGCTGGCGGTTGCCGCGGTGTCGGCCGCCATTGCGTTCTCGGCCCAGCGCTTTCCGAAGGACGCGATTGCCATTGTGCTGATCGTGGGGCTGAACGCCCTGCTCGGGTACCTACAAGAAAGCCGCGCCCAGACGGCGCTGCTGGCGCTGCGCGAGATGGCCCAGCCGTTGGTCACGGTGCGCCGCGATGGCCATTGGGAACGGCTCCCAAGTGAGCAACTGGTGCCTGGCGACCTGATCCGCCTGGAAGCGGGCGACCGCGTGCCTGCCGATGCCCGCCTGGTGGAGGTGGCCGAGCTGGGCCTGCGCGAGGCGGCCCTCACCGGTGAGGCCGAAGCGGTGTTCAAAAAAGCGGATCTGGTGATGGAGGCCGCCACGCCGGTGTTGGAACGGCAGAACTGCCTGTTCCAGGGCACGGAGGTGGTGCGGGGTCGGGGCACGGCTGTGGTCACTGCCACCGGCATGGGCACGGAGCTGGGCCAGATCGCTGAATTGATCAACTCCGCCGGGGGCGAAACCACCCCGCTGCAGGAACGGCTCGATGGCCTGGCCAATGTGCTGGTCGGGTCGGCGCTGGCGCTGGTGGCGGTGGTGGTGCTGGGTGGCTGGTTGCTGGGGCAGCCGCTGCTGGGGCTGCTGGAGGTGGCGCTGAGCATGGCCGTGGCGATCGTGCCGGAAGGGCTGCCCGCCGTGATCACGGTCACCCTGGCCATCGGCACCCAGCGCATGGTGCAGAGGGCCGCCCTCATCCGCCGCTTGCCTGCCGTGGAAGCGCTGGGATCGGTCACGGTGATCTGCACCGACAAGACCGGCACCCTCACCTTGAACCGCCAGGTGGTGGAGGAGCTGCGCTGCGGCAGTCAGTCGATTGCGGTCAGCGGCAGGGGCTATGAGCCCCACGGCTCCTTCACGGTGTCCGAGCTCGCGCCACCTGCGGGGGCTCTGCCAGGTATCACCGACGGAGCCCGGGATCTGCTCCTGGCGGCCGGCGTTCTCTGCAGCGACGCCGAACTCAAGAAAGAGGAAGACGGCGGCTGGGATGTGCTGGGCGATCCCACCGAAGGAGCCTTGGTGGTCGCGGCCGGCAAAGCCAGCCTCGATGGCTTTGCGCTGCGGAGCCAGTACAAACGCAAAGCGGAGATTCCCTTCAGTTCGGAACGCCAGCTGATGGCCGTGTGGGTGGACGACGCCACAGGCACCCTGCAACAGCCCCTGGGAGACGTTGGCAAGGGATCCGGCACGTTGTTGATCACCAAAGGGGCGCCGGAAGTGATTCTTGGCTCCTGCGACCGCTGGATCGGTGGGGATGGGGTCTCAGTGCTGAGCGACCCGCAGCGGCAGTGGTGGGTGGATCAGGCGCGTGATCTGGCGGCTTCAGGCCTGCGGGTGCTGGCCTTCGCCTGCGCTCCCCATCACACCAGCCCGGAGCAGTCGCTGGATCACCAAGTGTTGCTGGGGTTGATGGCCCAGCTCGATCCAGCCCGCCCGGAAGTGGCCGAGGCGGTGGCCCGCTGCCGGGAAGCCGGCATCCGGCCGGTGATGATCACGGGAGACCACCCGCTTACCGCCCGGGCGATCGGTCAAGGCATCGGCCTCGTGGATGCGAACGCCGAGGTGGTGCTGGGCCGGGAGCTTGAGCAGTGCAACGATTCCAGGCTCCAGGAGGTGGTGAGCCGCTGCAGTGTCTATGCCCGTGTTCCTCCCGAGCAGAAGCTGAGGATCGTGAAGGCACTGCAGGCCAATGGCCAGGTGGTGGCCATGACGGGTGATGGCGTCAACGACGCTCCCGCCCTCAAGCAGGCCCACATCGGCGTGGCGATGGGCATCACCGGCACGGAGGTGAGCAAGGAAGCCTCCGACATGGTGCTGCTCGACGACAACTTCGCCACCATCGTGAATGCGGTGGAAGAGGGAAGGTTGGTCTACGCCAACATCCGCCGCTTCGTGAAATACATCCTCGGTAGCAACGTCGGCGAGCTGATCACGATTGCCTCCGCCCCGCTGCTGGGCATGGTGGGCGTTCCACTCTCGCCGCTGCAGATCCTTTGGATGAACCTGGTGACCGATGGCGTTCCTGCCCTGGCACTGGCTTTGGAGCCCGGCGAGGAAGGGCTGATGCAACGGCCACCGGCCGAACCTGGTGAGTCCATCTTTGCCCGTGGAATCGGCAGCTACATCCTGCGGATCGGCGTCGTGTTCGCTGTAATCACCATCGTGCTGATGGTGTACGCCGCAGGTTCCGGAGCTCCGTGGAAGACCATGGTGTTCACCACCCTCTGCCTGGCGCAGATGGGCCATGCCCTGGCCGCCCGAAGCGATCTGCCGCTGGTGCAGATCAACCCTTTTTCCAATCCCTGGCTGATCTGGGCGGTGCTGCTCACCACCGCCCTGCAGATGGCCCTGCTTTACGTGCCGTTCTTGTCGAAGTTCTTCGAAACCACACCGCTCAGCCTGCAGGATCTGGCCATCTGCGTTGGCTTCAGCCTGATTTTCTTCTCCTACCTGGAGATTGAAAAGATGTGGCGGCTCTGGCGCCGCCGTGCCCATGCCAATGCCTGAGATTGATGGGATGGTGCAACCTGCCGCCAGTGGGTTGCACCGCTGGGCCGAATCCTTTCTGGCACTGATCGCAGACACAGCCGAAACCAACCCGCTGCAGGGGTATGTGCTCATCGCCCTTGTCTTGCTGCTGGAGAACGTGATCCCGCCCATCCCCTCCGAGCTGGTGATGCCACTCAGCGGGTTTTTGATTCAGCAGGGCAAGCTTGAGTTCGTTCCCGTTGTGGTTGCCGCCTTGATCGGCACGTTGCTCGGGGCCTGCTTCTGGTATGGGATCGGCCGCCTTGTGAATGAGCAGAGGCTGGAACATCTGATTGGCCGGCACGGCCGCTGGTTCGGGCTCAGGCCAGCGGATCTGGCCGCCAGCCGGCGCTGGTTTTCCATCCATGGGCCAGCTGTGGTGTTCTGGGGGCGGATGATCCCTGGGATCCGCCCGTTTGTTTCGATACCGGCCGGCATCGAACTGATGCCGCAGGGTGCGTTTCTGTTCTGGACCAGTGCCGGCAGCCTGATATGGATCCTGGTCCTGGTGAGCTCAGGGATGGTGCTGGGAGCGAACTACCGTCAGATCCTGCTATGGATCGCACCCATGGGCAGCTTCGTTGTCCAGCTACTGCTCGTGCTGATGGCTACCTTTGTGGTGTGGATGCTGGTCCGTCAACTGCGAAAAAACTCCAGGTGATCATGACGTCAGTAGTCACAAAGTAAGTGGTCACGAAGTGAGTGGCGTGAGTGTTCCGAGGGGGCACAGCCTGAATCACTCTCCCCTTGAGCGCTCCTTGACAGGTTCCAATTCCAGATCGCTGGAGACGCTGGGTTCAAGCCTGGCGGTGATCACCACCAGCGCCATAAGGAAGAGCAATAAAATACCGGCGGCTAACCAACTGCCCAGCGTCTGCCGTTGCTGGAGCTGAGCCACACGGTGACCACAATCCGCACAGATCAACAAGCTCTTCGCGTGGTTCGCTTTGGTGATCATGCGGCAACCGCAGCGTTCACAGGCCACGTAAACAGTTCAATCGCTGACTCAGTGTGGCAGCCCAATGGCAGCCATCGCAGCAGCAACCGTCACCACACAGCCCATGGTACGCCGCAGCACTAGAGGCGCGACAGAGGCCACACGCTTAGCCGTCAAGATCACCGGATGGATCACGGCCGGCAGGGGGAATCAATGGTGGCATCACGAGCACCTTGTCCACGCGGTTGCCGTCCATATCGACCACTTCAAAGCGGTAGCCCTGCCAGAGGAAGTGATCCGAGGATCTGGGAATCCTCTCCAGAACATGAATCACAAATCCCGCGAGGGTGTGATAAGTGGGCTGCTCATCGGAGCTGAGCAATTCAGTGCCGATGCGGTCATCAAACGCGTTGATGTCCAGGCTGCCGTCCACCAGCCAGGAGCCGTCCTCTCGCGTCACAAAGGAAGGATCCTCGTTGTCGTCGAGATCGGGCAGATCGCCCACGATGCCTTCCATCAGATCGTTGAGGGTCACCAGCCCCTCCACACCACCGTATTCATCGGTAACCAGTGCGATATGGATGCCCGCACGCTTGAACTGCTCCAACACGTTCAGAGCACGGCTCGATTCGGCGATGTAGAGCGGTGGCTGGCACAAGGCCTCGAGATCCAGCGGCTCACGCCCGAGCTGGGCGTTGAGCAAACTACGCACACGCACAATGCCGGCGCAGTCGTCAAGGCTGCCACGGCCCACCGGAAAGCGGGAGTGGTTCGAATCCTGTACGTCGGCGAGAATCTCCTCCTCCGTTGCTTCCAGATCAAGCCACTGGATGTCAGTGCGTGGGGTCATCATCGTCTTGATGGTGCGATCACCCAACCGCAACACCCGCTGCACCATGTCGTGCTCGGTGGGCTCGAACACACCGGAATCTGCCCCCTGGCGAATCAATGCCTTGATCTCCTCCTCGGTGATGTCGGGCTCGGTGCTGGCGGACACATGCAGAGCCTTGAGCAGGCCATCGGTGGAGGCACCAAGCAGATGCACAGCGGGCGCGCTCAACCGCGAAAGGGTGCGCATGGCCGGCGCGATGGTGCAGGCGATCCTCTCCGGATGGGTGAGGGCGATGCGCTTGGGCAGCAGCTCGCCGATCACCAGAGAGAGGTAGGTGACCAAAGCCACCACCAGCGTGACGCTCAGCCCTTCGCTGTAGGGCCGCAGAGCCGGAAGCTGATCAATGAAGGGTTTGAGCTTCTGCGCCACCGTGGCGCCAGCCACAGCACCACTGAGCACGCCGATCAGGGTGATGCCGATCTGCACCGTGGAAAGAAAATCGTTCGGCGTTTCCGCCAGGCGCAGGGCGATACGCGCCGGCCTGCTCCCCTTATCGGCCAGTTGCTGCAGCCGCACCTTGCGCGCCGAAACAATCGCGATCTCAGAGCCAGAAAAGATCCCGTTGGCCACGATCAGCAACAGGATGAACAGAATCTCCAGCGCCAAGCAGGGGGGAAAAGCTCACGATGGATCGATTCTACAGATAGGTGCATGGGCTTTGCCCGGATGGCCATGGCTTCCTGGCGCATCCAGGATGACCAGAATCACGCATCATCAACGCGATCAGAGAAACTGAAGGTTGCAGCAGAAGAGCAGGTTCGATCATTCCACAGGGATGCCGCACCTGAACAACCCAGCTGATCTGCGCAGCTTCTACCACCAATCGGATGCATGTCTCGTACTGGAACCCGACATCCAGGCGAACTCGATGACAGCCACCCGATGATGGTCAACAGTGCCCATGATCAACAGTGCCGAGGACCGAGTAAAGCGAGAGACAGCAACAGCACGTTGCCATCACCAGACCGTCGGCAACACCTTGGAAGCAACAGCAGACCGACAGTTAGAGCACACTCTCGGTAGCAAGTATCCCCTGGCAAACATCCCACAGCCCATGGTTTACATCAAAGTGCTCCCATCAGGGTATTGCTCATAGCAAAGTGCTCGCCTCAGGCCTTCGGCAGCCACACCCTTACCCAGTCCCTCAAGGCGCCTTCGCCATTCCTTCCAATGCTGTGGTGATGGTGCCCACGAACTCGTCGTCCAGTTCGGTGGCCGTGAGTTCATCGGCCACCAGATCCTGGATCAGGGGGTAGAAGCGCACATCAAACCATTTGCGGAACACCGGGTAGGTGCGCTCAGCTGGCCAGGCCCCGATGTCGCGGTGCCAGTAATCCAGCTCCGCTTCAAAGATCGCCTCGTACACCTCCGCGAGGATTTCCTCAGCCTCCTCCTGTGTGTCGTAATCGGGGATCAGGTACAGGCAGGGCTCCCGGGCTCCTGCCGCATCCACCTCCAGCTCCAGCCTCCGGGCCCAATCCAGCAATTGCTCACTGGGGTAGACCCCCACCGCGCAGCGGTTCACCACAGCCATGGCCACCTGGCGGAATTGCCTCAGGCTAGGCACAGCGCGCTAGGCGGGCACGGTCACGGGTGTACTCCAGCCAACCTGTGGCTCATGCCACAGGTGTGGTGGGGGCTGAGCTCAGCGCACCATCCGGTCCGCAGGTAACCGGCAGATGGCCGGTCTTCACCCAGATCGTGCAGCCGGTCTCACTCCAGGGCCTGTGCACACTGCCTGGGGGGTGGCGCAACCAGCTACCGGCCGGGTATGTGCCGTGCTCGTCCTGAAACACTCCCTCCAGCACGAAGATCTCCTCCCCACCGGGATGACCGTGCAGCTGGAACACCGTGCCGGGTGCCCAACGCACCAGGGCCACATGTTCGGAGCCGAACGCATGCAGTGGCAGCACCTCAAGCCCTTCCACAAGGCCAGGCAGCCAACAGGTGCTGCGGGTGTCGATGCAGACGCGCTGCTGATCGGCCGGATGCATCTGCTGCAGCTTCACCAGGATCGTGCAACCCGCCACGCTGAAAGGGGCATGGCTGGAGCCCACCGGATTGCGCAGGTAGCTGCCGGCGGCGTAATCGCCCAGCTCATCTGAAAAGGTGCCATCAAGCACCAGGAACTCCTCGCCGCCGCCATGGCGATGGGGGGGAAAGTGGCTGCCCGGTGCGTAACGCACCAAGGAGGTGGCCCGCGCCACTTCCTCACCCTGCCGGTCGAGCAGGCGCCGCTCCACCCCCGGCATCGGCGAGTGAATCCAGGGGAGGGCGTGGGTGTCGAGCACCACGGGCCGGCTCAGATCAGCATGGAGATCCATGGCCTGATTCTGCTGGATCCCGGCAGACGCCTGGGTGCCAACCCCCTCACCGGAACCCCCGTGCGCCACCAAGCCCACCCCGGCCAGCGCCTAACTCCCCACGCGGATGCCGCGCAGGTTATCCGTGAGGCCCAGCAGGTTGAGCAGCCAGATGACGACAGCAATGACAACAACAATGTTGAGAATGTTCTTGATCTTGCTATCCATCGGAATGTAGTTGTTAACAAGCCACAACAACACCCCCACAACGATGAGTGTAACGAGAAGCGAAATCAGCGTCATTGGATAGCTTTCCAGAGTACGAGCGTCATGAACAGAGCCGATAGAGAGCTTGCATTGCAAGAACCAGAGGCGGCTCTCCTTGCAGCTCCATCACCATGCCCAGTCCATCTCTAGCCATACCTTTGCCCGTTCAGTCAACGAAGCCAATGAAGAAGCGAGAAGCCAGGGGCTCAACCCCAAGAGGATGCTGCAGATAGGAGGCAAACAGGAGGCTGATGTGCAGCAGGCCAAAAAAAGGCGAGCAAGCCACGCTCGCAAAGACGTAAGCAAGGCACAGCACCTTTCCTTGATTCATGAGCTGAAGCCAGGCCTCATCAGGGTGACCCGAGGCTGCATGCTCCACCCACTGGCTTCACACTCCCCATCCCTCACAAGGGAAAGAAGAATCCGATCACACCTTGAATCCAACTCGCCGCTCGGATCTGATCACTGCATCAGTCTCACAACAGCAGCAGTCTGATAACGGCAGAGGCTGATCAACCAAGTGGATGCATTCGCAGCTGGATCCAAGAACAACACAGAAGCACTAACGGCATGGCCGCCGATCACTCACTGTTCAGAACCTCCCACAGCCGGGGTCTTTCATCGCTGCCCACCTCAGTCGCCGATCATGCTGACGTGACGGCTCCTTGTCGGCTCCAGCGCTCGCTGCACCTTGAAGTGTCCGCCAGATCGTTGGGGCCTGTGAAGCCTCCCGCAGCGCCTCACGGCACCACATAAAGCGCCCCTCAGCGCCGGTACAACCCAGCGCCTGGCGCCCTGATGCCAGCACCCGGGCGAACCCCGGCACCGGAAGCAGCCCCACCCAGCCCACCTCAGAGTGGCGGTGGTGTAGGCGATCATCTCCAGTCTCACCATCAGCGGCAGTTGCTGGCCGCTGGCCTTGAGTTCACGATCCAAGGCGCTGCTGCCGAGAATCCCCCATTCCTCCTGATCGAAGGTCACGACCCACACGGGTCGCTGGGCGGCACAGCGGCTCAGTGCCTGGCCAGCTCGATCAGGGCCGCCAGCCCAGGGGCGTGGTCGTCGGCACCGATCGAGTGCAGGGTCCCGTCGTAGTGGGACGCCACAAGCAGCGGGTCGAGCTCCGGGCGCTGTCCGGGGAACTTGCCTACCGTAATCGGCTCGCCAACGTCAGTTTCGACGACGAGGTGACGGTGGTGGCGCCCTCCATACCCGTGGGCGACCCCCAGACATTGTTCGCTGCGATCAACACGATCCACAGCGGTGGCTGATCGGCGCTGAGGTGGTGGATCTGCTCAACGAACTCACGCCCACCGGCGCCGGCAATCAGCAGCTCCCCGACCTGCGCGTCGGGGAGGAGCTCAACCTAAGCCTGCAGCTCAAGCTGCCCGGCTGGTTCCCAACCAGGAGATCCTCAGCATGCGGCTGGCCTGGGAGGCGCCCGGCAGCGGCGAACGCCAGAGCCTGGTCGAGCACCTGCACCTGCCGGTAGTGGGAAGCGAGGAACTCGATCGAGGCGATCTCGGCACCGCAACCCTCAGTCTGAGTAATCTGCGCGACAGCCTGTTGAAGATGCCCGCCTCATACAAAATCAACAAGGAACTGGAGATGGTTCACGAAAAGCTGTCACTGATGTTGAACGATCCCAAGCTGAGCCGCAAGCGCCTAAGCCGAGAGTGGCTGTGCTCCAACACCAACGTCGATGAGGGGGACGATGAGCAGTCCTGATGTGGTGGCGATCGGAGATGTGCATGGCTGCGCCTCCCTGCTCGAGCAGGAACTCACCCCACACCTTGACTCCGGCGTGGAGCTGATCTTCTTGGGGGATCTGATCGATCGAGCGCCCGAACCGGAAGGCGATCGGAAGGTTCTGGAGCGGGTCTGGCAGCTGCAGGACAACACGGCGGCCTACGGCCTGTCGGGTGTGACCCTGCTGCGGGGCAACCATGAGCAGATGCTGCTCGAGTCATTAGGGGAATCGAAAGCAGGGACGGCTTACGATCGATGGCGTTACAACGGCGGCGAACCCGCGCTCCTGCCTCTGGCGGGCGAACACCGGGAGTGGTTTGAGCAGTTGCCGGTCACGGCGATTCGCGGCGGCTGTCTGTTTGTGCATGCCGGTGTGCGGCCAGGGGTGCCGCTGGAGCGCCAGGCCTTCGAAGATCTGATCTGGATCCGCAAGCCCTTTCTCTCCAAGCCCCATGGGCTTCCATACACCGTGGTGCACGGCCACACATTCCGCCACGATTTCCAGATCACCCACCTGCCGCACCGCATCGGGATTGATACGGGGGCCTATCTGAGTGGCAGATTGACGGCGCTAAGGATTGAGACCGCCACTAACCCGTGCAGCCCCATGGATCAATCCGGTCAAAGGGGAAGCACAGGCATCAATAAAGACGTGGATCAGATTTGCACTGAAACCATTGATCTCACACCAGAGAGAGGACACCAAACAGCTGCCGCCAAGTCAACAGCGCGTCCAACAACCAACAGCTGGTCGGTAAGGGAAGCCGGCCGCAGTTCAGTTCTCGTTGCCGCCGCCTTCTTCGGCGTTGCCCTCCGCGGAGGAGCTGTTGCCAGCCTGGGGTGTGGGCTCCATCTTCACCCCAAGGTCGCGGCAGGTTTGCAGGGGATCAACGCCGGGTGCCAACCCCAGTGCCTTGCGCAGCGCGTCGAGTTGTCCGACGGATTGCAGGTCGATTGAGCTGGCGACCTGCTCGCAGGCCAGCTTCTGGAGAGCCTGACCATCTGGACGACCGCAGCCTGCAAGCAAGGCGAGAGGAACACAGACACTGACGGGGAGGAGCCTGGTCATGGACAGCTGTAGGGCGTTGCAAAGGTAGTACCACCAGTGGCCTGATGGCCGGATGGAAGACTGACATCAGCCAACGACCTCATCCCGTACTGGAGTGGGTGCCTTCGAGTGGACAGTGCCGGCCCCTCATATCGTTAACTCCGGACAGGAGGAAGTGGGGTCGTCCATTCCCAATCGTAGGAACCACGTCAACAGGCTTGCAGCGGCGGTTGCCATGAAAGGCCAGACGGACGCGGCTCTGGTCATCCAGCAAGCCCAGAAGATTCACAGTCGGCCAGCCAGCCTCTGGCCGTAGTGAAAGTCAATCTCTCAGAGGTGCTGCGGGAGATTGGAACACAGCAGTATTCGGGCGTTGATCTGTCCTCTGACCTTGGGCGCTCTCGACAGCGCGAAAGGAGGCGCTGCAGCCATAGTCAAACCGTTTGCGTTGCTCTCCTCTGGGATTGAAGTGCCAGCCATCAAGGCTCAGCCTCCGGTACACCAGTCGCCGGATCCAGAGCACATGGCTCCGGGGCAGCAGCGGCTCACGGATCAGCGCCTGAAGTTCTGCTGCTCGAAGTGTGCCTGCGAGACAGGGTGCCACTGGGTTTTGCGGCTATGGGATGCGAACAGACAGACGCGACATAGAAAGACGCTTGATCAATTTCAGGGGTTAGCTTCGCGGCCTAGCGTCGGATGGTCCGCCGGGCCTCCCTGGCTGCCGGCAGAGCCTTGCCTCTGAAGAAAACCAAGTGAGCTCATCGATCAGGCAAAACCTCTCGGCAGCAGCTGCACCTGCCGCAAGCGGAAGCCCTACGGGGGTAGAACCTATTGCGATTCAGCCAACCTGAACAGTCAGTTTTCCTCCTGAGCTCGCGGTCTGGCAGGTGTAGCCGTGTGAACTCAGCGAGCTCATCGCGGATACGCAGAACGTGGTGTTTAAAGCCCAGGTGGCCGCAAGCGGTGCGGCCCTGCCGTATCCGGCGGTGCAGGCTGCTGGGGTGAGGCCAAGGCGCTGAGTAGTGGTGTTGCAGGAAAGGAATCCACAGGTGCAGGCAGAGATCCACGGCCTTTGGTATCAACTGTGCGCTGAACCTGGCAGACGGTTCTGGTGGGTTTCGTCATCGATGGACCGTCTGGTGGATTTGGCGACACGCGTTGAGTCCGGACATCAAGACAGAGGGAAGCACATACCCAGCGAATACCTCATTGGTTGATGCGCTGTTGCCAAAGAGTACAAAGAAAAAGCAAGAGGTCAGATCACTTAAGATGGTTAGAGATATTCGCAGAGTCTAAGCACTGCCGGCTAGTCAGAAACCAAAAGAAACAGTGGCCACTGGCCGACTAACAACTAGGGAGTCGCAGAAACCAAACAAGGCCTGACAAGCCCACAGGCGAGCCTAGTGGTTACACTCATCGATGGCATCAAACAGCAAGTTGGATAACCGACTGATGTCAGCAGCGTCAGTGATTTGGAAAAGATTGTTGACATGAATAACAATAGAAAAGAATCGGAAATTGTTCCATAGGACCAGTGTGGCTTCGAGAACTAAACAATCGACACCGACCAGAGTTGACAAGAGATGATCGGAGATGATCAGTGGGCAATGGAGACTTACAGGCAGCTGAAGATCAGTGCTTAAAGAAAAAGGAGACTGCTCGGCCATAGAGCTTCGTCGACTGAATAGATAGTAAACAGAAAGACCGGAGGTGATGCGAAGCTCTAGAAACAAAAGGACTTCTGAGTGATGGGTACGAAAAGAAGGTACAGAAAGGCTTAAGCAACGACTCGGAAAGATCGAAAGACCACGGGGAGAGTAACATTCGAAGTTGAGTGCTATAGGTGCTGAAAACTAAAGACTACAACGAAAGAGCGAGAACTGTTACTCAGGCAGCTTATGAGTCTCAGGATAAAGAGAGAAGGAGAATCACGATATGGCGAAAGAAAGAGGAAGAGAATAGACAAAAAGCTTAATCAATCATACTTGGAGAATGGGTCATTTCTGCATAGGAAAGACAGAGAAGAGGACTACCATCCTCCGAAGTAATAAGTCCTTCATAATAAGCTTTACTAGTAATGGCATTGACCTCCACAATGCGTCCACTAGCTAAATAGTCCTTGCCGTGAACTGGAGCAGCATAGACATCGACAACAAGGCGATTAGGCAGAGCACTAGTTTGGTAGAGATCGCGAAGGATGATGAGACCCATCTGAAGAAGACCATCAAGCAGAGATGGATCAAGAAAACCTTCAGCAGGGGAATCTACGCCTAGTAGCCCACGGGTACCATGAGACTTCAAAGTGGAGACGATCACTTCAGTATCTTGGAAAATCAAGGAGGTACCACTAATGACAGTCATCACACCATCATGGAACAGATACCGTTCATAGGCATCACTCTGACTCACACTAAGAGGAGGTTGGTTATCATTGCTGGACCTAGATAGAGATGACAATAGGTTGCTACTGATGTCTGGTTGTGATACCTCTTCTACTTGAGTTCGGTACGAATAGCGCTTCGAACGATGATCCCTTAAGCTGCAGGTGAAAGGTTGATTATCTGCGGCGTTGGCTTCAAAGAGAAGCTGGCGAGGAGTAAATTCACTGAAGACGATTCCTGAGAGAACATCAGTGGTGATACGCAAGGCAGAACGACCTAAAGAGAGAGCACTCGACCCAAGGTGACGCTGATAAGCTTCAAGGGCAAATGTACAGGAAGACGCAGCTGGCAGAACAGGTTGCCCGAACTTTCGATGCGAGGAGATATAAGGAAGACTGTGAGGGTCAAGATAGAACTTATAAGTCTCCTTGAGCTGTCCTTGTTCTGTAGATGACGTGGTCGAAACAGAATGCTGTCCTAAGAATGGGTAAGACTTAGAAAGGCTCTGTATGTCAAAGTTGGAATGGGTAAACTTAGTAGAGTCATACAGGCCTGATGTGACCTCTAGGGGAAGCTCAGATTGATGGGTTAAGATTGATACAACACTATGTGCGCCAACGTCAAGAGGAATGGGAATGATGCCACGTTCGGCAAAAGCATCATTAACTTCTTGAGTCGCCATGCCCGATGAAGCCCATGGTCCCCAATTGAATGAAGTAACCGTGAGCCCAGGGTGAAGAAGAGCAGAGAGCCAGCCACCTGCGTTTAGAAGTTCATTGGCAGCAGAATAGTCAGCTTGACCATAGTTGCCGGCCTTGCCAGCAATCGATGCATAGTTCACTACGTTAGCAACTGGATGCTCTTCTAACACTTGAAAAGCAAGCTTCAGCGAATTCATCTTTGTTGACAGGACACGGCTAAAACTATCAGGCTTCTTCTTGCTGACCAATGAGTCCTCAATAATACCAGCTACATTAATAACAGTATCTACCCGTAAGCCCTGGGCGTTAAGTTCAGCAATAACTGACGCATGCGCATTAGAGTCAAGTAGATCCACTTTAATATAAATGACTGATGCATAGAGATCGGACAATCTATCGAGGGTTGCAATAGCTTCAACAGAAGAAGAAATCCTCCTCACTTCCTTTTCAATGGAGGCTGGGGTAAAGGTCTCACCTGAGTCTCTATGCATCTTTATCAGTTCAGACCTGATCTGAGATACGGAACTACCGGGAGAATACCATTGGGGAAGGGTAATATCAGACCTACCAGTTACTACAAGGGAAGCATTCCCTGATCCAAGTTGCTCTAAGACAGGAACTGCAATACCACGAGCACCTCCAATTGCCAAGATGCAAGAAGGATAAGATACGGGCAGTAAAGCACCTTCCGAAGTAGTGCTGGAAGGTTGGCAAGGAATCATCGTATGGACATGGAGGCCTTCTTCGTTGATTGAGTATTCCTTCTCAGGTTCATCAAGTGACAGGATGAAGTCGAGGTAAGAGTTTGTGGTATCAGAAAGAAGGACTGAATTAGAAATATCAACTACGGTGGTTTTAACGGATGGAAATTCGGACACAATTGACTTAAGCATTCCGGACAGAGCCGAAACATAGGTTAGGAAGAACGTTGGGGAGCTAGATGGAGTGTTGCTCGCAGATCGCCTGCCAAAATCACCTTGGCCATGATGTAGCAATACAAGGCGATAGACATTGCCAGGAAAGCTGAAGGAAGATAGAAGATTCCGGATATTATCAAATACTGTCCACAAAGAAGACACAGCATTGGATGGCTCAAAGTCAGCAAGACTAGTCAGCTTCTGCCCAAAGTCATCAAGGTGCAATATGATAGTCAGATCAGTAGAAGAGTCCGCATTCGTGGCACTTTCGGGAATCTTCTGATCGCCTCCAATGGAAACAGGAAGAGCCTGATCTGGAGATGTAACTGAATAATTGAATGCTGAAACGTGTCTTGAGTTGGCGAATAGATTTGAATAGAAGTCACGCTTTGAGTCAGGGACTAAGACAATGAACTGTCGGTCAGCCCTCTCAAGACATTGTCCAGACCTAGAGCAAGCTAGTCGGAAGGAAGTGCTTTCAAAATGGGAAAGACGAGGCTGTGAGGGTTCGTCCTTCCCGCCAACTACTTTCCCGGCTGGGTAGCCTCTGCTTCGACAACAGTGTTAATGCTTCCGTCCAGGATTGCTGCAATGTGGCCAGCCACCTCCCTGAGTGTTCTCAGATCTCTGGTCCCGGTTTGAATGCTCTGAAGAGCCTCAGGAGATACGTTTGGCAAGGTAGCCAACAGACCTCCCATCACCTCAATTCTCTTGATGGAGTCGATGCCAAGATCAGACTCTAGATCCTGATCAGGATCAAGCAACTCAACTGGGTAGCCGCTCTTCTCTGATAGCAAGGAGGTTAGTTGAAGCAAAATGGAGGATGCATCGGTGGCGCTTGGTACCTGCTTGGGCTCAGTGGTGGTCGCGCCATGGCCATTAGAAGGAGGTACCGGTGGGGTATCGACATGCAAACCATTGAGTGGGGGTTGTACAGCCTTGGTGGGTGTAGCTGCGAGAGCGTGGCCAATATCTCCGTTGCCACTAGGAGGTGAAACGGTGGCAGGCTCCTGAACTGGCTGCTGAAGAATCGTGCCAGAAGGTGGTTGAGAGATGCTTTGCACAGGGGGTGCAAATGCTGATGTGATGGTTTCGGAAGGAGCTGCCAATCCAACCACTTGCTGCTGTGTATAAATCGTCTCTGTACTATCCAACGAAGCTACACCATGGGAAGAATTAGAAAGGAATGCGGAAAAGACTTGGGTCTGAGAATTGATCATCATACGCAGTGTTTCGTGATAAGTCCGAAACGCTTCTAAGCGAAGATTGCTGATCTGGCTCGACTGATTGGGTTGGTTCATTGGGGTGAGCTGCGGTTGAGAAGGAGACGGTTGAATAGATGTTAGCAGGACTGGCTCTGCTAAATCTGCATGCAATATGGCTTCATCGCTGCGACTGACGTTCCCTGACAGAGCTTGATGAACCTTGTGCTGGATATTCTGCTGTATCTTATGTTGGGATTTCCAAACATGGGCACCATTAATAAAATAGCTAAATCCTGGCTTAGTGGCAGCACTTCCAGAAGCTTGGCTTGTCAGTGGTGCTACAGGAACCTGTAGCATTTCGCTTAGTTTGAGCCAATTAAGGGTTACCCCGTGGCTTGCTATCCGCATAATGGAGGCCAGAAAGTCCTCCGTTCCACGAGGTCCATCAAGGGAGACGGCGATAGAATCTGAAGAGCCGAGAGATGATCGTACAAGCTTCGACAGGACCTTCTTAGGCCCAACTTCAATGAAGAAGGTTGATCCAAGGGCTTCAGCCTGCCTAACAGACTCTATGAAGTCGACTCCTGAAACCATATGGGAGGCGAGCAAGTGGCTGATAGTCTGCTCAGAAACAGGACCAGATTGTGGTGAAGTGCTCAGAATTGCCTGACTGGAATTCGAATTCCCTGCTGAAAAGTTGAATGAGTTGAGAGCAGTCTTAAAGAATTCATTACAATCCTGCATAAACATTGAATGGAACGGATACAATGTATGCATTCTCTGTGTAGATATGCCATCCCGTAGGCACGCCTGTTCGATGATGTCCAAGTCAGCCAACTGACCTGACAAAACAACTTGCGTTGGTGAATTGATATTTGCGAGTGTCAATGATGACTTGGCTGCCTGAAGAAGTAAATCGCTAGCCTGTTGAGGAGAGCAGAAGAGTATCAACATGCCATATCCGGAATCAGCAAATCCGTTAATGGCATTCCCGCGACTTTGCAGAAGGGTTACTAAATCGCTCGAACTCAGCCATCCTGTCGCGTGCAGACTGACAAAGTCACCAAGGCTATGGCCAAGGCCAAGGGACCAAGGTACCTCGAGGAATGAAAGAATCTCTAGATAAGCAACCTCGGTGATCGCAAGCAAGGACTGCTTGATATCAGCAGTAAGACCCGTTCCGGGCTCAGAGTTACCGAAAAGGTACTTCGCGAGTACGTCGTGTCTTGAACGGGACTCTGGAAATAAGGTCAGCAGTAGCTCGTGGGTACGGAGAGACGTTGCAGACATGCATGTTGCCCCCATTCCGGGGTAATCAGATCCCTGCCCAGGGAAGAGTAGCGCAGTCTGCTCAGCAGTCTTATAGTCAATCTGCAACCCTGCTGATGAAGATTGAAGTACAAGCCAGTCGCGCATCGTGCTGGTGTAGTCAAGCCGTCCTTCAAGGACGGATAGAGCATCTTCAAGCTTGTCACCAATATCAGAACGAGACTGATCAACAAGAAGAATGAGGAAGTCTCCAGTCGCATCACGTGGGTGAGCAGATACGTCCTGGCTTTTAATTGTGTCAGCAACCAAATGATTGACGGATGTGGTGTAGCCATTAACAGCGCATTCGTGTTCAATCAGACGTGCGTGCTTCAAGGCCATTACGATACACTCCGAAAGGCTTCCACGCTCAGGGGTGAAGTACAGCAGTCTAAAACTGGTGGCGAGTCTGGGTATTAGGTCCGTGCAAGGTGTGTCCGCCACACGCTTAGGAATAAACTCTTGCAGAACAACATGGAAGTTAGTACCACCAAATCCGAATGCGCTGACACCAGCAGTCCGAGGGCCAAGGCTATCTGACTGCAGCCAGGGAAAAGTGCCGGCTGGAAGGTAGACAGTATTAGAAGAACTGACTTCATCAATAGGCTCTTCCTTTCTACTGTGCAATGGTATAGACTGATGCTTCAGGGCTAGCGTAGCCTTGAGAAGTCCAGCCAAACCAGCCGTACTCTTAGTATGACCAATCAGTGTTTTCACTGATCCAACCGCACAGTGGGTGGTTGGATTGTTCTGGGTTTCCAGGAATGTGGTCAAAGCCCGGATCTCAGATCGATCACCAACAGGTGTGCCAGTTCCATGAGCCTCATAATACCCAAGCATGGATGGATTCACACCAGCATCTGTATAGGCTCGAGCGAACGCCTGAACCTGGCCCTGATGTGACGGTGCCGTCATGGTTCGGCCTCGACCATCACTCGAGCTGCCAATTCCTTTGATCACTGCCAGGATTGAATCACCAGAGGCTTCAGCATCTTCAAGCCGCTTGAGGACAAGGATGCCTGCACCTTCGCCAAGGACAATTCCGTCGGCACTTTTGGTAAACGACTTGGCTTCACCAGTAGGAGAAAGCGCTTGGGTTTCTGAAAAACAGAAAAACGCAAAAGGTGACTGTAGTGTATCGATAGCACCAACTACAGCCATATTGGCGTCACCCTGTCTAAGCTTATGAACAGCAAGGTCCAAAGCAGCAAGTGAGGATGCGCAGGCTGCATCAATGGTGCAGTTGGTCCCACCGAGATTGAATCTGTTGGCAACTCTTCCAGCGGATACATTAGGAAGAATTCCAGCAAAACTATCACTCGTCCAGGTTGGTAACATATCCTCGACATTGCGCTGACGGCTCAAGATAGGAGCCAACTCAGCTTGCATGACATAAGCTTGACCAAGTTCTCCTAAACCGCCGCTGAAGCCAAGAACAACGCATGTAGATTCGCGATCATAAAGACAGTCCTCTGGATAGCCTGCATTCTGAAGTGCCTCTTTGACACATACAAGGGCTAAGAGCTGGGCTGGGTCAATTGAAGAGAGAGACTGTGGAGGAAGTCCAAACTCAATGGGATTAAACTGGACAGCATCAAGAAAAGCACCCCACTTGGAATGGATTTTATTAGTCTCCTTCGGATCAGCTGAATAGAAGTCAGTGATAGACCAGCGGTCCTCAGGGATCTCTTTGATCTGGTTCCTGGCTTGTAGAACTAAGTTCCAGAATTGTTCAGGGTCATTGGCATCTGGTAGCTTGCAAGACATCCCAATGATTGCAATGTCGTGCTGTCCTCTGTATTCACTGACAACACCAGCTGGCTGCGCCCTCTCAGAGATATCTTGCTGAGCTCGTCTGGCAGGGGTCTCCAAACCATTACGAATAGATTCATGTAGCTGATGAATCGTTGTCTGATCATTGATCAGGCAAACGGCTTCACCCAACATGTACATTCCCAGTTGAAGTTGATCATTTTCGGTAACGGCAACCAACCCCCCCTCTCCTCGTTGAAGCCCCTTGGACGCCAATCTCAGACGCCCGAGAATGAGTTGATCTAACCTGCTGGATATTTCGCGAACAGGTACCTGAGCTTTGACGAGCTCATCTCGCAAAGAATTAAACTCGCGGGAAAATGCTGTGTCAGCACATCTACTTTGATGACCGGGAGACGTCTCAAGAAAAACAGTGTTGGAGCATTGGAGTGAAACCTCTTGGTATGTACGGGTAATGGCCCTATCTTCAACAATTTCTCGCGTAGCAAGATAAGCCGAACCAACGAGTAAGCCACATGTCGCACCTGTCTTGACTAGATCCTGAACCATGTAGGCAGCGAAAGCAGCCGAAGCCTCATCATGGATACCTCCAGCTAGAACCAGACATACATCTCGACTCACAGCTTTGCTTTGGCCTAGAACAACTCTGATTGACCTCTCCCACAGATTCAGAGAACTGAGTGGACCGATATGTCCTCCGCATTCGCGACCTTCAAGGATGAAGTCTCTCCAGCCTTCCTTGATAAATAGGTCAAGCAGTTCTGGAGTTGGTGCATGAATAAACACCCTTAGGTGCTGGGAAGCAATTTCCTTAGCCTGAGCAGGAGTTCCACCGGCAAGAATACAGAAGCTTGCCTTTGAACGCTTTAGAACTGAGATCTGTGACTTTAAATGAGTTGAGTCAATGAACCCAAGCAACCCAACACCCCAAGGAAGGTACGGTATCAGGTCAGCCGTCTGTATAAGGATCTTCTCAAGTGCTTCTGCAGTGAGCATCGCCGCAGCGATGGTAGGCAGGGCACCTCCTCGCGCAACGCTTGCCGCAAACTCAGCCGTGTCACTAACCCGTGACATTGGGCCTTGAATGATTGGATACTTAACACCAAACTGGGTTGCGATTGTGTTGGGGTGGCTTGTAGCCGAAGTAGAATTAACCTTGATAGAGCGGTATGCTGAAATCAATCTACCGAGAGTTCGATACTGTTGCGAGAAATCCTTGGCAAGATCAATACCCTCACCGACAGGAAAGATCCAGTCGGAACTCCATGTGGCTAGTTCATTAAGCTGAGGGGCTTCAATTGTGCTGCCGAAGAGGTAGCCAGGAGAATCTTTACCTGGAAGACAAATGCACCTCACATCCAAGGATGGATCTGTCCCTGAACGTAGGACGATGGATTGCCTTCCGTTGACTCGGTTGAGAATCTTTCTGCTGCGAAGTGGAAGATACGAATCCTGAAGAAGCAGAGTTTGCTCATCTAGCAATATAGAGAATATCCCCTGACTATTCAGGGCGGAAAAGGAAAGAAGGCCAATGGGGCCTGATACGATGATCCTGCAATTACCAAGTGAACTGATAGCTTTCTGGAATAGAATATACTGCGAATCGCTCCCGCATAGACCACCGGATTCATAGCCTTCAATCAGCACAAGCCTATCTTCAGCCTCACCCCAAGGTGACGTCGAAAACTGCTCGACTTCCAAGATGGAACTCAGTCTTGGGATGGGATGCAAGCTTTTTAGCGCTTCAAGCTGGTCATGAGTGACTTTGCTAAAAGGAATGATGACACGCGGCGATTGAGCGGCGATCAACTGTTGGCTTGTTACTAGCGAGAGTATGGACTGTGCAACGGCAACGTCTCTGCAAGAGACGAATGAAATGCGGGATATCAGCAGTGAAAGTCCTTGATTCCAAAGCTCTTCTATATGATCTTCAATTCCAAAGGTTTCCAAACAGAGTGTTGCACCAGCAGCCAATACACGCTCCGATGCTCTAACCCAGTCTCCGAAGGGGCGAACCGTCACCAAAACCTGATTGGTGGTATTCATTACCTTGAGCACACCTGATCACATATTAACCCATAAGTCAAATTGTGCGACGTTTTTCGATCGGGTAAGCCACCATGCGGAGTTGCACACATAGGCCCGCCTAGTCAAGGGTGGAGGCCCCGCTGTGCTTAGCCAGTGAAGTTGACATAATGTATCACAGGGCACTAAGGCAATAGTGATGACATGATAGAGAGTATGAATGAAAGGCAAAGTGTAATCGAAAGACAAGAGTGTGCGCCACAGTTATGCAAACAAAGCAGGTTGGGCGCGAGTTCTTGATGCAGTCGTTCGATCACAACCTAAAACGTGCCGAGAAGTAGGGGTAATCCTGCGATGATCATGACGCAATAATGTTAATCAGCAAAAGACCAGGAATGAAGTGGGATCCGTATCGGCACAGTATATCTATAGCTGACGGTTCATACGGGAGCAATTCTCTCAGCCCACAGAAGTAAGGCCACTAAAAGGATGTAATGGTGTATGATACATGCTGTACTCTGTCAACCATTTTGAATATGAGTTGAGCTGGATTCAGTTTCCCTAGGGACGGGATAGAGACTTTTGAATCGTAGGGCGGGGGGATAGACATTGCTTGGAGCTCACTCTAGACATGGCGAGGCTGAATAGTCGCTTCAATTCAACCAACAGTGTCAAACTGCAGAAGAACCGTTGCTTGTCCTCGCGGACACACCAACAGATCGCGGATAAGCTCTCGCCAATGTGATCTAGACAGATGTTGTCATAGCAAACAAGTATGCCTGACCGGCTTATGCTGGGTAATTCAGACTGCTGGCAGTGATCTCTATTGTATGGAATAAAGGGAAACCATCGGAGGCGATGATCGAAGCAATGCCTATATCTTACAGATCGATCATCCGCACATCCAGAGAGAACTCCACATCAGAGCCTCTGATAAGCATCCTGATAGTGGTGGCCTGTAGCGCCTGCGTGTATGGCGACAAGGTGAAGAGTACCCTAAGGTGGATGGCAAAGGCTACTAATTGCGCGTGTCCGGTGACTTACGCGTCAAAACATGAGACGCGTCTGAAACTCACCGGATCGCACCTACTTGGCAAGGCGGCGTTGGCCAGATAGTCCATCATCCGGAAATTACAACTGTAGACATGCTCTAGCTCATTAGTAACGCTATTGGCTATGGAACCGCAGCGTTGCGTTGCAACCAGGTGTCGGCGAGATCAACTCGTGGATCAACTCTTGAATGGCGTCTCACTCTGGTGGGTGACGCTGAGTCGCGTATCTTCGTGAATTCTGACTTCCGAAGTTCGTTGTCTTCACGGCGACTTTGGTCATTTCTGTGAGCGTTCGAACTCAGTCTGGACCTGGCCGTAGCCGTCGGGCAGAGGAGAAGCAGTGATGGTCGTAAAATTGATTGCAAAGTAGGGAGTGCCATCCTTGGGCTCTCTCTGTTTCGGCCCCAAGCACAGATCACTGTCGCCCACGAACAGCTGTTTGTTCCACTAACTCATATGGATGGGATATACAGAAGGGCACGTCAGCGCTCAGCTCAATAGCCTGAAGTCTACCTATCGCTAACGTCAGAATCATAGAACCCCTCTACAAGAAGGGTGGACCTTCAGCAAAGACCCTGAAATCGAAGCTGAGGGGTGGAAATTGCTCAGTTCCATCAACGAGAAGTGCTACAAGCGTTGAAGAGCCAACAAGACCCAGGATTGAACGGAGATTGTTAGACAGCACGCCCATGCTCAGCCCACTAGCAGGACACCTTGTCTGGCGGATGTAAAACATCGCTGGCTGCCTAATGGACAGGAGGTCCCATACAGGAGTAAGAGTAGAATGAAGCAGGAGAATCAACATTGAGTAAGGTCAGTATGGCGATCGTTGGGAAAGAGGGTTAACGTGAAAACTGACAATTCAAAGAGTCGGATCAGTGTTGAAGTGGTTGTGAGTTAATAGGAAAAGCGTGCTCTATGAGCAAACCGTCAATCATCCTCTGTTCAATTCTTGAATACTGGCACGCTTGGCGTGGAAGATTGTATTGGGTTTGACTGAAGGCTTGTGTTCAGCCATCATTCTCCCAATGGGTAGACTGGCAGTAGATTGCCTGGAGCAGATGAACCGCCTGGACAGAAAGCCTGTGGCGCGTTCCGTGGATTCCATGTTAAGCTCAAGCAGAGTTTTCCCGACAATGCTACAAGAAGTTATAAAGGTCATTGGCGATTATTCAGAGAACAACGACATCTTCTATGATGATCCTCTCTCTGCAGATACCCAGCTTATAGCCGATCTTGGGCTAACTTCAGTCGACTTTGTATCGATCTTTCAGAAGTGTCAGTCACTTAGTCAGGACAGGCTATCATTCATTGAATTAGTCATGCCCGTCGAAGGGCAATATGTTTCAGACTTGAGCATCGGGGAACTTAGCGAGTATATAATCAAGCAGTCTGCTTCGATTGGCCCAAAAAGTACCACAGGCTCCGCTAGTAGTCAGGGTCAGCAACCGAAGGATGTTGAAGACAGCAAATACAAACGCTCCCCATTCAGCTCCATACAATTTGACGAGTTCAAGTCCTTGATACAGACGCCAACATTTTCAACGGACAATACCATCGACACGAGCTATAAACTTGTGTTTATTCTATCTTCTCCACGATCAGGGTCGACTCTGCTGCAAAGGATGCTAGATCAGCATCCAGAAATCGAATCTCCAGAAGAATTACATCTGCTCCATTATGATACATACGCACAGCGCCAGGCAGCCCTAAGCCATGCAGAGACTAAGCATTTGCTGGGTGGAACTGTCCGTCTTCGTGCAAAGGTCAATGGAATCAGCTTGGAAGGTTCAGCTCGTCTTGAAGGCGAACTAGTAGAGAGTGAAACGCCTGTTATCAGCTTCTTCAAGGAAATAGAAGACAGTTTTTCAAAAGAGTACCTTGTAGACAAGACCCCTTCTTATGCATACAGCAGACATACCTTAGAGCGTATTACAGCACAGTTTCCAGATGCGAAGTTCATCTATCTTGTTCGCCACCCATCAGCAGTGGTAAAGTCACTTGTTGACTCACAGCTCCAGGAAATCATTCCATTTGCACGCCGCTACACCGGCGATACATCAGCGATTCCAGAGATGATTTGGGCTTTGTGTCATGAAAATATTCAATCAATCTTGAAGGACATTGACAATAGTCGCATTCATTACCTCAACTATGAAGACCTTGTCACGAGTCCTGATAAGTCTATGGATGCATTACTCTCATTTTTAGACCTACCATTCTACGCCAGCTGTGCTAATCCCTATAGCGCAGAACAGAGTATGCAGATTGAAACGAATGAATTCGCTGGTGACCTCAAGTTTTTCCTGGAAAACAGAATCGTAGATAATCGTGCGGATATCTGGAAGTCGTTTCCAGCTCTACATTCATTGTCAGAGATTAGTGTAGGTCTCATGCGTAATATCCCAGGCTATGAGGTGCAACAGTGACAGTAGCCTTACACACTCGAATCAATCCAGTTCCTGTATGCGCCAATGGCTTTGGGGATCAATACAATGCCTATGCGTATTCGGCGGCGGTCTTCAAGGGTTCAATGTATATTGGCACAGGACGTGCCAATCTTGTCTTTCTTCGTTTTGGGATGCCAAATGTCCACATAGATATGTGGCCGGTTCCAATTGAATACAAGAATTACGAGCAGGCATTTGAAGACGATGTTTCTGCAGCAGAGATTTGGCGCTTTAGCCCGAATTCATCGACCCCGAAACGTGTCCATCAAGCTGATTGGTATCAACTTGAAAATGGAATCGCATTCAGACGCCACTACGGGTATCGTAGTATGTGCACCTATAGAGATGGATCTAGAGATATAGCTCTGTATGTCGCATCCACATCCCGGTCGAGAGGGGATGGTCCTGATCTCATGGTGAGCTATGACGGAGAGAGCTTTTCAAGACTGCCAAAACCTAGCATCATATCAGAGTTTTCTTCAAACGAGATCACGCTCACATCGATTAGGTCACTGCTTCAGTATGAAGAGCTCTTGGTCACAACCATTACAGGGGCATCCAACGGTAATGTGAACGGGGCTGGGATCACTACGATCTTCGCTACAGATGATCCAACTTGTGGACAATGGCATTCAATCAACGGCAAGGGTCTAGGTACCTTTCCAGAAGTTGTCGTGGTATACGAACTCTGCATCCATCAGGGATTACTCTACGCTGGAACAGGAGGAATCAATGGGTTTCAACTATGGAGGGGCAAGCGTTCAGGTAAATATGAATTCGTTTGGGAGTTAGTGGTTAAGGATGGTGGTGGAAGAGGAGCGTTGAATCAGGGGATAATCTCATTATGCAGTCATCGCGACTACTTATACATTGGAACAGGAATTCAAAATGGTGGGCATGATCGAACCAACAATGTCGGGCCAGCTGCAGCAGAAGTATTGCGACTTGCTCCCAACGATGAGCTAGAACTAGTTTGTGCCAACCCACGTGATGGCTTGTTGCCACTCAGTGGAAGAGGGCCAGGCTTCGGCAACTATTTTAACGCCTACATCTGGAAGATCGTGAGCATAGATGGTCGACTACTGCTGGGTACCATGGATTGGTCGGTATTTGGCTTATGGGCAATAAGGGAAGAACGCAAGACAAGATTTGGTAGACTTCTTGATTGGGAATCTATGCAGGTGTTTCTTTCTTCATACGGAGGGGCAGAGCTCTGGTCTTCTGAAGATGGAGTGGACTGGAACTGCATAACTCACAATGGATTCAACAATGTGTACAATTTTGGAATCAGGAACATAGTAAAATGGAATGGACAAACATATGTATGCACCGCAAATCCTTTTGGCCCGAAGGTTCTAACAAGAACATCAGATACAGATCCAGGTCAATACGAGCATAATCCAAAGGGTGGCTGTCAGATCATTGCACTATAGGCGTGTAGAGTTACTAGAAATGAGCTGAATATCTGGGAAAGAGTCATTGGTCATGTAGAGTCACGTCAATCAGCAAGTGGCCTACAATACTGAAGCAGAAGAAGACGTAGTCGCCTGGAATGAATGACGCCAAAAGCTACTTCGACTGAGCATTCGGTGTGCTAGCAAAACCGCCGAGTTTCTTCGCTGCAATAGGTCCATTTGGAAGCAGCTTCTCAAAATTTGAAAACAGCTTCATGGCCGCCGACGTAAGAGACAACTGCCTCTCCGCTTCTTTAATGGAGATTTCATTTAGATGGTCAATATCTTCATCAGATATCTGATGGAACTTATTGGGCAAAAGGTTGAGTTGCCGAACCATTTCAATATGGAATGATTGGTCCTCAGCCCCTTCGTGCGTCTCCATGCAGAGTAGTCAAACTTCAACTGTGATCCTACTGCACTTTTCAGCTCACACGGCAAACTGACCGAATGCACTGCAACAAGTGGCTGCATTCACTCGAGGCAATCAGACAGTGAGGCTTAGTTTGACAATTCAGCCGAATAGAAATGGGGTTACTGTGCAGAGGGAGCTAGTTGCATGGTTCATTGGGAAGGTCTGAGTTGGAGACTACCAATAGATGCCCCCCCCCCCCCACAAGGTGGTTCATGCGGTCAGATAACTGGCAATGTACGTGCTCGGGTTCAGAAGAATATGCAACTACTTGTAGTATGATTTGAAGATTGGCAGTAACGCCAACCTTTTAGTTGGGCTTAGCAGCATGACCGGTGAGAGTCTGCGTGGCACCTCCACCTCCGCACTTCGGAAGTCTGAGGTCTGAACTGGACTTGAGCGATAGCAGAGTGAGCGCTTCTTGAGCATTCATTGGCATCGACGCATCGGCCGTCATAGTACTCGGATGTGTGTAGACTGAGACGGATTGAAGCTAGGATCACGATTCGGGCGCAGCCCAGTTCAGCCATCGGAATGATCACGTAGACACCTTGGATTCTGCCCATGAAGCCGCCTAGGCAGGGGTAGGGTAGCTTGGTTATCATCTGTGACTTGATCTGGCCCAAATGACATCCCTACAGGCGAAGTAACTGCATGAGATTAAGACCTTGGAAATGCTTGGTCCGCATTAAAGAACTACTCTTGGCTAGCCCTAGTTCGAGTTCAGATATAAAACGCCTTTCTGACGTGTCAGTTCGGTCACATAGCGACATATGCTATGCTCCGATGCTAAGCACAGTTCATGATGCAAGGGTAACGCTTGATGCGTATCAACTTGTATCAAGCCCTGCCAAGGGCACTGTTATCTTTCTGCATGGGGGAGGCCTTAGAAAAGGATCGAAGCGTCATATTGGGGGAAAGGATCTATTCTTCAATAGCTTGGGTTTTAACTTCCTTTCCTGTAACTACCCCTTAGTTGCACAATGTACGGACTCTGTCATTGATGAGCAGTTGCTTGCTCTGAAATCGTTGGACCAATGGGTGAAGACTGAGCTACAGCTCCTATGTCCGGTCAATGAGAATGCGCCTATTATCTACTTTGGGCATTCAGCTGGCTCCTATTTGATTGCACTAGGCCTATCCAAGGGGCTTTTTCTCAATCAACACTCATCCTTTATCCTTATAGACTCAGCAGCTTATGACTTGTCAAAGCGCTATAGTGCTGCGAGGCCAAATGTAAAGCAGGAGATTGAACGCTTGGTTGGCTATCGAACGAACGACAGAAATGACCTTGACAATCTGATCAGAACCTATTCACCCGTGGATAACATAGCGAGTGTGCCGGTTGACTTGACAAGAATCAATGGTGGATGGGCGTATTTGGCCACGACGATGAAGCGTTTTAGCCGTGAGAGTTCACTGATTCTGGCCTCCCTTATTAGGCAAAGGCTGAAGATGGAAGCTACGGTAAAGTCATACCCATTTGGACACACAGATATATCACGTGAAATTGCAGATCCCAAGAGCCGGATTGGGAGAGATCTCACCATTCTATTGAGCAAAGCACTTGATGCTGATGCAGCATCAGCGATTGATGAGGTTCACTGACAATGTGTCATTGTGATGGGAAGGATTCCACCTCTCTTCACGCATGAGCTACGTTAGGTATTCCCTCTAGAAGAGTTGCAGCAACAACACATCTCAAAATTCCTGGGGGTGGTGATGGGCTAACGTCCAGGGACTTTCACGCCGCTCCATCCCGACCACTTTGTCCACCAGGGGCTTGATGGAGCAGAGCTTCAGTCGCTACAGCGAGGACGTCTCGCAGCAGGCTTGTGCGTAGCAACAGGCTTCGGTGAGGAGGCTGATGAGCTAGCACATCTCCAGTACGTGGCCAAGATCAACGGAGAACTGGGCATTCACGTGGGCAGCTTCGTCAAAGCGGAGGAAGGCCTGACACCTGCAAGGAGAGGTGGCCATGGCATCCAAATAGGTGCTTGAAGGCTGCGCAAGCACTGACAAGCTCAAGGTGGTGCTGGAAACCGCTGGGGTGCACCCGCAAAGCTTGTGGGTAAACGTACTCCACTGGGCTCCGCGCCTAGGAACCAGTAGGAAATCCAGCGGCTCAAGACAGGGCGTAGCAGGATCTCAGGTGGAAGCAGAAGGCATTGGCTGAAGGGGCAGCGCTGCTCAGCACCTCACTCAAGAATCAGGACTTGTGATGATCTTGATCACCGAAGAGGGCGCTAACGCCATCTGACCCATCGCTTCCTCGAAGAAGAGCGACAGCCAATTCAGTCTCGTTGCTGGCGAACTACAGTGTTCCACGCCAGTGGTCACACTCAACGGGTTGCTTCCTTGCTATCGGGAGTGGTGTGGATCGCGCGCTGCCGTAGGACATACACACCAAACCAGGTACCTTTACGATGGCCGTTTGAATGGAAGCAGTGCAGGCGTGGCATGGACGCTGGCAACAGGAAAGAGGCAGCCAGTAGTTACGTGTATCAGTGTGTAGCTAACCGGGAGGAGATAGGAGCAAAAGATAAAGCATGACACAAGTGATCACAACGATCTATGAGCTCACTATTCTCCACTAGTTGCTCCCAATACTCTGGAACAAGGCTACCTGGGTTAGAACAGTGTGAGATACTAGCAGAAGGATCGCCCCCCAAGGTGATATCCAACCACCACGACGACCTTCCCCGAATTGGCGAACTATAGTCAAGAGAACTAACTGGAAGCAGGCTCGAAAGAGTTCGACTCATTGACAACCTCCATTTAGCATGATCTTTATAGAACCTAGAAGATGATGGTCCTGCAAGTGTGGGCACAAGCGATGAGTAGTCAGATCGCATGAAATGCAACAAACGCTCGAAAGAATAACGACCAACGGATTCAGGGTGATTCAGGACACTGACAATGGTTTCCTTGCTAAGTTGAGCCTTGCATTCGAGTAGCTTCTCATTGATGCAACACCACATCACAAGTGGATCCATAGCAATGTCAGGATCTGACTGTCTAGCGATTGACCACCAAACTAGAAGTGAGTCTAAACCATGAATAGTACTCAGGATGGAAGAAGCATAGAAGAATGGATCCCTGAAGATATAGATAAACTGTGAACTCGGGAAACTATCCTGAAGCTTTAACACTTCATCAGGGTACAAAGACAAACTGAATGAAGGATCGAAAATGCGACTTGTGGTCTTAGCAAGAAAACGTCCGTAGGTGTCGGAGAATGTTTCCCTAGCATACATAGTACCAATGTCGTGGTACGCCGCTTCAAGCTGATAAGGTTCCAACCCACCATATACAACACATGACAGGGCCCGAAGTAGACCATCATCAATACTATAAAGATCAAGTGGAGACTGAAGGGACTTTAACAGTTGAGGCTTTCCCCTTAGTGGAAGATGCGTATGAGGAAGACCAATGTGCCCCAGTCTTTCAGTGTTCCTGCAGAAGGTTAGAGCACCACCTCTAGGGGCACTGATTACAAAAGTTAATCGCTGATAGTCCGAGGATGCAGCAATGGAATGAGATGCATCTTTCACCACGTTGACGATGGGTGACATTGACTCTAAGGAAGAAGGGACCAAAGGTCTACATTGACAAATCGGGTTACTGGGGCCAAGATGTTAAAAAGAATGCAAGTAAAGCCTACGTCAATCTTGGCATACCCTTTTGAACCAATGAAGTTGGTAGGTAGGCTTTCCTCAAGCTGAATTTGAAGTTCGACATATTGAAGACCATCAATTTCAACTGTAGTAGGACTGATCGATGACACACTCCCCTTGAACTCTTCATTGGACACGGAATATAATCTTAGTATGCATGGAAGTTTAGTTCGTACTCGTGCACGGTCATACTCAGGAATCAATACTATAGTCTGAGTCAATGGCTGGGCCTTTACTGTCACGATCGTTTCACCAGTAGTTACAGTTCTACCAAGTAGTGCCCTGGTGTTAGAACTAATTACGCCATCAAACGGCATTGTGACCACTAGCTTTGCCAATCGGGTGTCAATAGCTTCCAAGGCAATTTTACCGACTTTCAGGCTACTCTCGGCAGCACTCAATTCGTCCATTGCCTTCGAGAGCTGTTCCTCAGAATTTATGTCTTGATCAATCTTCTGCTTGCGTCGAGCAACGATAACATCTGCATTCGCTGACTTTAGCTCACTCCTTGCACCCTCAAGTTCCCCTGTTAAAGCGGCTTGGGTAGATAGAAGGTTTTGAAGCTGAAACTCACTTATCGCACCAGACTTCGTCAATGATCGAAGCTTTCCTATTTGATCATCCTGGATTCTGAACTGATTCTCAAGAGCACGAATCCTAGATTGGGACTTTTGGACCATAGCTCTTGCACTTAAGAGCTCTTCGTTACGATTATCACCTTCAAGCTTGATACTTCCTGTTTTAATGGAGCGTATAAGAGATTTCTTAGTACGTATATCGGATTCAAGCTTTGAGATAAGCTGAAGCTGTTGGCTGCGCTGTGTGCTGAGGGTTGGAGAAAAGAGTTCTAGAATCTTAGATCCCTTGTCCAAAATGGCAGAAGATGGGCCAACTTGGAAGATAGACCTGACTGTCGCTGCCTCAGTTGCACGAATATCAAGAGCTTCACCTTCAGTTACGTTAGCAGATCCGGTAACTGATGCACTGAATGGGAACAGGAATATAACAACCAAAATGAACGGAAGGAAATACCTACTTTTAAAAGTATTGGTAATTCTATTGTGAACTGAAACGGAAGAAAGAGTTGAACTGGAAACAACAATAGATTCTGTAGCTTTGTGCCCACTGGAACTTGGCAGCAATGCTGGAGCATTGTCTGCACGACTAGTGGATCTCTCCGGCCTTACCTCCACCCTCTTGTTGATTAACTTGGTAATAACTGTAAGATAAAGAAAGCGAATTAGAAGAATTGTTAGAGCAACCCTAACGATCAGGGATGTCCAGTGGCCTGCAAAAGATGGGATTTCGGCAGCGATGTTTGGAATTAAAATAAAGTATAGGATGCAAAGCTTCAGCACGAAAGCCAATAAAAGCGTAAAAAGAAAAAGAATACTCTTCAAGTCTGAACGACTGATGGAAATACTCTTAAATCGTCCGTGTACAAGATGAGCAAGTATCGTTATCGATCGTTTCACTGAGATCTTTAGGTAATTCTTTGGCATGAGTCCAAAGAATTCCAAGAGTCTTCTACCAGGAGTATTACGTACTGGAATCAATAAGATTATCATGCTAGCAAGCGAACCTTGAATGATTGCAACGAGAATATTTAGACGAGAAAAAGGCGAGGAGTCAGGTATTGGCGTATAGACATACAGAAAAAGGATAGAAAGAATAACAAGATATGACCTAACTAGAAGTGGTAGGGCTAATAAAATGAGTTCTTCAAGCTTTGTTGCTTTCTGCTTGATAGCTTTAGTGCTTTGCTCCTTGGCGAGCCTGGGCAAGAATCCCCACTTAAGCCTGAGATACAACTTTTGATCATCAATATTCATTGAATATGTCGAAAGAATCGACGCCATAACACTTATCATGTTAATCACAACTAACATGATAAACAGACGTGATAGCCCCGTCAAGGGATCTGATTTCTCTGCGATCAATACCCCCAAAGGCTTGACCCCAAAATAAAAACTATGGATTGTTCCTATAAAGAGAAGAGCCACTAAGGGAAAGATCCATGCTTGAAGCCGGATCAAAACCCGCGGAGGCCTTAACAGCCCACGAGACGTAATCCAGCCAAAGCTAAAGAGCAAGATCTTTCGATCCTCGATTTGGGATGCTTTATGATGGACATCATTAGCTGACCCATTTAGCTGATTGGAATGGCCGTTAAGGTCGTTGGACTGCAGAACACTCGTAGGGACTTGAGCTGAAGTGGTTGGAGACTCAACGGAAAGCAAAATTCCGTGTGTGCACAACCAGTTGAGATAGTCATTTCTACTAATTCCAGCACGACTTGATCCAAAGAACTCTGAACATATTTTGAATAGATCATCAAACAAACCATCTCTTGAATTAAGATCAGAAATAGCTTCCCACTCAGAGGCAGATAACTTTAGCGAAGTTGTTCGGTCCCCGAAATACAAGCGATACTGTCCCTCAACCAATGGAGAAGTTCGTATCGAGGGATTAACACGATAACAGTTATTATCAACAACGATCATAGGAGTGGGAAGAGCGGGAGGTATGAATGGAGGATCTAGAAGTCCTCATCGATTGAATCGAGTGCAGTAGCTTGATTAAAGCTGTTATCATCTGCTTGGATACCTGAAACCCTAAGTTTTTCAAGCTTAGTTGACAGATCTTGAATCAGTTGCTGACAACGAGTCTTCTGATCTTCTACTGTCAGACCTGATGGATCAATAGGCGGTACTGAAGGAGCATCCTCATGAGCAACTGACTTTGATGCTGCCATCAAACTAGTAAGGGCGAATTCATAATCTCCCTCTTGGTACTGAACCTTGCCCCAACAGTAATTGAATCGGGGACTGTTGCTATTCTGTACCCTTGTAAGCTCATCCTTAGCCGCACTATACTCGGCAAGATCAATGTAGCATTCTGCCGCATCAATAGAGAGGCGCTCCTTCAGCTTCGATGGGCATTCATCATTATCTGCCGTACGAAGAACCGCGAGACCACGTACTTTATTGCCTTGAGCAATGAGGATTTCTCCCAACAAAATCTGTGAGTAATGGTTCTTTGGATCAAGCCTCAAGCAGTTGTTAAGATTACGCTCACAGTCATCGAGTTGTCCTAGTTGGAGCTGAGCCAAGGCAAGCATTCTACGAAGCTTGGTATCGTTTGGATTCTCAAGAACTGCATGACGCAAGATACTGGCAGCATTAGTGTAATCGCCAAGCTGCTGGAGAAAAGATGCTAATGCAGTCACGTCCGACTTTTTGGAAGACTTCTGCTGAAGAGCTCTGTTCGCATAATCTTGAGCAAGAGTTGTATTGCCTTCTTGAAGTCTAAGCTTGCCAATACGAGAAATCAACCGAATATCATCAGGTGCAAGTGAAAGAGCCTTCTCAAGGTGAGCCATTGCTACGGCTGTATCACTTTCTGACCGTGCAATTGCGGCCATGGCAACGTGGTAAGGCGAATAGAGCTCACCATCAGGTACGCCGGCCAGGATTCGCCTGGCTTCAGGGAAGTTCTTTTCTTTGAGGATCAAAGTGCGAACTTGCTTGAAGGTGGACTTCAAGTGACCGGGAAGCACAAGAGCCATAATAAGAACCATGAGCAATTGCACAGTAGCATGATTTTCATGCTGAGGTCAACTGCACATGAGCGCGCCCTCACCTATCAGGCTACAGCAGTGACGTGATTCGCAGTTCCATACACCTGGCTCAAATGGTTAGCAGCAACGATGTGCATGCATAGGCTGACGAATCGCGTGCATTGTTGCGAACGTAATGCCATATTCATCCACCTGCGATAGAGCCTTGGCCATAGAATCTAGCCAATCCAAATGCAAGGCACATATGCACACACCGGAGTTTCCGATGCATCTGTACGACGACAATCACTGCATGATATGATTTTGAGTGTACAAAGGACTAAAGAGGCTTTCCTCGAGATCCCGACACGATATAGCATAATTTAACATCACAAGTTTTCAGCATCATGTTACAGCTTGGGAATAGTATTGACCTGACTAGAGACAAGCCAAACGTAGGCGACCTATTCTTGATGCTGATGGATCACTTCTAAACTTCTGTGTCGTGGGCAAAACGTTACGCATTAACAGCTGCATCTGATCAAGCAAGGCGCCACCATCAGGGACGTTGATTAAGCAACTATCTAAAACTTTGCAACATCGTTAACCGATGGAAAACACCAAGAGGTCTATCTCAAACATCCTGGACTCTTTGGTATGACTTACAAGGTCCACGGGTTTAGGTCAAATGCTATCGAAAAGAGTATCCGGCAGCACATGGGGAACTGATGGGGGTCAGTAATGTACTGAGACTGCTATGAGTTGATGATCCGCTTTCGCGCGGTCCTCTTCTCCTTCAAACACAGATGTTCGGTACACAAGCTTTCCTGATTGGTTGCCAACTCGACTGGGGAATGGGTGCAGGGTTTCTGAAAACAATCAGCTCAGAGTTGGAACTCAATCAATGAATGCTTGGCACTGTATACACTCTTGAACTACATCAATGTGCTCTTGGGAAGTCCAAGCAATTTTAGAATGATTGGATGTGTATCCCTTGAAGCTAGAACGCTTGTCTGATGTTCAAGATCTTGATCATAACCTGCCAGTATCCCATACTAGGATCCAGAAGGCCCTGAAAAGTCCTAAGCCATTCAACATCAGCTTCATGTTCCTCCTTTTCCTGCCAGGTAGCTTTCGCCGCAGCTCAGACTACCTCTGGTTGAGTACGTGCTTAGCTGATAGTGGCGACTACTACTTTGTTGACTATCCATTATCTTCCACCGTAGCCAAGCTGAATTCCGAGTTTTTTGATTCTGACTCGCTTCTTCAGGTACGCCGTGAGTTCATCTATGGCAGCGCTTCCCAGCCGAACTCAAAGCTTGGCATCGCCTATGAAGAGTCGATCATGGGAACGTTTCTTACTCAAGTAAGGCAGCACCACGGCTTCCATCTAACCGAACGGGACATCCTTCTTCAAACACTGGTCGTTGGTCATAGCCAGGGAGCCGGTCATGCAGCAGTGATGGCTATTGACTTCGAACTCTGCGGTGTTCTGCTAATCGCCGGGCCCGCTGATTCCTATCAGCAGTTTCCATCTGAATGGACGGGGATGAAGGTAACCACTCCTAGCAGTCGACTCCGAATGTTTCTTCATGCTGAAGACAGGCATGCAAGGATGTGCTTGCATCATGCGACGATGTTGGGTTTGAAGAGAATTGATGTGCTTACTTCTTCGACCTCACTAGAGGACATCCTGCTTAGCCAGGTTGTAATTGACACAAGGCCCCTCCCCCCGTTAAAGTCCCATGATTGTCTTACATTAGATACGGAAATGAGAGATGACCTCAACAGCCTCTACCTCACAGGCGTTATTAGGCATTATCAGGCGCATCTGAGTTCAGTAAGTTCCAGGCTTGAGCTCTCTCGTGTTGACTCCTTACCGGCTTCTTCGTTATGATTGATCTGATTCCAACCAGTTCAGCCTCCTCTATGTCGTCTATCCAACGCGATTCCAACGTTAATCAAGAACTAACCCTTTTGCACGACTTGGATGGCGACGAGGTCACTTCCCAACTGGAGACCCTCATGGAGCTTGTAAATCTTGATAGCACGGTTGCAGGCCGTGAAAACAGTCTCGAATACAATACATTTACTCAGATTGTTTCACTCACGCACAAGGACGCGGTAGAACCTATCATTGATGTATCGGAAGGCGATGACGGTGAACACGACGTCGCGCCGCAGCCAGCAAGCTCTGAACTCGTAACAGAACCGTTTACCGAAATGGAATCTGAAAATGCTCACAAGGCATTGTTCAGCTTTCTATTTGAACCCAGTGAATCCTCACAGGACTGTGCATCAACAGAATTGGTCCTTTCTGATGACCTAGTAGAGGATCTCCAGAACCTAAAAGATAGGATGCAGCATCGCTACAATGTGATTCGACGCAATCTTTTTAGCAGTGTAAATGGTCATGGTTGAACCTATTTTCTTGCTGAGTCCTCCTCGGTCTTTCTCTTCAGTCGTTTCATCTATTCTCGGGCAGCATCCAGAACTCTATTGCTTCCCCGAGCTACACCTGCTTTATCGAGATGACATCGGGCATCTACTATCCAATAAATCAAATATTAAGTATGCAAGATTTGCACCGAGTGGACTTTTGAGAGCAATCGCTCAAGTTCATGAAGGCAAGCAAGATAGTGCTGCCTGCAGCCGCGCTTGGATGTGGCTGGTTAACAATCAGTCAATGACTAGCAAGGAACTATTTGAGTATCTCTGCCAACCATTTTATCCTAAGGCTTGCATCGAAAAGTCTCCGCCGAATACCAAGACAATTGATCGCATGGTGAGGTTATTCAAGTTTTATCCAAATGCCAGATTCATTCACTTAACACGAAGTGTTGTTGGAGCTTCAAAGTCCTTGAAGGAGTTCTTCGAATTTCGACGCACAATTCATAGTCCTGCCGCAGGACATCCAATGGTCAAGGAGAACTATGCATTAATGTGGTATGCAATGCATCGAAACATCCTGAAGTTTCGCTCCATTGTTCCCCCGTCAAACTTCCTTACAGTTAGTGGTGAAGCAATTCTGTCTGATCCAAGAGTAGTTCTTCCTCAGATCTGTCGCTGGCTTGGTGTTTCAAGCGATAGCTCATGTATTGATGCAATGCTCAAGCCTGAAGAATCACCCTATGCCTTTTATGGCCCACGCATGGCACCTTGTGGCAATGATCCTAAGTTCATTACTAATCCGGAATTTAGGCAAATGAAACGTAAGAAATATTCTCGTGAGGTTGTTCGAGAGTTTCTCGCGTCAGATGGTAAGCCTGCCTTTACGAGCTACTATTTGAACAAGCTTGAGGATGAAGATACAATTGCGCGCTTAAAGTCATGGGACTTCTCCATGCTTGAACTGGTTATGGACATGGAGGCACAGCTTGGATACGCTTAAACAGTTAAAACTACTTTCCGTTTCGCTTCCTATTGGAAGTCATGAGACGTACCAAATTCTGGCTGGCCATCATTCCCCCAATGGGGTCGGACTTTGGATTATCCTTTCGTCAGACTCTTCGCGCAAGCTCGTCTACTGTACACCTTCAAATTCAGATTCCTACTTTGTTCTCCCCTATAACTTCTTATACTTAGGTTCATCCTCAAATGGTCAGCTCTTTTTTCTTGCTGATGGTACTGAATCTGCCGCTCAAATCCTGTATGTTATCAGTTGCCAACCTAAGTCTGGGATCGTCGTAACCAAGACGGATCTGCATCTTGATCATGACCAATGGGCCAGACTATTTGAGATCTGCCAATCGCACAAACCACGATCTACCGATTCGACGCTTCATGACTCTCCGTTGCTGCATGACAACGTCCTAAATGAGTCAACCTATCCAAGCCTATTTGTACCCTACCATAGTCTACGTGATGTTCTCCTTATCAAAGCCGTCCTTCAGCAGGGAGTATTTGAACTTACGTCCAAACCGGCACTATTGACTGCCATTAAAACAGTTAAGGCCATGTATCCAAATCTCACAGTTACGGATGCTGTCGAGATTGAAAGTGACGTTGTTGCAGTTGTTGCAAACGACTCTTCTATCAGAACACTCAGTTGTGGCGTTGAGTCCCGGCTATTCATATTCAATGGCTCACCCACTCCCTGTCTTGTACTTGGACGCCCTATCTTCTCAATCGACAACAGACTATCTATATCTCCTGAATCGTCAAATCTGATTTACCCTTCATTGGGCCTGGTGCTGGCCTCACCCTCCCGCATCTCAACCACGCCACCAAAGGAAGCTGCGCCATCTTTCAATGTCTACTCAGTCAATTACACTACTTCATCACTATACTTCTCTGAAGACTTAGGATCTACATTCATCCATAGTGGCAGCATAGCCCATCACAATAGTGATCTTGTTCCAACACTAATCCATCACTTGGATGATTCTCAAACTCTCATCTTTTCTTCCCGTCTTGACAGATCAGAAGTCTATTTTATAGACTTCTGAGAAGCTGCGGCTCATTTACCTTGGATATCAAAGAGCTAGTCGCGTTAGGATACTCCCGCATCTATTACTGAAGCCCCCACTTCAGGAATGATGGCACCCCCCACAATCTCACACCCGGGAGTGAGGGGCAAGATCAATGTGTCATTACAGCGAGGCCGTCTAGCTGCAGGCTTCCGCGCAGCAATGTGCTGATGTCAGGAGGAGATGGTTCCCGCCTCCGAGAAGGGGGCAGAAGGCTAGGGCGCTTTCGACAGTTCACGTTGTGCTCGAAACCGCTGGTCTCAACGACATCGACCTCGGCGCCTACTGCCGGGAGATCGTATTACCCTGCGCACTGTCAAGCTCTGGCGGCGTGCCGTCCTGGGTGGTGGGGACGGTCAGGACCACCGCAAAGGCAGCCCCGGCGATAACGCTCACCGCCTGAGCAAGGAGGAACACCGGCAGATCCTGCTCACTTCCAATCAGCCCGAATACGCCTCCCTGCCACTAGGACAAATCATGCCCACACTGGCGCTGATCAGGACCTGCTCAACTCCTCCGCAGAAGACTTCGTCTTCGGCTCTGAGTCCAGCAGTTACTGGGTTCTGCACGCGCATGCGCATGGTCAGGCCCATGGTTGGGGCCGTACACAACAGCCATAGGAGCCACGGCCCGTGCCGCGCCTGCGAGCGTATCGACCCATTGCTGTGTGGTCGTGAGACATCACCTGTCTGCCCACCACGGTGCGGGGTGTGGCTGTTTCTCTACCTGGTGATCGACGTCTGGAGCCGCAGGTTCTGCACGCTGACCACAGCAATGCCTGGCCGCAGGCTTCTCGCGAAGATGGGCGGCGCCACAGCACGGTCAAGTTCGTACCACCCCATCAGTGGCATAGCGACCAGGCACTGATTGCTGCTACGACGTCCGCGGCAGAAACGTGTTCCATCCTGAGAACCACCTAATCTGCCAATCTAGCCATTGATGCGAAGAGCTGGGCGTCAATGATGCACTCACTGGATGGGATGCGACTCAATGCATGAGAGATTCGGATGGCATGGATCTTTTGGGTTTAGGGGAAATGGATAGTTCATGGGGTGAACTGTCGCGCAGCTAACATCAGCATGCGTGTTTCCATCAAACAATGAATCATCAGTGGAACGCAAAGGCTCCATAGCCACAGCGATCACCCAATCGCTAGAGACAAGTCCCTCTCCGGCGAAGGTCAGCGTTGAAAAGGAGGCAGTAAAAGAATATGGAAAACCGCTAATCACGGTGCAGTCCGCAGGAGTGTCGATGGAAAGCAAGCGGAAATCGGCCTGTACAACTGCTCCACCAAAAAGCTTGAATCCAGCTTCGTATATTGCCCAGACACAACAACAATATTGATCCATCTGCCAATGATCTGGCGGGATGGGCAGCGGCCATCGCATAAAGGCGAAGATGGCTGTCCAATCATGTCCAGAGATGTGTTCAATATCGATACCAAATGGTTGACTATCAGCAATGCCAACGAGAACCAGGCCTTTGGAATGGGAAACAGAAACATGAAACTCGTTGAGAATCCCCTGATGCAGATAGAGCTTTGGTGGACGAGCTGGGAGACCATAGAGCGCAAGCTCTTTAGCGGCAACAGGGGACAGCTGAAGCCATCTCCATAATAACAACTTAGCAGCAAGGCGGCTAGTAACATAATCAGATATTCTTGAAGGATGATTACATCCTGAAAGATATCCTTGCTCGCAAGAAGATAGATACTTGCTTGAGAGTTGTTTGCTCAAGAATGGGTCAACTGCCCGTACAAGCATTAGTTGCACTGATCAATCAACCTGACTGAAGATTTGCTTTGAGGTGGCATCAGCGCTAGCCAGAATCGCCATGATGGTTCTGCTGTGCTCCAGCAGCAGCTGCTGCCTCAAAGCTGGATCCTCCTGTGAGCCAACCAATTCGGAAGAGTGGGAGTGAAGGGAAGAAGCCCGGATGCCAGGTGAATTAGATTCAACAGGAGAAGGAATGGATTTCTCCTCCTGGATAGGGATCAATTGGGCTGTTGACTCCTGCCGATCTGTGTTGGCAGCAGTCGGGGAATCCGTAGACAGGGAAACAAGAAACTCCTTGAGACCGGTGGAGTTGTATTGAGGGATCTCGGAGAGAACTGAAACAGCAGCTGCAGGCCTCGTCACCATCGTCAAGCCAGTCCTATAGCGCTCAATAAAGAGGCCATCGAGAGCATCAAGGTCTAGGTCTAGACCAGACGTCCATAAGGTTGCTATCGATTGCAGGAAGGCAGTGGTACTGTCTTTACGAGAGGTGCCGAGCGAGACGGCGACGATATCAGAGTATTCAGAAAGAGCTTCTTTAGTGTAACTAGTCAACGTTGTATTGGGACCCAACTCAACAAAGTACCTGGCTCCATCGGCATACATATTCCGAACTGTTTCCTCGTATCTAACAGGATTAACCCACTGGTCAATGAAGATGCGTGTGCCCTCTTCATAGTCATTGGGATAAGGCTGAGTGGTCAGGCAACTGTACACAGTTGCATGCTGAGGCTCAATCCTTATAGAATGAGGAAATTGGCGGTAGAGCCTTCTGTGTGTTTCAGCCCCTTGCTGAAAATAGCGAGTATGATAAGGCCGTGTTAGGGGAGTTGGCAACAGAGATCCACCTGCGGCGAGCACATTCTCCTCAAGCTCCTTGCTGAAGGCAGCTTCAGAAAAGACAATACGTTGCGAGCGACAATTATCTGAAATGAGTGACCATTCACTACGACGTTCAAGGATCTCCTTTAGCTGGTTAGATTCAAGACCGGAAATGGCGAACGTCGATCCTTCTGGGAACTCATCGATTGAATCTGCCTGAGAAAAGAAATCATGAATCTGCCTTACTCTCGTGCGAAGGTCGTCTTCGTTCTTCATTGTTGTAAGACTGCCTGAAAGCATCACTGCATTCGATTCTCCTTGGCTATGACCAATAAGCTGGTCAGGCTTGAGTCCAATCCGAGAGGCAATCTCGTAGAAAGACATCAGGCAAGCAGCTATGATTTGCGTAGCCGAGTCTTGGGCAAAAAGAAGTTCCATTCGCTTTGCATTGGCCGATTTAGCACAATCAAGATCTGCGTTCGGCATACTGGTAACCAAGCCTAGTGAAATATCCCGATCCAAGGCTCCGTCCATGAAGCTGTACCAATAGGAAAAGAGATCAATACTCTTTGTGAGATCACTAAGCATTTCCGGAGACTGAACACCTTCTCCAGGAACCAGAAATGCAAGCTTACCCTTTGAGCTTGTCGACTCCGAATAGATAAAGTTACGTCCACGATGTCCCTGAGAAGATGGGTTGCCACCTAGCCAAGCAGATGCATCCTGCAACCCTTCACTGAGTTTCATGAGTGACGGCGCAAAGACAACGAGCCTGAGCGAAGCCTCTGCGGTCTGCTGCTTGGCAGGCGATCTGCGTATTAGAACCGCCTGCTGGATCTCATCAACATCAATGTCAGCGATCAATGACTGCAACTCGGAACGGGAGCTTGCCTCCAGAAAGGCTGCTCGACCAATCGTGGTATAACCATACTGCTTGTACTGAAGCAACCCACGGTACGTTCTTCCGGACAGATCAGTTGCAAGGGAGGCCCCTGAATTCTCAGCGTCATCGGGAGTGTGTGATACTTGGTATGGGAACAGAACCACTGGGGACGAATTTCGTTGATCAGGGTCGGTAAACTCCTGAAGAAGTAAGTGGCCGTTAATCCCACCAAAGCCAAACGAATTGATGGCAGCTACACGTGGCTTTGATGGTGAATGCACCCAACGTCGCAATGTGCGATTGATATAGAATGGAGTTGAATGGTCAGCAACAGCCTCTAACGGATCCGGGCAGATCGAAGGAGGAATTAGCCTGTTCTGCAAAGCAAGAGAGATTTTGATAATGCTAGCCACCCCCGATGCGGGTATCGTATGGCCGATCAACGACTTGATTGATCCAATGGCAATGGTTGAAAGACCACGATGACAATCACCAAAGACCTCAAGCATTGAGGAGAGTTCTGTGTTGTCGCCATGGGGGATTCCTGTTGCATGAACCTCCACCAAGGAAACATCCGACGGCTCAAGGTTACATTTTTCGTAGGCCCGTTTCATCGCGACGACTTGTCCTTGGCGGTTTGGAGCCAACAGCCCTTCGCCCTTTCCATCACTGGCCAGTGCAACTGATCGAATGATGGAATAAATCGTATCTCCAGACTGCACCGCATCCTCAAGGCGTTTTACTGCAACAAAGCCCACACCTTCGGAAAGAAGCGTTCCCGATGCGGACTTTGACATCGGGAAAATTCCCTCTTCAGACAACGCATTAATCGTGCAGAATAATTGATAGATAGGGAAGTTCATTGTAGCCTGGACACCACCTACCAACATCAAGTCGGCATCGCCGGCATCCAGTTGCTTGATTGCATGATCAATTGCAATCATGCCAGACGTACAGGCACCATCCACAAGGTAATTAGGGCCAAGGAGGCCAAGCCTGTTGGCGATTGTTCCAGAGACTACGTTAGATATCAGGTTTGGTGTTATAGCGGGATCACAAACCAACTCATAGGTCGATGAAAGGAATGAGCGTAGCTGCTTTCTGCGCTCTCCTTTCAGAACAGCCCCGACAGAATCAGCAAGGACATCAATAAAATGCTCCATGATCATGCCGTTCATCAACGCCCCTACGATGCCTCGATGAGGATGGTCTCCCATCCCAACCACCACACCTGTACGCTCATGAGGAATCCAATCCGGAGCACGTCCGCGCAAGCCATCAGCCATGGCCTCGGCGGCCACTTGCAGACAGAGATACTGGGATGGGTCTCCTTCAACTAGGTTAGGAGGAAAGGCAAACCGAATGGAATCAATCCAGCTGTTATCAGCGATAGATCCATACTTCTTTGTATAGATCGTAGAGTATGATTCGCGCGGATTAGATCTATCTTGGAATTGATTATAGTAAGCCCTAGACCAAGAATCGCTCATTTCTGTCAGAAGTGATTCACCCCTGACGAGTGCATCCCAGTATGATGAAGTGTCTTTGATTCCCGGATATCTGCAAGCCATGCCTACAATTGCGTAGCCCTGCATAGAACCCTTGTGACTCATATCAGGCTAGCATGAGTATGTCCAGACGGGACTGTGGGAACACCGCCAAAACACGGAGACAACATGGCGGGGGGCAGATAGCGTAGGTCTTAACGCAAGACGTACTGAATGGTCCGAATGAGAGCAGGAACCCTGACGCAACCATGACTTCTCCGCCTCCATTCGTGGCAGGAGGGGATAGCCAGGCCCAGCGATGCGTTTACACGAGGAGTGACCTAGTCAACGCTCTCGGCAGTCAATTCATCGCGATACAGCAAGCCAGCCTCTATTCATAGCAGAATCACCACAATGTGAAAGTCATCTTGGTTACCAATCATTGAAATCATGCTGTTGACTGCCATCGATTCAACCGTGCCAGGCCAAGCAAAACGACAGGGCCCATGCCGGTAAACCTCAACAATCACTGGAGCATGCTGATGCCTACGCTGGCCAACTTGATCTGACAAGTGGTCAGAGCCATCGCCTCAAGCCAGGCCATCTCTATGATCTCTGGGTCAGTTCAGCCTGGGTTGGTTGAGCCCATGGACGAGATTATCTGTGACCTTGCCACAGATACTGCGGTGCAGGATGTACCTAGGAGAAGATAAAGGGTGGTGTAGATAACCAGTGACTCCACCAGACCGTTCGATTGACCTTTAGTCATTGTAGTCTCAAGCCCGTGAAGGACTCATCAAGTCGAGTAGGGAGACAGCACCTAGAATGATTTTACTTCGATGTAGACTGATAGGAAAGACCCTTTCCAACGGCTGGTCTTTACCTATCAGTTATCGGCACTATCTCATCGCTTGAGAAATGCAAGGATGGCCGCTCCCGTCGTACTGCCAGGCTTTCCGATGCTGGTATGCATTGCCTTATGATCATACCCATGAGCCGAAAGGGATGCATTGAAAGCGGAACATCCATTCAGCGTATTTGCGAATGACCTGATTTCAGCTTGCTGACTCTTGGGACGTTGCGTTGAATACATGATCATCACATCGGTGGGTGATGACTCTTTCGGGCATGATGATTTAACCAGCTGAGCGGGAACCCATTTGGCGATAGTAGAGTTCTTACCTGACCCGCTTACGGCATTCTTACCAAAGATAATCGCCAGACTGTCCTTGTATCTTCCAACTTTACCCGTGTACCAGTTCGAGTCATTCAGAATAAACTTCTGATAAGCATCTGCTGGCGCTCTATACTGTGGACTGGTGGCAAGAAGCGATGCCAGGTATGCACCTGCTGAATGTCCCATGATGGCAGCATCATTCATCGAGCATGATGGGTTGACCCTTCCAAGATTGCCCTTGAGCCATGCAGTGGCAGAAGACAGTGCAGACATTTGCTGCTCGATCAGACCTGGGATGGGACGCCCGTAGACTGGATAATTGAGTGAGACAAGGCAAAAGCCATTGCGATTAAAGAGTTCCGGCATAGAGCCGACGCTCCTCTTATCACCTCTCATCAGAGAACCTCCGTGAACATAGACTAGGGTCGGGCATGGACGTCCGGAAGCCTGCTTGCATGGATAGATATCAAGCTTGTTACTGCCAATTGGAGCGCCCGAGATCAATGGAGAGTAAGCAATTCCACTCGTCGACACATTGACTGGTTTGGATGCTGCTGATTGCCTTGGTCCCTCAACGCGACGCTTGAATGGCCGTGCCATGGCACAACTTGAGAGCATCGTATCCATCAGAAGAAACGCTGTCAGCATCAAAAAATAGAACCTCAGCTTTCTTGGTGACTTACCAGAAGAAACTGCGGGCAATACAGAAGGTTGATTGGCAGCAGCGCCATTGAAAGAGCTCGACTGTGGGGCCATGTATGGGTGTGCCTCAATACGTGAATGGTCAGAACTTGTCATGAATAAATCTTCCATGTGATCACCCTTGATGTGCGCCATAACGGTGTTCAATGCGAACTCGGACATCATGAGCATCCTACAGGTCTTGGCGATATGCACCATAGAAGTGGCTTCGATGAGTCATCCGATCGATGTGTGTGGACATCTGCCTCAACCCTTGATCTTCAACCCTGACACCTTCTCTCGCAGTCACTTTCAGGCAACGACAGCTGCAGAAGGATCCACAATGGCTGACACGGTTCTGGTTTTCGGTTGGTCTTAGTCACAGCTCCGCCACGACAGACACATTGCGGTCACTTTCACCACGAACAACTCCTCCTCAATCCACGTTCACTACCAGTATTGACTTTCTTTGTGGAGCGTGGTTAGAAACTGAGCACTGTGCTGCCAGCCTTGACGATAACGTCATGACAACTGTCACTCCTGGGCTGCTCTCCAAGCTTCCCAGGGCAAGGGGGCTGCCAGATTCCGTATCGGCTCTTCTGGCGGCTTCTTGATCCACACCACTTCTGGCTCGCGCCAGCAGAGGCTGGATCGGCGCCATTGCAGCGGGTGTTAGTGCCGTGCCTTCTCGTAGACATGGGTGTGATGTCAGCCGATGTCGACAGCAGGGGGTCTCTGGCGCTGGTGGGGGGCACAAACCTGACGTCGCTGTGGCAGTGCTGCCCGCAGCGCGGCTCGCTGGGTCTGATTCCAGGTGAGCAGAATCTGCTGGTGATGCCGGGAAGGCGCCGCATGGTGAGCAGTTCAATCAAGGCAGCGGCTCCTCCATCGCAGGATCGCTTAGTGATTTCTGCTGCTGCAACAGGTGGATCAGCAGCACGGTACCCAGCGCATTGGAACGTCGTCCTGCATTGGAGCTGCTTTAGGAGTTGAAAGACTCGCTAAGTCGACCAGTGCATCTCAGAGCCCCGGCTTGTTCATCTCAGCGAGACACTTCTCACGGGTTGCGTGACTTGGCCATGGATTCCTCGTCATTGCCGCCTCTCGGCAGCTTGTCGGCCAAAAACCACAGCCAAGTGATGAGATCACAAAAGCACAAAAGAATGATCAGGTGATCGTGCTGTGTTTTACTGGTTTCCTATTGTATTCTGGGACTTAAATGGGTCAAGCCTGCCCGTCGGTAAACCTAGGGTTCGCCAAACCATCGGATCTGTGGCAGTAGCGGGGATGGTTCATGCGGGAATGTTCATGCATAGTAGCCATGCATGGACCTGACTCGACAGTGACCGCCCCCGACGCCTTGGTTCTGATCCGTTCAGGGTGTCGTTGAGCGCATGGCGTTTCCCTTCCTCACCGGCCATGGGGCCGCTGCCTTCGGCTCCAGCTTCACGGCCATCACCCTGGCCGAGCTGGGCGATAAGACCTTCTTCATGGCCCTGATCTTGGCGGCCCGCCATCGGGCCCGCTGGGTGTTCATCGGTTCCTTTGCGGCCCTTACGGCCGTCACGCTCATCTCGCTGGGCATGGGCTATGGCCTGCGGGAACTGCTGCCACCCAGCGTGGTGCCGTGGCTGGCAGCTGCGTTGTTTCTCGGCTTCGGCATCAAGCTGCTGATCGACGCCCAGGCCATGGCACCGGGGGCTGCCGCGGCTGAGGCCGGAGATGCAGAAGAGGCCGTTGAGGCGGCAGAGCGCCGCTACCGGATCACCACGCCGCTGGCAGTGATCTGGGAATCCTTCGCGCTGGTGTTCATCGCCGAGCTGGGAGATCGCACCCAGTTCGCCACCATCTTTCTCGCCACGGCGCCCGCTTTCCCTTTTGGCGCGCTGCTGGCGGGCACCCTGGGCGGCCATGCCCTGGTCACCGGGCTGGCGGTGGGAGCCGGCAAGTGGATCGGCCAGAAGATCAGCGAGCAGATGCTCTACCGGCTCAGTGGCGGTCTGTTCCTGGCCTTCGGCCTGTTCGCCCTGCAGCAGGCCATGCGCTGAATCCCGCCGGCTTGCGCTACGGATCACCGCGCCAGGCGGGTCAAGGGGCTGTGGTTCGAGGGGCCCGACGCATTGCCCCGGTGGTGTCTGTTGCGCAAGGTTTCGGCGCCCCCTGGCAGAGGCGGCCCGCGCCGGCTCGCCAGGCGGCAAACTCTCCAGACGACCTCTTGACTCTCCAGCTGAGAGGAGACCATAGGGTGAGGGTCACTGCCTGATAAGCCATGACACCCGCCCGCCTGCCACCACCTGTGCGGCTGCATCGCATCGCCATCTCCGGCCACGTCTGCCCCTATGGCGAGCTGGCGGTAGGCCTGCTGCAGGAGCTGGGCATTCCCTACGACGACCATCTGCTGCTCAGCCAGGAGTAGGTGGAGCGCTTCAAGGCGGCCCATGGGGTGAGCACCACCCCGCAGGTGTTCGCCGCGGGCGAACGCATCGGCGGCTACTCAGAGCTGGCCCGGCGGCTCGGGGTCAAACCACGCCAGCCGGGGGGTCGCAGCTACAGGCCAGTGATCACCGTGTTTGCCATCGCGGCGCTGATCGCGCTGGCGCTCGGCAACGGCGCGGGGGGCTTCATGGGGATGGCGCTGGCGCTGCTGGCCTGCCTGAAACTGATGGATCCACCGGCGTTCAGCCGTTCCTTCCGCAAGTACAACGTGCTGACCCGGTGGCTGGGGGGTTACGCCAGCGTGTTCCCCTACCTCGAACTGCTGCTGGGTCTGGCGCTGCTGGCTCGCCTCGAGGCCGCGCCGATCGCCCTGCTGGCGCTTGCCATGGGCCTGGAAGGTGGGGTGTCGGTGATCAAGGCGGTCTATGTCGACAAGCTCGACCTTGATTGCGCCTGCGTGGGCGGCAACAGCCGCACCCCACTGGGCCTGGTGAGCGTGCTGGAAAACGGGGCGATGGTGGCCATGGGGCTGTGGATGCTGCTGAGGGGTTGAAGGGCAACGCCACAGCGTGCCCGGCAGGTTCCGCAAACCTGGGAGCCACACGGCAGGCCGCAGCCCGCTTGACTCTCCAGTAGGGGGGAGACCATACGGTGAGGTCAATCCAGCCCGACCCCATGCGCACCTTCCCTGCTCCCGCCGCATTGATGGGCCTGGCCACCGCCCTCGTGCTGGCAGTCCCCGGCCTGGCTCAAACTCCCCCGGACCTGCAGCGCCACGGAGATCACCACGGCCAGCACGACCACAGCAGCCACGCCCATGACGTGGGCCCTGCAGGCGCCACCTACGACCTGCGCTTCATCGACGGCATGGTTCAGCACCACACCGGGGCGCTGCGGATGAGTGAAATCGTCTTCGGCACCGGCCAGCCGGGTGTGGGGGCGCTGGGCAAGGCGATCTGGCGCGATCAGGCCAATGAGATCCGGGCGATGGGCCTCTGGCGCCGGGCCTGGTACCCCCAGGCGCCCGTCTATCCCGTGGCGCTGGCCAGCGGTGGGGATCCCAACAGCCTCAGCGGCCTCACCCGTATGAGCCAGGCCCAGATCGACGGCATGCGCATGATGGGCGCGCTCCCTACACCGCAGAACCGGGTGGTGTGGTTCCTCGAAGGCATGCTCGACCACCACGGCGGCGCACTGGTGATGGCGCACGATGCTCTGGCCAAGAGCACCAACCCCACGATCCGTCGGTTTGCCCGCGGGGTGATCGTGGCGCAGCGCGCCGAAATCATGGAGCTGCGCCGGATGCTGGCTGTGGAGGGCCTGCGCAAGCCTGAGTACTACCGCTACGACCCCCTGTTCCGGCTCTGATCAAGGCCCGTTGCACCCCAGGCTGAAGCCCCCAGCAGGAAAGGAGAGAGATCGGATCAGCCTGGGGCCCCGCCGTGATCAGTTGCAGCCCTGCACGGAGATGCGATAGCTGAAGCCCAGGGCGCCCGGGTCGTTGCTGGCTCCCACCTTGAAATTCATCTGGCTGGCCTGTTTGCCGGGAATGGCAGGGAACGGACCGAACATGCGGCCTCGGCCGATCGGCGGGTTCATCGATTCATTCACCACCTGAAGGTTGGAGCCATCGGTGAACTTCATGAACGCCTCCACCGGATAGGTGGCATTGGCGTCGGAAGAATTGGCGGTAAAGAAGAACTTGAAGCTGCTGTAGGGCTGATCAACGATGAAATCGGTGTTCCAGTTGGTGTTGCCGAAGATCTTGCCCGCACCCACCGACTTGGCCACGACCGGGCTGCCCGTGCCGCCGATCGGCTGCAGAAACCTGCACGTCTGCGCGGCGGAGGCGACGCCAGTGGAACCAATCAACAGCGGCGCTGCCAGCACAGGAAGCAGGCGGGAGAGCATCGGTGACATGCAGGTGGAGGTGATCGTAAGGCGCTGCTGAAACGTTGAGAACGCTTTACCTCCATGGCCTGAGAACACGCTCACAATTCCCCAACGGCCGTCGGCCCCATCCACGGCAGTGGCCCAGCAGAGCAAAGCGGCTGACGGGCTCAGGGCCTAGGTGATCCCCAGCGGCTCAGATCACAGCGTCGCCTCCTTCCCCGTCCTCGTCCGCGTCACCTTCCTGCTGCAGCTCCAGATTCACCACCACCGGCGCATGGTCGCTGGGCTGGTCGTGGCCCCGCTCCCCCTTGTCGATCACGCAGCCGGTGGAGCAGGCGAGCAGCTCCTCACTTAAATAGATGTGATCGATCCGCCAGCCCCGGTCGCGGTCCCAGGCACCGGTGCGGTAATCCCACCAGCTCCAGTGGCCGCTGTCGGGCTCGAACACGCGGAACACATCCACCAGCCGCTCCCCCAGCGCCGCCGTGAGCGCCTCGCGCTCCGCCGCGCTGGCCATGATGCCGCCACTGAGGCGCGCGGGATCGTGGATGTCGCGGTCGTCAAGGGCGATGTTGAAGTCGCCCACCATGCAGAGCGGATCGCCTTCCTGCTCCTGGGCCGCCAGATAACGGCGCAGGCAGCTGAGCCAGGCCAGCTTGTACGCATACTTCTCCGACGTCAGCGCCGAGCCGTTCGGCACGTACAGGTTGAGGATCCGCACGCCGTCCACCAGGGCGCTGATCACCCGCTTCTGTTCCCCCAGCGCCACGGCTTCGGGGTCGCCGGGCAGCAGGGCCTCAAAACCGCTGCACACCTGCTCGAGCGGCAACAGGCTGAGAATCGCCACCCCGTTGTAGGCCTTCTGGCCGCTGATCACCACTGCGTAGCCCAGGGCGGTGAAGGCTTCGGCGGGGAACTTGCCATCCTCCACCTTGGTTTCCTGCAGGCACAGCACATCGGGCCGCTCCCGCTGCAGCCAGGCGGTCACCTGCTCCAGTCGCATCCTGATGGAGTTCACATTCCAGGTGGCGATGCGCATGGGCGGAGGCGTCAGCCGAACACCCCTAGCATTCCCTTACGTTCCGTCACCTCCGGTCACCCGTCATGGTCCGTCCCGTGGCTCTCGCGGCCGTCGTCGCGCTCGCCGTGCCGCTGGCGATGCCCGAGGCTCGCGCCGACAACCCCTACGCTCCGCCTACCAAGCAGCAGAACGTGTTCGATGGCCCCGGCGAGCGGCCCAAGGGCGTGCTGGATGCCACCAACCCGCTGGAGCTGATGAATCAGCTGCGGCGCAGCAGTGCCATGGACAACGCCACCCCGCCGGGTGACGCCATCGACCGGGCGCTCAGAGAGATGGAGGCGCAGCCGACGCCGGGTTCGGCGGGAGTGAAGGGGCCGTAGGAGCCCCAGCGCCTGTGGCCCCATCCGGGCTGCTGATGGACGGCGTCGGCGGATCGCTGGTGGGGGCAGGGTTCTTGGTGGCTGTTCCCTTCACTGGCCGCTGCAGGGGTTTCAGGCCCCAGCTGGCGGCCACCTGATCCACCCGTGCATCCCATTGCTCAGGTTTCATCGCCCTGGCCTTGGCGATCAATTCCAGCGCCAGCTTGCTGTTTCCCTGCTGTTGCTTGAGCAGGGCGCGGGCCAGCACGGGCCGCACATCACCGGGGAAGCTGGCGGCAAGGCTGCGGTAGAGGCCATCGGCCTGCTCAAGCTGGCCGCGCTGCAGCATCAGGTCGGCGAGGATCAGGCCGATCGGCAGGGCCTGGGGCTGGAGCTGCGGCTTGGTGGCCGCCACATAGGCGCTGGTGAGGTGCGTCTGGGCCTGGGCGCCGCGCCCCTGTTCCAGCTGCAGCAGCGCCATCAGCTGCAGAGCCTCGATGCGGTCGGACTTGAGGTTGAGCAGCTGACGCACTTCCCGTTCGGCGCCGGCCCGATCGTTCTGGTCGCGGCGCAGCTCCGCCAGCAGCAACCGCAACGACCAGCGATCGGGCTGTTGATCCGCCATCGCCTCCAGCAGCTGGGTGGCCTCCGCCGGTTGCTCCAGCGCCAGCAACAACTGCAGCAGGCGCCGCTGCTCCACATCACTGGCCTGGCCATCGGCCTGCTGCTGCCGCAACCGCAGCATCTCCTGCTGCAACACCTGGCGGGAACGGTGTTCGGCACTGGTGCTGGGGCCTTGCCGGCCAAGCCACCAGCCGCCGATGAGCGAGGCCAGCACCAGCAGAGCCACGCCGAAGCCCGCCAGCACCCCGGAGCGCCTGGAGAGGGCTGAGCCGACGGACGAACGGGGCGACATGTGCAGGGGTGGCTGCGGCAAGTCTGACGCCTGAAGGCACAGCTAGATTCCGCTCCGGGCCGCGGAACGGCGGATCACCCCTGATCACGCCCCCAACACCCTAGATCCCGTCAGGAGTTCGCTCCCGCAGGATCCCCCGCCAGCCCCCTCTGCCAGCGCCCGCTCCAATGCGCCTCCATCCGATTTCCCCGGTCACCGAGCCGATGCAGTACCGGGCCATCGGCGTGGTGCAGGGTCAGTACGTGGCCACCGATCCGGAGCACGACACCCGCGGGCTGATCCGCACGGAAGACGGCACCGAGCTGGAAGCGGTGCTGCTGGGCCGGGTGCTGAGCCTGGTGCGACGTCGCCTCGATCCGGACAGGCCCCACCTGTGGGTGGTGTACCCCCGCTGCCGCGATACCGGCACCCTGCACCTGCAGATCGTGGGCGTGTGGGAACCGAGCACCCTGCTGGCCGCCGAAGCAGATGCTCCCGATGCAGATGCTGCTGCCGATCCCACGGTGGACCAGCTGCCGGAAGGCGATGGCTACTTTTCCGTGCGGGGTGAGCTGGTGTTCACCCGGCCGGAGAGCGGTGAGCTGGTGGTGAAGGTGCGCCAGCAGGCCCGGGGCGAGGAAACCCGCCCGCAGCCGTTCAAGCTGCAGCTGCGCGGCGAGATCCCGCTGGAGCATCTGCGTCACTTCGTGGCCCTGCACCTGCGCCGCGATGGCCAGGCGCTGCGGGTTGAGTCTTATGAGGTGATCGGTCCGGTGGCCCAACGGGGCAATCGCGGTGGCAAAGGCCGTGGCAACGGGCGGGATGGTGCCGGCCGTGGCGCCCCCCGCGGCGGTGACCGCCGCGCCGGTGCTCCGGTGGGATCGGGCGCCAGCGGGGCGCCGGCCAGCGGAGCAGCAGCGGGCAGCCCTGTCCGCGACCCTCAACGCACCGCCATCCGGCGCCCGGGGAGCTGAGGCCATGGCCACGCCGGGTCCCGCAAAGCCGGTGGGGGATGGCTCCACCGCCGCGCTCAACGCTGGCATCGCCGTGGCGGCGATCACGCTGCTGGCGGTGCTCGGCCCGGTTCTGGGTCTCTCTCCATGGATCATCGCCCTGGCCTCCGGCGGCGCCCTCACCGCGCTCAGCCTCGATGCGTTGCGTTTCGGGGGACGCGGCGGCCACCTGCTGGCTGAAGCACTGCCGGGTGGTGCGGGGCGGCTGCACCGGATCGCGGTGCACGAGGCCGGCCATGCCCTCGTCGCCGACCACGACCAGCTGCCGGTGCGGCGGGTGCTGGTGGGCAGCCTGGCCTGCCTACGCGAAGGACTGAGCGCCAACGGCAGCACCGAATTCGAGCTGCCGGCCCACGCCAAGTTGCCGGCCGAGGAGCTGCGCCGCTGGAGCCGGGTGCTGCAGGCGGGCATGGTGGCCGAACAGCTTCTCTACGGCAACTCGCGCGGCGGCTCCGACGACAAGGCCCTGCTCGGGCGTCTCTGGGGTCTCTCCGGCTTTGATGTGGCAACCGCCCAGCTGGAGCAACGCCGCGCCCGCCGCGAGGTGGAGCAGCTGCTGCGGGCACGGCAGAACGAGCTGGAAGGGCGCGCCGAGGCCATGGTGGCCGCCGCCCCGCGGCTGCTGCGCAGCACGGAGCCCCAGGCGGCACCCACCCCCGGCTGACCGCCATGGTGCTGGCCTATCTGGATTGTCCGACCGGGGTGGCGGGCGACATGCTGCTGGCCGCCCTCTTCGATCTGGGCCTGCCGCGCTCCGTGGTGGAAGTCCCCCTGGCGCAGCTCGGTCTGGCTGGCGCCTACCGCCTCACCGTCACCGAGGCCCGCAGCGGTGGCCAGCGCGGCGCCCGCGTCTCGGTGGAGGGCCTGGAGCCGCATCCGCCGCACCGCCACTGGCTGGAGCTGCGTGAGCAGATCAGCGCAGCGCCGCTGGAGCCGGCCCTGAAGCAGCGGGTGCTGGCGGTGTTCACCCGCCTGGCCGAAGCCGAGGGCCGGGTGCACGGCCATGCCCCTGAGCAGGTGCACTTCCATGAGGTGGGGGCCGTCGATGCCCTCGTCGACATGGTGGGCGTGTGCGCCGGGCTGCTGCACTTCCAGGTGGAGCCGCTGATCTGTGCGCCGCCGCCGGCCGGTCACGGTACGGTGCGCTCCGCCCATGGCCTGCTGCCGCTGCCGGCCCCGGCGGTGCTGGAACTCGCGCGCGCGCGGCAGGTGCCCCTTGCCGGCACAGCTGAGCTGCCGGCCGGGGAGCTCACCACCCCCACCGGCATGGCGCTGCTGAGTGAATGGGCCACGGCCTTCGGCGCCCAGCCCTCGATGGTGCCCAGCGCCGTGGGCATCGGCCTGGGTCACCGCGTGCTCGATCGCCCCAACCTGCTGCGGCTCTGGCTGGGGGAGGCCAGCGCGCCCCCGATGGCCGGGCACACGCTGCTGGAGACGGTGCTGCTCCAGCAGGCGCAGATCGATGACGCCAGCGCCGAAGATCTGGCCTTCCTGGCCGACGAACTGCGCCGGGCCGGTGCCCTGGAGGTGTTCAGCCAGCCGGCGTTGATGAAGAAGGGACGCAGCGGCGTGCTGCTCAGCGTGGTGGCACACCCCCAGGCGGCACCAGCGCTGCGGGCGATCTGGTGGCGGCATGGCACCAGCCTCGGGGTGCGGGAGCAACTGCAGCAGCGCTGGTGCCTGCCGCGCCACCAGGCCCAGCTGGCCACCCCCTGGGGGCCGGTGCGGGTGAAGGTGTCGCACCTGCCCGATGGCCAGCGCCAGCTCAAGGCCGAGCACGACGACCTGATCGCCTTGGCCAGGCGCGAGCAGCTCAGCCTGCGGCAGGTGCGCGCGGCGGTGCAGCAGGCGCTCGCCGACCCGGCCGCCCTGGCCGAGCACAATGCGGCGGCGATGCCGGACCAGGACTGATGCCCAACCTGCGCCACCTGGTGACCTCCCTGCCCGGCGGCGTGCGGCTCTGGGCGAGCCTGCTCAGCTTCGGCTTTCTGTTCGCCGCCCTGCTGGCCAATGCGCCGCAACTGCTGGCACTGCGACTGGATCCACAGGGCTGGCTGTGGCTGGTGGTCGGCACGGGGGTAAGCCTGCTGAGCCTGGTGGTCAACGGGCTGGCCTGGAGCGTGGGGCTGCAGTGGCTGGGGGCACGACCCCGCTGGGACACCTGCGTGCGGCTCTACCTGCGCAGCAACCTGCTCAAGTACCTGCCCGGCGGGTTCTGGCACCTGGCCTCACGCGTGCAGTCGCTGCGGACGGGGCCGGAAGCGCCAGCCGCGGATCGGCCCACGCCTCAGGCGCCCCATCCGCTTGCCAGCCGCGAGCCCATGGGCACGGCACTGGCTCTGGTGGCCGTGCTGCTCGATCCCCTGCTGGCGGCAAGTGCCGCCCTGGCAATGGTGCCGATCGGCGGCTGGCAAGACGGGCTGGCACTGGTGGCGCCGCTGCCGTTGATCGGCCTGATGCCGGGTTGGTCGAACCGTGTTCTGAACCGGCTGCAGCGGCAGCGGGCGCGCCAGCTCTCGCTCGATGACGCCACTGACAAACTGCTGCCGGTGTCTCTGCCCGGCTACCCGCTGCTGCCCCTGCTGGCCCAGGTCCCGTTCGTGCTGTTGCGCTTCGCCGGCTTTGCCTGCGCCGTGATCGCCTTCGATCAGCAGCTGTCACTCAGCTGGCCGGTCTGGCTGGCGGGCTTCGCCCTGGCCTGGACGGCCGGGCTGGTGGTGCCGGGTGCTCCCGGGGGCCTCGGGGTGTTCGAAGCGGTGCTGGTGCTCCGGCTCGGCGGCCAGGTGCCGGAGGCGCCGTTGCTGGCGGTGGCCCTCAGCTACCGCGTGGTTGTCACCGTGGCCGACCTGTTCGGGGCACTCACGGCCCGCCTGGACGAACAGCTGGCCAGTGAACGCGCCTGATCGGTGCACAGGCGGTCGAGAACGGAACAATCACGACAACGCCATGGTCTGTCCAGGATTCGCAACAGCATCTATTGTTGAGAAGCACAGCCGCCCACCTGGTGCCCACCCGTTCAGCCACTGGTAGGGGCCAGGTTCCCGCGATTCCTGAAGGACTGCGCAACAGCCTCCACGGCCGCGGGCAGCGGCTGACGCCCCAGCGCCAGCGGGTGCTCGATCTGTTCCGCCGCATCGGTGAAGGCAGCCACCTGAGTGCCGAAGAAGTGCACCAACGGCTGCTGGGGGAGCAGACGCGCGTGTCACTGGCCACTGTGTACCGCACGTTGCGCCTGCTCAGTGCCCTTGAGCTGCTGCGGGAACTGGAGCTGCCGGAAGGCGGGCGGCGCTTTGAGCTGGCCAGCGACAGCCACCGCGATCACCATCACCTCGTGTGCGTGAGCTGCGGCCGCACCGAGGAGTTCGACAGCGCGCAGGTGATGGCAGCAGGAGAAACGGCAGCCCAGACCCACGGCTTCCGCCTGCTGGAGTGTGTGCTCACCGTGCGGGCGCTGTGTCCCCGCTGTGCCGCTGCGGCCCCACGCTGAGCGGCGCCACTGCAGCCGCCCCCCTCTGGCCCTGGTCCACAGCCGTGACCAGGGCGGCTCCAGGGAAGCCCAGCTCCGGAGCCGTGAGGCCGAGCTGTTGATGGGCCCAGTTGGTGGCCAGCGCGGCCAGCAGGGAAGCACGATCACCGCGGATGCGAAGCATGGGGAACGAAGTGGGAATGGGATCAGGTTGCGTCGACGCCGCACAAAGGCCAGCACCGTCACCACATGCGAGGCGCCCAAATAGCACCAGACGTCGTTACCAAAGCCCAGGCCACCAGAGCCCCAGTCCTTACCTGCAAGTACCAGGTAGCCGATCGTCCACAGGCGATCCGCCGCCAGGAACCCCCCGTCGGCGTCCAGGGCTTGCAACTACCAGTTGCTATTGAGAACCACTTGCAAAAAGGCGGGGCAGCTGTTTAGAGTGCGATTCATTCTCAATAAGCCCCATCCGTGAGTTTCCGCTTTCTGCCCGATCAGCCCGCGTCTGCTGTACGCATGCCCACCGGCCAGACGGTGCTCCTCGATCCCCTGCACCGTCCCAGTGGCAGTTGCATCGAGGTGCTGGAAGGTATCGCCCGGGTGTACTGCCCCTGCGAGGAAACCGAGGGAATGACCCTCGCCTTTCTCCAACCCGGCGATCAACTGCGCACCGACCGCCTCTGCAGTGAAGGGGTCTGCGTGGAGGCGCTCACGCCCCTGTGTTTCCGCAGTGACGGCGAAGCGGGCACGGGTGATGGCTTTGACCCCGTCAATGAATGGACGCTGCAACTGCTGCGCATCCGGCACCTCGGCAGTGCCGAGCAACGGCTCCATGCCCTGTTCGGTCTGCTGGTGCGCCGCCTGGGGCGCCGCTGCGGTCCCTGGTGCGACCTTCCCTTCCGCCTCACCCACGAACGCATCGGTGAACTGATCGGCACCACCCGCGTCACCACCACCCGGCTGATCTCGCGGATCCGGCAGGCGGAACTGATGGAAGCGCCCAGCGGCCAGACGGGCATGCGCGTGGCCCCTTCCCTGGTCGAGTCCGCCCCGCTGGCGGCGGCTTGAGCGGAGCGCAGATCGTGGTGTGCTCTTCCCCACTCCTGCCCCCCTGCAGAGAGGCCCCATCGCCCTTGTCCCCGTTGAACGACGGCCCCGCCGACAGCCTGCTGGGCAGCCTGTGCCGTGAAATGGGCAAGCTGCTCAGCCGGCGGCGCCAGATCGCCACACAGTTGACGCGCTGCCGTGATGCCGGCCTGATCCGCAGACTGCAGGGTGAATTGCAGCGCATGGCGGTGCGGCAGGCCGAAGTGCACGCTGTCGGTCTGGCACTACGCCGTGCCCCAGGACTGGATCCCTTCAGTGTGGCCTTTCTGGTGGAACTCAGCCGCCGCCACAGCCTGGCCTGATGAACCGTGGACTAAGCCGTTCAAAGAACAAGCGGGCCTGAAGCGAACAACCAGAGCCATGGCCTGGACATAGCGGATAGGCCTCAGGCTGAACAAGCGGTGGAAGGGATGGTCAAGACCAAACAGACACCGCCTATCTCCAGGCAACTTCAGGCCGGAATCATGCCGCCAGCTTGGACGGTGTTGCTTTGCCACCGTCGAGCTCGGCATCAAGGATCAGCAGCGCCGCAGATTCGCCACCAGCCAGGCGCCAACGACCGAGCCTGTGGGCCGCCTCATCTTCAGAGGCCGTCTGCTGATCAATCAAGGGATCCAGAAACACAGTGGTGCGCACATCGCCGGATTGCTCTGCCAATGCATACAACTGATGCAAAGAGGTGGTGACATCCACTTCCATCTGAAAAACAGACAGAAGCACGTCCTCGATGTCGTTCCACACCTGCTTGGGCGCATTGATACCGCCCAGAACCACAGGCTGGCCACGGGCGATCAGGTAATCGGCGAACAGGCCGGCGTGATTGCGTTCCTGATCCGATTCCGCCTTGAACGTGCGGGAGAAGCCACGCAGATCGCGCTCGGCGAACCAGACGGCCAGGGCCCAATAGGCGGAGCTGGCGTTCAATTCCATCGCCAGATGCTGCTGAAGCGCCTCAAGCAGCACCTCCTGCATGGGCTGGGCCACCGGCCGCCCGCCGCTCAGGAGGGTGCCAGTGGCGTGCTGAGTGCCAAGAACCATGGGTGCAATCCGCTTGATGCCGACTCAGCTTAGAGAGGCGGAAGGGCGAACAGTTCAGCGGCTCGATCCAGCACAGCGGCATGTTCGATTTGTCACACCCTGAGGTGATCACAATAGGAAAATCGCCAGCTCAATCACCTAGAGTTAATGGAGTCTGCTTTAAAGCCATGGCCGGAGCGGCCTCTCACTCTGAACAACTCACTGCCACCCAACCCACGGCCACACGGCAACGTCGCGATCGCATCCGAATCGCCAAGAAAAAAGGGTGCAAGCGTTCAAAGTGTTCGAACTGGAAAGGCGGCTGCTGCCGCTGCGGCCGTTGATCACGCAGCAGCATCAATTGCAATCCGATTTGCGGTTCGTCGTCGCCACTCTGGGCCACCCGCTGCCGGCACCTTGGAGGCCTCGTTTCCGGTGCCGCCAGCATCTGATGGGGATCACCCTTGAGGCTGTCGTCAGCACAGGGGAGGCCTGATTCATGCTGCAGTCGCATCAATCTGACCACCCATCTCCCGATCCCGCTGTTCTCCACGCGCCCAATCCTGCTTCTCTCCACGCGATCGAACTGCAAGGTCTGTGGCACCGGTTTCCCGGTGGCTGCGGCGGTTCGGAATGGACCCTGCAAGGCATTGATCTGCGTCTTGAGCGGGGCGAACTGGTGGGCTTGCTGGGCCCATCCGGCTGTGGCAAAACCACCTTGCTGCGCCTGATCGCCGGCTTCGAGTGGCCGCAGCGGGGCGTGATCCGCCTGGCGGGCCGCGAGGTGTCTGGTCCGAACTGCTGCCTTGCTCCCGAACGCCGCGGCGTGGGCATGGTCTTTCAGGATTACGCCCTGTTCCCCCACCTCACGGCCTGGGGCAATGTCTGTTTCGGTCTCAGACAACGGCAGAACAAGGGCCGTGCCGCCTGGCTGCTCAACCTGCTGGGTCTAAGCGAACTGGCGGAGCGCTACCCGCACGAGCTCTCCGGTGGCCAGCGCCAGCGGCTCGCCCTGGCGCGCGCTCTGGCGCCGGAACCGGCGGTGGTGCTTCTCGATGAGCCCTTTTCCAACCTTGATGTGGAGGTGCGGCTGCGGCTGCGCAGCGAATTGCCCACCGTGCTGGCGCAGTGCGGCACGAGCGGACTGATCGTCACCCACGACCCCGAAGAGGCACTTGCGATCTGTGATCGGGTGGCGGTGCTCCATGACGGTCGTCTGCACCAATGCGCCAGCCCTCAGCATCTGGTCCACCAACCCGCCACCTCCTTCGTGGGGCGTTTCGTGCTGCAAGGCAATGTGCTGCCGGCCTGGTGGCAGGGCTCGGATCTGCACACACTGCTGGGGCCGGTGCAGCCACTCAGAGGTCCCTCCCTCCCGCGCCTGAGTGTTCAGGAAGCATCCGTGGAGGTGCTGGTGAGCCCCGACGACATTGAGCTGGAGGCGGACGATTCCGGCGCCGGCAAAGTGATGGGCCGCGAGTTTCTGGGCCGCAGCTGGCTGTATCAGGTGGAGCAGGGGGATGTGCGCCTGCGTGTACGCCGGCCCATGGACATGCCGCTGCAGATCGGCCAGCACTGCGCCTTGCGTCTGCGTCCTTCTGCCGTGGTGAAAACCTTTCCAGCCACGTCCAGCCCGCAACCCACGCTGGTTCCGAGCTGAGAAAAAACTCCCTCAGCCCACCTGGTGAGGGCGTCCGTCTCCGTCATCAGTGTGGGTGCATTCAGCCAGAGGTGCTGTCATCTTCAGCGCCTCATCCTGTGGCCAATGGCACCTCCAGCAAACAGGAATGCCACTCAGCGCCGGATCAGCCCTCAGGGTCATACTCAATGCGCATCCACAACGTGCGATGGCTGTCGGGTTGCCTCAGCAATTCGAGATGCTCACACTTAAGGCAGCGTGCAGCAGCACTGTTGCCTTGCCTCTCCAGCTGGGCCGTACGCTCCAGGCACCATTGCTGAATGGCACAGAGCTCATCGGTGCGCTTCCTGGTGCGCTGCTCCACGGGCAGGCTGGGAAGTTCACCGGGAAAATCATTGGGCATGGGTGGATCCGTTTGGTGGTCAGGGAGAACTCAGTGGAGTCGGGTAGGGATTACAACCAGCAGATCATGGGTTTCAGAACGTCTCCGGGTCGGTCATGAATCAAAGGGCCTGGTTGTGTCACACATGGACGGAAAGGCTTGGTGATCGTGATGCAAATCGTGGACTGAAAGTCGGAACCACAGCTCATGGCGCAAGTCGCAACCACAGCTGATGGCATCAGGAGGTTCAGGGATTGCAGATTGTTGTCGGCAGATTCTCTCTGAAGCAGCAGCCGATCAACGCGATGAAAGTCACGAGCGGTGGTGATCGATGGTTCGAAGGGCAGTCGTGTGCAATCGCTCATACCCTCTCCGGGCAGACACGACAACCTGTGAACTCTGGCTCACGGGGAGCACTCAGGTTGCTAGATCAAGAGAGACATCACTGAACGAACCACATGAAAGAGTTGACGCAAGCGATCAACACCCACCTGGAGGCTGAGTTTCACGCCAGCCATAGCTACCTGTCGATGTCGATCTGGCTGCGGGAGAAGGATCTTGCCGGCTTCTCCGAATACATGCTCAACAAAAGCAATGAGGAGCGAGGTCATGCCTCCCGCATGATCGATTATCTGCTCGACTGTGACGAACAGGTGATTCTGCCCACCATTCAGTCGCCGCAACGCTCCTGGGACTCCACCCAGGCGTTGTTCGATCAGGTGCTGGTGATGGAGAAAGCCGTCACAGCCTCCATCAACCGCCTGTACACCTTGGCGGAAGCGGATGGGGAGCGAAGCGCTTCCGCCATGTTGGATTGGTTTGTCGAAGAACAGATCCAGGAAGAGGCGGAAGCCCGCTTTGTGCTGCAGCGTCTGCGCTTGGCAGGGGACAACTCCGCCGCCTTGTTGCTCCTGGATCAGCAGTTCCTTGATGGCACCGCTCTCGCCAGCGTGAAGCGTGCGGCCAGCCGCTATCGGGGTGGCGGTGGTGGTGGCGCCGCCTGAGGGTCGCCAATGCCCTGGGAAGGGGCTTCTGGGGCGTTGTGACGAGTGGCCTGTTCCTGAAGGAAGCCGTTCTGGTGAGGTTTCAGCCACTGCCCCGCCAACTCCAACCAAGCGCATGGCCTCGGTCATTGTCTGCAAAGGCACGACACGAACGCTTCATTGATACACAGTTCCGTACGCAATCAGCTGCCAGATAGTCATTTCATACGCACCAATCGCTGGAGCTTCAACTTACATTGACGCTGCCTCGCGCAAGCTTGATGCAATCGTACGGAAACCCAAAGGTCAATTATGACTGGTGGGCAGGCAATTCACTGGTGACCAATGAAGCCGGCACATTCATTTCAGCGCATGCTGCTCATGCCGGCTTGATCATGTTCTGGGCGGGCTCGTTCACCATCTACGAGCTCAGCCGTTACAACCCTGCCCAGCCGATGGGTGAGCAGGGCCTGATTCTTCTGCCAAACCTGGCGCGCCTTGGTCTTGGCGTTGGGGAAGGTGGTGTGATCGCCCATGCGGAGCCGATCATCGCCATCGCCGCCTTCCACCTGGTGAGCGCCGCCGTACTGGCCGCCGGAGGGATGTGGCACCTCTTCCGTGCCCCCACCGACCTTGGCACCACGCAGGGCGGCGCCAAGCGCTTCAACTTCGACTGGGAAGACCCTGCCAAGCTGGGGGTGATCCTGGGCCATCACCTGATCTTCCTGGGCCTGGGAGCCATTGCGTTTGTTGAACTGGCCAAACGGGTGGGCATCTACGACCCTGCCCTTCAAGCGGTTCGAACCGTGCAACCGCGCGTGGATCTGGCCACAATCTGGGGCTATCAGACCAGCTTCCTCTCGATCTCCAGCCTGGAAGATGTGATCGGTGGCCATGTGGTGATCGCCTTCATGCTCACCCTGGGCGGGGTATGGCACATCCTGGTGCCACCGTTGCCCTTCGCACGCAAGCTGGTTCTTCAATCGGCCGAATCGATTCTGTCGTACTCCATTGGATCGGTGGCCTTGATGGGATTTGTGGCCAGCCTCTGGTGTGCCTCGAACACCACCGTGTATCCAGTGGAATTCTTTGGGCCTGCGCTCACGCTGAAATTCTCCTTCTCTCCCTACTTCGCCGACAGCGTGGATCTGCCGTTGGGGGTTCACACCGCTCGTGCCTGGCTGGCGAATGCCCACTTCTTTCTGGCCTTCTTCTTCCTGCAGGGCCATCTCTGGCACGCTCTGCGGGCTCTCGGCTTTGATTTCCGCCGGGTAGGCAAGGCGCTTGAAATGATGGAGACTGCCTGAAACTCCAACGTTGAGTGAACCCCGCTGTTGAACCTCCACTGGTGAAACACTGTGGAAACTCTTCCGCGTTTACCGCAACCAGGGGAAGCCCAGCTGTCAGAACCACGACTGTGAGATTCACAACTTGCCCTGGCCTTCCGGCCAGGGCTTTTTGCTGCGGGCGGCTGCACGCTGAAAGTCAGAGTAGCGACACAGGACTGAGAGAATCAATCAGCTCCCGTTCAAGCCCAGCCTTGATCACCTCAACCGCCTGCAACTCCTGATAAAGCTGAGCCAATGTCTGTTCCTGCACCTGGATGCCCTGCACCAGGGCAAGCTGCTCCTGGGTGAGACCCGGATAATCCAGGCTGAGCTTCTGGATGGGCTGATGCTGGCGGATCTTGCCCAGCAAAGCCGGCCCATGGAGAGCTGGCGTGTTGCTGTGGTGGGGTGTAAAGGCACAGGAGGGCCAGGAGGAGATGGCTGTGAAACTGAGCGTGTTGGGCATGGAATACAAGGCAACAGGATCAACGTAACGTTGATGACTTGATCGCCTGAATCCATTGATGCTGAGCTTATGTCGGCAATGTCACCTGTCGATGTCGTTCCACACAGCTCCACAAGGACTACTGGTGATTAGAACATCAACGTTCTGATTCAGCACAATGCCCGTTCGCATCTTGTTTGCCACCACCACCGGAAAAACGGAGGACGTTGCCACCCGCCTCGCTGAGCTGATCGGACCCTCTGCCAGCGTGCAGGATGTGGGTGATCTCGACGCCACCGAGGAGTTGGAAGCTTCGGGCGACCTGATCTGTTGCGTGCCCACCTGGAACACTGGAGCAGATTCGATGCGCTCCGGAACCGCCTGGGACAGCCACGTGGAAGGCATCCCTGATCTGCAAATGACCGGTCGAACGGTGGCGATTGTGGGACTGGGAGACTCTTCCTCCTACTCCGATTACTTCTGCGATGCCATGGAAGAGCTCTACACGGCATTCATCCAGTCTGGGGCCAGAATGGTTGGCAAGGTATCACCCGCTAGCTACGACTTTTCAGAATCTAAGAGTGTGGTGAATGGGCTGTTCTGCGGCCTGCCTCTCGATGAAGACAGTGTACCCGATGTCACTGATGAACGACTTGCGCAGTGGGTGAAGCAGCTGCAATCAGAAGCTCCCGGGATGTTCTGACACTCTGGAGACAATCCTCTGGGTAGTGATTGCGTCAGCCTTCGTCATTACGTGGTCTCCAACAGGAGGGAAGCCAGAGGATGTTCCAGGCATTGGTTTCCACCAGCATCTCAAGATGCTCACTGGTCAGGCAGCGGGCATCTTCCAGATCGGATCGCAACGACAGCAGTGAAAGGCGTTCCATGCACCAATCCCTGAGGCTGGTGAGCTGCAGGACGCGATTGAGGATCTCGTTATCTTCGCTTGAGTGCATCTGTGACTCGTCCATCACGATCACGCCATGGCAGTGCGATGAGATCATCTTCATGGGGTGTGCTGTGCCTTGCCTTGGAAATGCGACGCACGGGCGTAGCAAATTAAACAACTACGTCCTGGCTCATCATTCTCCATGTCCTCCCGAGAAGGTTGATCTTGACGAAGGGGATCATGACTCGTCGATCTTGAGCAGACTGATCCGGACTTGACTGATCCGGACTTGACTGATCCGGGCTTAGTTGATCCAGGTTTGGCTGATCATGCTCAGGCTGATCCTGGGTCAGCACACAGCCTGGATCAACTGTGCAATCAGTCCTTGATCCACGGCCTGTGGCTTGACTGCCTCTGCAGGATGTTCATCAAGCGCGATACGTTCAGGATTCAAGGTCCCCCCATCCTGTGCGCTCCGGCGGCATGCCGCGCATCAAGGGCGATCAACAGTCGATGTCACAGGATCCTTGCCTGATCCATCGTCGACGCATCTAGGGCACGTCTTCATTGGGCCACAATTCCTGATCTGCACTGTCATTCCTCTTCCGCAGATTGGCCACAGAGCCAGTTGCGGACGACCAGGCCTTCGTGAGGCACCACTGCAGCTGGAGCAGCGCCATCGTGGGCCTTGGAGCCGTCTCTGATCGCTGTGATTCCCGTAGCACCCGTGACCGTGCCGCTGCAGCCTCCCGCAGAGCCAGCCTGGGTGCTGCCCTGTCCGGGAGAGGTGAGCTGGGAGCTGCTGGCCGAGGTGGAGCTGCCGCGGGAGGGCACCGACGGCCAACCGCTCGGTGGTTTCTCAGCCGCTGCCATGGACCCGGAGGGCCGCAGCCTGTGGCTGCTCAGCGACGGCCCCGCTCCCTTCCTGGTGCCGCTGCACGGCGTCGCGCCCCTCGGGGAGAACGGGGGCAGACCGCCAGTGGTCGGCCGGCGGCTGAGGCTCACCGATGCCAACGGCCAACCGTTTGCCCACCCCCTCGACGGTGAAGGGCTGGTGATCAAGGGCGAATCGTTCTGGATCGTGAGCGAGGGGCGCCGCACGCTGGAGCAGCCGCCGCGGTTGCTGCGCTTTCAGCGGGCCACGGGGCGCCTGCAGGAGGCGTTTGACCTGCCGCCGGACTGGCAGGCGGCGCCGCAGCGCGGCCTGGGCTCGAACCAAGGGCCAGAAGCGCTGACCTTGCTGCCGGTATCGCCAACGGCGTCGGGCGGTTCAGGCCTGCCCCCTTCTCTACTGCTGGCGGCCGAGCGGCCCCTGCTGCAGGACCCGGAGGGATCGCTGCGCCTGCTGCATTTCGGACCGCTGGCCAGGAGCCTGGCCGGCAACGCCTCCCCAACCACCCCTCAGACCGCAGCCCCGCAGCCTGCCTTTCTGCCGGCTGGGCGTCTGGCGGTGGCGCTGGAGGGTTCCCAGTGGGGCCTCACCGAGCTGCTGGCGCCGCCGAACTCCGGGCTGCTGCTGGGGCTGGTGCGGGGCTATGCCGCGCCGAACCGCTGGTGGGCGCGGCTGGTGGCCTTCCCCCTGCCGGCAAGCCGGCCCGCAGGTGAGAACGCCCCACCACTCGCACCGGTGCGGCAGTGGGATCTGCTGGCGGCCGGGCTCAGCCCCGACAACTGGGAGGCCCTCGCCGTGGGCCCGGCCCTGGCCGATGGACGCCCCACGCTGCTGCTGGCCAGCGATGACAACTTCAACGTGCTGCAGGCGAACCGGATCGCCCGGATCGCCGCCCGCTGCCCGGAGCGTCCCTGAACCAGGGCCCGCAGCGCGAGCCCAGCTCTGGCGTGGCGATTCAGCTCCGGTCCTGACCGGAACCGAGCTGTTCGAGGCTGGGCATGAGCGCCACCGCCGCCACAAGGCCCAGAGCCACGATCAGCAGCGCCGGCACCAGCGCGGACGACACCCGTTCATCACCGGCGTACTGATAAACGCGCACTGCCAGGGTGTCGAAATCGAAGGGGCGCAGGGAGAAGGTGAGCGGCAGCTCCTTGACCGTATCGACGAAAACCAGCAGCGCACCGACCAGCAGCGGCCCCTTGAGCAGGGGCAGATGCACACGCCGCAGCACCTGGGTCCAGCTGCAGCCGAGGCCGGTGGCCGCCTCATCCACGCTGGGCGGAATCCGCTCCAGAGCGGCGTCAAGGCCCCCCTTGGAGACGGCCAGAAAACGATCGCTGTAGCCCCAGAGCAACAGAAGCAGCGGGCTGAGGCCGAGCGGGCCGCCAATCAGCATCAGGGCCAGGGCCAGCACCGTGCCGGGGATCGCGTAGCCCATGCCCGCCGTGAAGGTGAGCTGACGCAGGAAGGGCTGGGGGATCCAGCGGCGGGCGATCGCCAGCACCACCGCCGCCACCACCGTCACCAGGGCAGCGGCAAGGGCCAGACCAAGGCTGCGCAATGTGAGCGCCACCAGCTCCTCGGGCGAATCGCTCTGCAAGTGGTCGCGGCTCATCACCAGCCAGGTGAGCGGAATCGCCAGGCTGATCAGCGGCGGGACCAGGGTGAGCAGCTGGGCCGCACAGGACCGCCAGCCGCTCAGGTGCCACTGCAGTGAGCTGGTGCCGTCATGGCCCATGTTCCAGCGGCGGCTGCGCTGGCGTAACCAGCGTTCGGCTCCCACCAGCAGACTCACCATCACCAAGGCGATCAGGGCCAGCCCCACGGCTCCCTGCAGATCCCCTTCACCCTGCCAGCGCTGCAGGATCCCGCGCGACAGGGTGGGCACGCCGAGCAGTTCGACCGCGCCCAGTTCATTCACCACCTCCATGCCGCTGAGGGCAACGCCGGCACCGATCGAAGGCAGGGCCAGTGGCAGCGCCACCCGCCGAAAGCTGCCCCACGGACCAACGCCCAGGCTGCGGCAGGCCTCCAGCTGGCGGTGGCCGCTCATCGAGAAGCTCTCGGTGGAGAGCAGGAACACATAGGTGTAAGTGGTGAGGCTGAGCAGCAGCACCGCCCAGCCGATGCCGTGAAAGCGGAAGCCCCAGCGGCTGCCGAGATCGACGAGCACGGCAGCCAGCACAAACGCAGGGGCCGCCAGAGGAAGCACCTGCGCCAGGCGCAGCCAGCGTCGGCCAGGGAAGAGGCAACAGGCCGTGAGCCAGCCGTTGGCCGTGCCCACGAGGGCGCCGATCATGCCGACACCGATCACAAGCCCCACAGTGTTGACCACCTGCTCAACGCCCTCGGCACCCAGCTGGAGGGTGCTGGAGCCGGGGGCCAGCAGGGCATAGCCCACCAGCACCAGCACCGGCAACAGGGCCAGGGCTGAGACCAGCACAACCGCTGCCGTGAGGGAGGCGCGCCGCATCGGCGGTGCGCCCTTGACAGCTGGTGCTCGTTCGGCTGTTGCCAGTGCCGCCATTCGGTGTCCTACTTCCAGCCGTTGGTTTCCATCATCCGGGTAGCGGCCCTGCTCCGTGCTCCGATCTGCTCGACCGAGACGCCATCCGCCTTGAAGGTACCGAAGCGCTTGAGAATGGGATTGTCACCCACGCCCTTGAGCGGGTACTCGTTGTTGGCTTCGGCGTAGCCGCGGCCACCGGTGGGGGAGGCCAGAAACTCGATCAGCCTGAGCGCAGCCTGGGGATTCTTGGCATGGCGCGTGACGCCGGCACCACTGATGTTGACGTGGGAGGGATTCACGTAGACCACCCGGAGCTGCTCAGCCAGGCGCTTGTCCTCGGCGCCGCCTTCGCCCGAAAGCATGCGGGCCACGTAGTACGAGTTGACGACGCCCACCGCGCACTCACCCCGGGCGACGGCACGGGCCAGGGGGGTGTCCGAAGTGAAAAACGGCTGCTTCACGTTGGCCACCATGCCGCGCACCCAGTTGCCTGCGGTCGCGTCACCGCGCAGGATCATCTGGCTGGCCACCAGCGACTGGTTATAGGGGCTCTTGCGGTCGCGCAGGCAGAGCTTGCCCTTGAGGGCCGGCTTGGCCAGATCGGCGTAAGTGCGAATCGTGTTGGGATTCACCAGCTTCGGGTTGACCACCACCGCGCGCACCCGGCGGGTGAGGCCATACCAGCGCCCCTGGGAGTCGCGCAGGTTGGCGGGCACATCGCGCTGCAGGGCTGCGGAGCGGCTGGGCTGGAACAGGCCCTGGTCGGTGGCGGTGTCGAGGCGGGCGGCATCCACCAGCACGAGCACATCGGCCGGGCTGTTGCGACCTTCACTCTTGAGGCGCTCGATGATGGCGTCGTCCTTGGCTTCCAGCACGTTCACCTTGATGCCTGTGCGGGCGGTGAACTGGCGGTAGAGCTCTTTGTCCGTGTTGTAGTGGCGGCCCGAGTAGACCCCGATTTCAACGGGTTTGCGGTTGGGCGCCTGTTGCGCCAGGCCGGCACCAACGGCGGTGGCGATCGAAACAACCGTGAGACCGGCAGCAGCCAGCCTCACGGTGGCGGAAGAGATCCGTTTCATCCAGGAGATGGAGCGCCCGATGGCGCGAATGCAACATCTGGAGCGTAGGAATCAGGATTTAGCTACCCACGTCGAAAGGGTGCGACCGGGAGTAACAAATGTGACCCGATAACGGGAGGTCCGATCAATGGATGGGTGAAACAACCAAGAACGAGAACCGCTCAGGCCGCTTGTCTGTCGTGGCTGGGGCATGAGAAGCGGGCTCTGCCCTGTGGAATGGCACGCCAGACAGATTCCCCGCAGGCAAGGCAACCCAAAGAAAAAACGACCATCAGCAGGGCTGACGATCGCTAGGGGTGAGAGAGAGGGAAGGGTTCAGCGGCTGGGGCGGACCCGGACTGGCACGAGAGCCGGCTGCATCAGGCCGCCGCCGGAATTGTCGTCGTCAGAGTCGGTGGTAAGCCAGAAGGCCAGGCCGAACAGGGCGATGACGCCGGTGAAAAGCAAAAGTTCGACCATGGCACCCAACCGGTATCCAGCAACGTTAGCCAGAACTTGAGGGCTGACTGTGTCGATGACTGCGATTGGTGCTCAGCTCAGGCGGCTCCGGCGGCGGCGAGCAGACCGATCGGCCCCAGGGCCAGCAGCGCACCCACCACGGTGAGCAGAACGGCAAGACGCACGGTCCAGGCGGTGCCGAGCCGGCGCAGCAACAGGAACGTGACCCCCACGGTGAGGCCAGAGGCCAGCAGGGCTCCCGCCCACCAGCTGCTGGCACCGCTGGCTTCATGGCCGTGCAGCATCGCGTGGATCGCCACCGCCACCGTCACCACGGTGCCGGCCGCAGGAATGGAAGGAGGGTGGCCAGAGCGGCGGCTCATCAGGATCAGCACACCCAGACCCGAAACCGCCAGTGCCGCCAGCAGCTCAGCCACGGGCAGGCCGCCGCCGCTGACACCGAAGAACGCCCCGATCACGGCACCGGCCAGGGCGAACAGCAGGAGCTGGGCACTCACGAACGACGAGGCCGCACCCACGCCCACCAGCAGGAAGAGGTGGTCGAGGCCGGTGAGGGGATGGCTGAAGCCACCCGCCAGGCCGGCTCCGGCCAGGCCGTGGGCGGAGGCGGGCAGGGTGCCCAGCAGGCTGAGGCCAAGACCGGCGCAGCCGGCCAGCACCAGATCTCGGCCTGACGAGGACTTGAGGGAAGCGAAGGGCATGGTGAACTCCGGTCCGCGCCGGGGATTGAAGGGGGAGGAGCAGGGGCGAGCGTTCTGGCTGAGGGCCCACCTGTTGATGGGGCCCATCACAGCTGCGGGACAGCGCCGGAGTGACCACCACGCCTTCGGACAAGGGTGATGCTGGCACCGGACTTTCCTCGTTGCCTCACCGGGGTGCGCACCGGCAAACCACTGCGGGGTCAGTATGAAGCCAGCCCCGCCGCCCGGGAGTTCAACGGCAACCTTTGGATGCGGGGCCTGGATGCAGCGCCGGGAGCGGGCGGGATGCCAGGCCGCGAGCAGAGGATGCAGCCGGGCAAGCGGGCCAGGTTCAGGAAAAACCCTTGCCGGCCGCGCCGCTGGCGACGCAGGCCCGCAGCTGACGGCGCAGCTTGTCGTGATCGAGCTCCTTGCCGATCAGCACCAGCTGGTTCTTGCGCGGTCCTTTCCAGTCGGTGTCGTCGATCGAGAAGCGTTTGCCCGCCAGGTGGAACACATGGCGCCGCTCGCTTTCGCTGAACCAGAGGATTCCCTTGGCCCGGAACACCCCGGCCGGCATCTGGTTGTCGAGGAAGTTCTGGAACTTGCGCAACGAGAAGGGCCCATCGGCAGCGAAGGAGAGCGAGGTGAAGCCTTCGATCGCCAGATGGTCGGCGGCATGGACGCCGTCGCCATGGGCGTGATCGTGATCGTGGCTATGGTCATGGCCGTGGCTGCTGTGGTCGTGGACGCACTGGCCATGGTCGTGATCGCAGGCGCTGTGGTCAGCGGCAGTGGCGTGGGTTGCGTCGGCACCCTCGGCCGCGCCGGCGCTGTGGGCATGGCTGTGGCCGTGATCGTGAGCGTGGTCATGGCCGTGGTAATGGCTGTGCGCCTGGGCCTCGCCGGCCTGCTCCGCCACCACCCGATCGGACTCGAACAGCCCCACGCTCAGCAGCAACGGCAGCGGCACCTGCCCGCTGACCGAGCGCAGGATGCGCGCGTCTTTCTTCAGCTCGCGCAGGCGTGATTCCACCTCCACCAGCCGCTCCTCCGCCACCAGATCGGTCTTGTTGAGCAGCAGGATGTCGCCATAAATGACCTGGGCGCGCCCCACCTCGCTCGCCATGGTGGAGTCGTCAAAGTTCTCCGCATCGATCAAGGTGATGATCGAATCGAGCCGGGTGGTGTCGCGCAGCTCGCTGCCGAGGAAGGTCATCGCCACCGGCAGCGGATCGGCGAGGCCGGTGGTTTCCACCACCAGGTAGTCGACCGGATCGGGGCGATCGAGGATGCGCTCCACCGCCTCCAGCAGTTCGCCGTTGATCGAGCAGCAGATGCAACCGTTGCTCAGCTCCACCATGTCGTCGCCGGTGGCGATGATCAGGTCGTTGTCGATGCCGATCTCACCGAACTCATTCACCAGGACGGCGGTCTTGATGCCGTCCTGGTTGCTGAGGATGTGATTCAGCAGGGTGGTTTTGCCGGCGCCGAGAAAGCCGGTGAGGATCGTCACCGGCAGGCTGGTGATGCCGGCCTCCGCCATGGCGGGGATGGGCACCGTCGCAGGGCCGTCGGCGCGGACATCTGTGGCGTGGAGATCACTGGCGGTGCTGGTCATGGCGATGGCGGCCAGGGCGGAGCTGATCCCACCAGTCTGGCGCCTGGCCTCTGAGAGCTGGCTCGCTGATGCGGCCGTTTGCAGGCTGGCAAGCGGCCAGGGCGCGGCCAGGAAGCTGCCGCTCCTACGCCTGACGCGGCGCGATCACGGCTGGGCGTGGCAGGGTTGGGAGGAGCCCCGTGCGGGCCGCCCCTACAGGCGGCCACCCTCCAGGCGCAGCTCTGTTCGGAGGCCCGGCGACGATGAAGTTCAAGGACTACTACGCCGCCCTGGAGCTGGAGCGCGACGCCGATGGCGACGCGATCAAGAAGGCCTACCGGCGGCTGGCCCGCCGGACCCATCCGGACGTGGCCAAGGAGCCCGGTGCCGAGGAGCGCTTCAAGGAGATCAGCGAGGCTTACCAGACCCTTTCCGATCCCGAGAAGCGCCAGGCCTACGACAACCTGGGCCGCCATGGCAGCGGGGAGGACTTCAGCCCACCGCCCGACTGGGAGAGCCGCTTCCGGCGGGAGGGCGGCCAGCCGGCTGGTCAGGACGTGGATCTGGCCGATCTGTTCGAGCAGATGGGCTTTGGCGTTTCTGGCGGCGCCGGTGGGTTTGGTGGCGGTTTCGGTGGCTCCGGCGGTTTCGGCCAACAGGCTGGCGGCTTCCAGGTTCGCGGCCAGGACCTGGAGGTGACCACGGAACTGACGCTGGAGCAGGCGGCCCAGGGCACCGAGGTGGCGTTCACGCTCAGCGTCCCCAGCCGCCGCGCCGACGGCGGCATGGCGCGGGAGCCCCGCTCCGGCACGATCCGGGTGCCACGCGGTGTGGCCGATGGCGAGCGCCTGCGGGTGCCAGGCCGTGGGGGCCCCGGCCACGGCGGCGGCCCGGCCGGTGATCTGTTTCTGCAGATCCGGCTCAAGCCACACCCCCGGTTTCGCCCCGTGGGCCACGACCTCTACCTGGAGCTGCCGATCGCCCCCTGGGAGGCGGCCCTCGGCGCCGAGATCGATCTGCCCACGCTCGCCGGCACGGCGCGGGTGACCGTGCGGCCGGGCATGCGCAACGGCCAGAAGCTGCGGCTGGCGGGCAAGGGCCTGCCGCGGCGCAAGGAAGGCGCCGGTGATCTTTACGGTGTGATCCAGATCGTGATGCCGGAGCAGATCGGTGATCGCGAACGGGAGCTCTACAGCGAGCTGGCCGAAGCCTCCGCGTTCAACCCCCGTCCATCGTTCCCAGGAGCCGCCACCCATGGCTGACGATCCGCTGATTCCCGCCGACGACGACAGCCCGGTGGCGCTCGAGGAGTTGCTGGCGGCCTCTGGCCTGGCCCATGAAGAGGTGAGCGAACTGGTCCAGTTCGGCGTGTTCCAGCTCACCGGCACGGGCACGTCCTGGTGCTTCCACGCCCGCACCCTCACGCTGGCCCGCCGCGCCGCCCGCCTGCGCGACGACTTCGGCCTCAACGTGCCCGGCATGGCCCTGGCCCTCACCTACCTCGAACGCATCGAGGCACTGGAAGCGCGGCTGCGGGAACTGGAGTGCCAGCTGCCGCGCTGAGCTGGGGCCGCTGCAGCCACTCCATGGCGCGCGTTGCTAGCCAGTGCATCAGACCAGGACGGCCATCCTGAACACAGAGTCAGCTCACAGCCTCCAAACCCCCGGCTCAGAACCGGAAGGTGGTTTTCACCAGGCCGCCCAGCTGGTTGAAGGTCTCGCCGGAGGGGGTGGCCTGGCCCAGGGGCCGGCTCAGATAGAAGAGGGCGGGCGTCACGGAGATGTTGTCGCTCACCTGGAACTTGTACCACCACTCCCACACATAGTTGCCGTCGTTGGGGGAGTCGCTGCCTTCGAGGGCTGTGGCGAAAACCGGCTGGCCCACGGCCATACCGAGGGCGTTCCCTTTCACGAACACATCACTCCACTCCAGCCCCACCATCCACGACTGACTGGTGCGCACATCGCCATCCACCTCCTGGCCGTCGTACGACGTGGAGTTGAGGCCCCAGCCGGCGCTGATCGAGGGCAACCAGCCGGAGCTGGAGGGTTGCCAGTAGCCGCTGAGGCCGACGGCGTTGGTGGTGCTGCTGGGGTTCTCGAAGGCGAGGGCGGTGATGGGCGTGGTGCCGGGCACCCCCACCCCTGACTGGATGTAGCTGTAGATCGCAGCCACGGCCCATTGCTCCTGCGCGTAACCGATCTGCACGGTGCCGGTACCGGCGCTGGCGCTGGTGCCGATGCCGCCCTCGCTCGGGTTGCCGGCGTTGCCGTTGGCGGCCACGCAGTTGGCGCTCACACTGAAGCCGCCGTTCTGCCACCAGAGGCCGGCGCCCGGGCCGAGGTTCTTGTTGTACGCCGCCGGCGCACCGTTGAGGGTGAGCACGTTCAGGATCGTGTCGCTGGGGTACACGCTCGGCCACAGAGCGAGCATGTCTTCCTGACCGACGCGGCCACCGAGGGTGGCGGTGAAGCCGCTGCCGAGCGGGAATTGATAGAAGAGCTTGTCGATCGCCACCACATCGCCGCAGTCGGCGTTGTCGCCGCAATCCTCCTGGAACGCCACTTCCAGGGTGGAGAGGCCGCCGGTGGGGCCGGCGCCGCCGAAGGCGCTGTCGGCGAAGTTGCCGGCCCGCAGGATCGTGCGCAGCAGATCCTTGCCAGTGAAGCTGGTGTCGAAGCTGAGTTGAATGTCGTAGCTGAAGGTGGTGGCGCCCACCTCTTCGCGGGTGGCGCGTGCGGGAGCGCTGCCGCCGAAGGCATTGGCCCCGAGCACGAAGGTGGCCTGGCCGCTCAGCTTGGTGGTGGTGGAGAACTGATTGGCCTCCAGCTCGCCCACCTTGGCGTCGAGGCCATCCACCCGGCCCTTGAGCACGGCCAGTTCGGCTTCGAATTCCTTGAGCAGGCGACGCAGCTCGTCGGTCACCTCGGTGATGCGATCGAGGCAGGCATTGAGCAGAGCGGCGGCTTCCCAGCGGCTGAGGGCCTGCTTGCCGCGGAAGGTGACGTCGGGATAGCCAGCGACGCAGCCGTAGCGCTCGATCAGGTTCGAGAGCGCCTGGTAGGCCCATTCAGTGGGCTGAACGTCGGAGAACTGGTTGATGCTGGTGACCTGGTCGGCGCTGAGACCGCCGCCCTGGCTGCCCAAGGTGAGACCGCTGGCATAGCGCTGGATGCCCTCCAGGTTGAGCTCAGCGGCGGCGGCAGCGAAGGGGGCCAGCGGAGCCAGCAGGCCCAAGGCAAGGTGCGCAAGCAGCTTGGAGAGGGAAACGGTCATTGATTGGCAGGGTGCGCTTGTCAACAGGCCCAGGGAACCAGAGCACCCCAGCAATAGCATGATAATGATAACGGTTCTTACCAGCTGCTTTAGCTGGCGGGCCCGGTGGTGGGGCCTGTAGTGGGGGATGGACTGCGCCCGGTTCAGCTGCCGGTTTCATGTGCCGGCCTGCACATCAGCCCTCACCCCCTTCCCCGCCCTCGCCGCCTTCCTCTCCTTTGTTCTCTTTGTGGTACTCGACCGCATCCCCGCCACCATCAGGTGCCTGCTGTCCAGCCGCAGGGGTCTTCGGCTCGCTGGACTCGGGAGCCTTGCCACAGCCCGCCATCCCGGCAATCAGCCCGGTGGTGGCAAGGAACAGGGCGATGCTGGAGCGCGCCATGGTGGATCCGAATGGAACACCGCCGATTCTGAGCGGCTTGGCTCTGCACCGGCCTGCACCGGTCACAGGCGACCGTGCCATTGGCGACAGATTGGGGTGCTGGCTGTTCCGCTGCCGCCGATTGGCAGCAATGGCGCAGGCACGCTCCCCTGGAGAAAGAGGCAGGGTGCCGCCATCGTTCGGGGGAACCGCGCCATTGCCGGGTCGATGCGTTTTCAGATCGAATCACTGCTGCCGGCCGAGCAGATCGCCAGCTGGAGAAGCCGGCTGCTGGCGCCGGAGCTGGAATGGCGGCCCGGCCAGGAAACGGCCGGCTGGCATGCCAGGGCCGTCAAGCACAACCGCCAGCTGGAGCGCGCTTCGGCCCTGCACCAGGAGCTGGCGCCGCTGGTGCACCAAGCCTTGCTGGCCCATCCCCTGCTGGCTGCAGCGGCACTACCGGCCCGGATCCACGGCCTGCTGTTCAGCCGAACGGGCGTGGGCGAGGGCTACGGCCGCCACGTGGACAACGCCTTCATGGCCGAAGGACGCTCCGATCTCTCCTTCACGCTGTTTCTCTCGGAGCCAGCCAGCTACGCGGGCGGTGCCCTGGTGCTGGAGTTTCCCCATGGTGAGGAAGCGATTCGCCTCAGGGCCGGCGACGCGATCCTTTACCCCAGCACCCTGCTGCACCGGGTGGAACCGGTGACGGAGGGGGAGCGTCTCGTCTGTGTGGGCTGGATCCAGAGTCGCCTCCGCAACGCAGAGCAGCGCGAACTGCTGTTCGAACTCGACACAGCCCGGCGGCAGCTGTTCAGCCAGCAGGGCAAGAGCGAGATCTTCGATCTGCTCAGCCGCAGCTACACCAACCTGTTGCGGATGTGGAGCGACTGAGTGGTGATGCAGCCCTGGGTGCCATTGGTCACGGGCTGGTGTGCCGTCCGGGCGGTGATGGTGCGGACCGGCGGTGGACATTGGCCGCAGACGCCCTGCATCGATCGTGACCCGCACCTGCCGCTGGAGTCGCACCTTGGCCCTGGGCCTGGCCCTGGGACTGCCGCTAGGCCTGGGCCTGGTCCTCAACGGTTGCGGCACGCCCGGCCGCACGGCAGCCCCCACCGACGAGGCGGTGGTGAAGACCTTCGTGGCGCAGGTGGTGCAGCCCAACAACACCAAGTTGGTGGCGGAAACCGGCGCCCTGCAGGCCGCCATCCAACGCCTCACCGACAAACCCTCCGACGAGCGCCTGGAGGCGGCCCGCCAGGCCTGGTTGGCGGCGCGCCACACCTGGGAAACCAGTGAAAGCTGGGCCTTCGGTCCCGCTCAAACCGAAGGGTTCGACGGCGCCCTGGATTCCTGGCCCGTGAACCGCAAAGACCTCGCTGCGGCCCTGGGCGGCGCCGCGTTCACGGCCGACACCTTCGTCGCCCTCAGCGACACCGCCAAGGGATTCCACGGCATCGAATGGGTGATCTTCGGCGGGAACAGGGGCCAACGACCCAGCGCGGCCCAGCTCACGCCCAACGATCTGGCCTATCTGCGCCTGGCGACCGACGACCTGCACCGCCAGGCCGAAGGGCTCCTGGCCAGCTGGTCGGGGCCGCAGGGCTTCGGCGCCCGGATCAGCTCACCAGCCGAGGCCGGCACAGCCGTGCAGGAGATGCTTCAGGGGGTGATCGGCCTGCTGCAGGAGGAGGGCGACGAAAAACTGGGCCAACCGCTGAACAGCCGTGATCCCCGCAGCCTGGAGAGCGCCGACAGCGGCAACACCCAGGCGGATCTGCTCGCCAATGTGAAGGGCGCCCGGCAGGTGCTGCTGACCACCGGTCTGCTGGAGCGGATCCGCCGCAAGGATGTCGAGCTGGGCCAGCAGATCGACGCCCAGACCGCCCAGGCAGTGGATCTGGCCAAGGCCCTGCCGCACCCGATCAACGATCACCTCCACAACCCCGCCTCCCGCAAGGCGATGGAGCAGCTGATCAGCCAGCTGCACAGCGCGGCGAAGCTCGTGGAGCGGTCAGTGCCGCTGTTGTCCTGATGCAGCGCCCCCGTCAACGCCTGCTGCTGGCCGTGCTGGCCCTGGCGGTGGTGCTGGGTGTGGGATTGCAGCGCGGCTGGAGCGCCGCCGATCCCCAACGGGCGGCCGGGGCGATGACCGTGGCCAACCGCACGTCGGCCTCCTTCGAGCAACCGGCCGCCGGCCTCAGCCCGGCTGAGCTGGAGCGCCACCAGATCGCCGATGGGCTGTTCGATCGCACCCACGTGCCCCTGGAGGGGGCGCCCGGGGCGGGCCTGGGTCCCCGTTTCAATGCCGCCTCCTGCATCGCCTGCCATGTGCGCAACGGCCGCGGCCGGCCGCTGATGGGGGAATCCCTGGTGCGGGTGGCCCTGCGGGATGGGCGGCCCGTGCCGAGCATCGGCCACCAGGTCCGCGATCGCGCCGTGCTGGGTGCCAGCCCCGATGCCTCCGTGGCGGTGGAGTGGCAGAACCAGGCGGGGCTGCGCCGGCCATGGGTCCAGCTGGAGACGGACACTCCCCTCGATCTTTCGGTTCGGCAGGTGGCCCGTTCCCTTCGGGTGGCGCCGCCCCTGATCGGCCTGGGGCTGCTGGAGGCGGTACCGGAGGGGGCGATCCTGGCCCGCGCCGACCCCGATGACCGCGATGGCGATGGCATTTCCGGCCGACCCCACTGGCTGGTGGACGCCAACGGCCAGCGGCAACTGGGGCGGTTCGGCTGGAAGGCGCTCTCCGCTTCGGTACGGGACCAGACCAGCGCCGCCTTTCTCAATGACATGGGCCTCACCACGGCGGTGGGGCCGGGCTCAGCGCTGGCGGCCGATGGCCAACCCGCCGAGATCAGCCAGCAGGAGCTGACCCTGGTGACCTTCTACAGCCAGACCCTGGGGGCGCCGCGCACCGGCCAGCCGGCCTCCAGCCCGGTGGTGCGCCGGGGGCAGGCACTGTTCGACACACTTCAGTGCGCCCGGTGCCATGTGCCGCAACTGTCCACGGGATCCTCCACACAGGCGGTGGTTCAGGCGCTCCGCGCTCAGAGGATCTGGCCCTACACCGATCTGCTCCTCCATGACATGGGTCCCGGCCTTGATGACGGGGTAGCGGAGCAGGGGGCGGCGGGCAGCGAATGGCGCACAGCTCCCCTCTGGGGCGTGGGCCTCACGCAGCGGGTGAATGCCTCGACGGGCTTCCTGCACGATGGCCGCGCCCGCACGCTCGAGCAGGCGATCCTCTGGCATGGCGGGGAGGCAGAGGGGGCGAAGTCGCGCTTTCTGGAGCTGCCGCGGCAACGCCGCCAGGAGTTGCTGGCCTGGCTGCTGCAGCTATGAGGGGGGCACGCTCCTCTCAGGACGACTGCTGGCGGGCCTGGCAGCTGGGGCAGATGCCGAAGAACTCCAGGGTATGGAACAGCAGCCGGAAGCCGTCCAGCTGCTGGGGTTGCAGGTGGACGTCGTGCATGGGGCAGGCCCGCAGGGGCAGGGTGCGGCCGCAATCGACGCAGGTGAGATGGTGCTCGTCCCGTTCGGTGGGGGCGTAGAGGGCTTCGCCACTGGGCAGATGGCGGCAACGAACCAGCCCGCGCTGCTGCAGCTGGCGCAGGTGCCGGTACACCGTGGCCAGGCCCATGCCATGGGGCGTGCCGCGCAGCCGGGCATGCAGGTCCTGGCCGGAAAGCTCGTGGCCGGCGGCCTGCAGCTGATCGAGCAGATGGCTCTGTTTGGCGTTGAGCGGGCTCTGCTTCAGCGGGCTCTCGTTCTGCGAAACAGGAACGGCTGCCTCGGAAGCCATGGCCAGGACGACAGCGGGTCAACGCCGATCCTATGGAGCGCCGTGAGAGGGCGGCGCCTGCGCGGGATGGAGCCGCCACGAGGGCCACAGATCGGGCGCTCGCGGCGGCGATGCAGAGGCCGAGGCACAGGCGCAAACCAAGGGCCAGGCGGAGGGCCAGGCGCCTGGTAGGCCATACCAAAATGAGTATGATTCTCGATTCGACTTCTCGCCGCTTCGGTGCCGGGATCCCCGCTCTCCTCTGCCGGCCATGCGTCTCCTTCTGCGCCGTGCGGCGGTGCTGGCTTCTGCGGCACTGCTGGTCGCGTGCGGCCAGACCGCCCGGAATCCGGCGGCCAGCAACGGCACCGACCTGCAAGTGGTCACCACCTTCCTGCCGATCACCGGATTCACCAAGGCGGTGGCGGGCGACTGCGCCACGGTGCAGGCACTGGTTCCCACCAATGTTGGACCCCACGACTTCCAGGCCACCCCATCGGATCTGGTGAAGCTGCAGAAGGCCGACGTGCTGGTGAAGAACGGCCTGGGTCTGGAGTCGTTCCTCGACAAGCTGATCGCCAGCGCCGACAACCCCACGCTGCGCGTGATCGACACCAGCAGCGGCGTGGCGACCCTGACCAATGCGGACGGGAAGGCCGGCGATAAGGCCAAGGCGAAGGGCGGTGATGACCACGACCAGGGGCATGATCACGGCCACGAGCACGGCCCGATCAACCCCCACATCTGGCTCGATCCGCTGCGGGCCGTCCAGCAGGTGGAAACGATCCGGGATGGCCTGATCGCCGCCAAGCCCGCCTGCAAGGAGCAGTTCAGCGCCAACGCCGCCAGCTTCACCGCAGAGCTGCAGGCCCTGAATGCCGAGCTCGCCGCCCAGCTCAAGCCCTTCGCCGGCAAGACCTTCGTGGCCTTCCACGACTTCGCCCCCTACTTCGCCGAGCGCTACAAGCTCAAGACCGCCTTCGTGGTGGAGGCGCCCGAGCAGAACCCCACCCCGGCCGATCTGCAACGGGTGGCCGAGCAGGTGAAGCAGTCCGATCTCAAGGCCCTGCTCTCCGAGCCGCAGGAAGGCAGCCGCTCGTTCAACGCCCTCGCCGGCGACCTCGGTGTGCGGGTGAGCGTGTTCGATCCAATGGAAACCGGTCCGGCCGAGGGCGAAAACCCCGGCTACTACGCCACCCAGATGCGCCGCAACGTGTCGGATCTGGTGAAGGCCTTCGGCAAGTGAGGCGGCGCGAACCAGCGGCACTGGTGGCAAGCCCACCGCCTGGCGGCGCTTCCACCAGCAGCGATCTCCTGGGCGGTGGACTCCCCGGGCCTTGGCAACCCAGGGCAGTGGATCCCCCCGCACGGCCGGTAGGCTGAAGCCATGGCGGAAATGGTTCTCGAAGTCAGCGACCTCACGGTGCGGCGCGAGGGCACGACAGCCGTGGAGGGGGTGAGCTTCACCCTGGCGGCGGAGACCGACACGGCGCTGGTGGGCCCCAACGGGGCCGGCAAGAGCACCCTGGTGCAGGCGCTGCTGGGCATCCTGCCGCACCAGCGCGGCCAGGTGCGGCTGCTGGGTCGGCCGATGGGCCCCCAGGGCCAGCTGCCCGCCTCGGTGCGGGCCCAGGTGGCCTATGTGCCCCAGTCCTTCACCGTGCGCAACCGCTGCCCCCTCAGCGTGGCCGACTTCGTGGGCCTCGGCTGGGATCCACCCGGGCTGCAGCTGCCCTGGCGCGGCAGTGAGCGGCGGCGGCAGGCGGTGCGCCAGGCGCTGGCCAAAACCAGCTGCAGCGACCTGGCCGACCGGCTGATCAGCGAGCTCTCCGGCGGTCAGACCAAGCGCGTGCTGCTGGCCTTCTGCGTGGTGCGGCCCCGGCGCCTGCTGGTGCTCGATGAGGCCCAGGCCGGCCTCGACAGCCAGGCGGCGGAGCAGTTCTACGGCCTGCTGTTCGACCTGCGCCGCAGCGAGGGCTGGACGATCCTGCAGGTCTCGCACGACCTTGAGATGGTGCGGCGCACCTGCGATGGCGTGCTGTGCCTGAACCGCAGCCTGCGCTGCTCCGGCCCCCCCGATCACGCCCTCAGTCCCGCCCAGCTGGAGCGGGTCTACGGCCGGGGCTACGTGCCCTACCACCATCACCACCGATGAACGACGGCGTAGCCCTCGCCGAGCTCCTGGCCCTGCCCTTCATGCAGCGGGCCCTGATCGGCGGCCTGCTCACCGGTGCCCTGGGCGGTCTGCTGGGCAGCTTCGCGATCCTGCGTCAGCTCTCCTTCTTCAGCGATGCGCTCGGCCATTCGGCCCTGCTCGGCATCACCCTCGGCATCCTGCTGGGCCTCAACCCCACCCTGGTGCTGATTCCCTTCGCGGTGCTGTTCGCCCTGGTGGTGAGCCGCCTGGTGGAACGCAGCCAGCTGCCCACCGATGCCCTGCTCAACATCGTCTATTCGTCGTCACTGGCGATCGCCGTGGTGGCGCTCAGCTTCGTGCGCAGTTACAAGGGCGGCATCCATCAGCTGCTCTTCGGCGACATCCTCGGCATCTCCTGGCTCGACCTGGGGCTGATCGTGGCCCTGCTGCTGACTGCCGTGGGCTACCTGGGCCTCACCCGCCGCGACCAGATCCTGCTCACGCTCGATGAGCCGCTGGCGCTCTCGCGTGGGGTGGCAGTACCGCTGCACCGGCTCCTTTTCATCGTGCTGCTGGCGGTGGTGGTGGCGATCTCGATCAAAGCGGTGGGGGTGCTGCTGATCAGCGCCTTCGTGGTGATCCCCGCCTGTGCCTCCCGGCTGGTGAGTGTTCAGTTCAACGGCTACGTGGCACTGGCCGCTGGCCTTGGCGCCATCTGCGCCGTGCTCGGCCTGCTGCTCTCCGGCAGCCTGAACCTGCCGTCAGGTCCCTGCGTGGTGCTGATGCAGCTGGTGGGCTTCCTTTTGGCCCTGGCGCTGGCCCCACGGCAACGGCTGGCCTGAGCGGGAGCGGGCGCCCCTCAGCCGGCTGGCAGCCACTGGGCCTGGCGCACCGGCTTGTCGATCAAGGTGAGCTCGAGGCTGAACGGATCGATCAGGGCCGGCTGGGCCTCACGACGCTGGGGCGGGCCGCCGGCAGGGGTGTCGAGCTCCAGGCGGCGCAGGGTGAGCAGCAACCGTTCGCCAGTGGGGTCGTAGTGGAGGCCGGTGCCCGGCTCCAGCTCCCAGCCGCTCAGCTCGCGGCGTTGCAGCACCGTCCCGTTGCGATCGAGCGCCAGCAGGATCAGCCGTGGCTCGGCGATGCTTTCGATCAGCAGCGCCCACACCCTCTCGCCGCCGCGGGAGCAGGCGCTGGCCACCAGCCCGGCGGTGCCGATCCAGAGCGGACGCGGGGCCTGCCCCGGCTCCACCAGCTCCAGCGAACGCCGGAAATCAGGCCAGTGCCGCACCAGCAGCGCCCGCCCCGCCACCGGGCAGAAGCTGCTGAGGTCGCGGCTGCCGGGCAGGATCTGGCGGCGTGGTTCCCGCGGCGGCAGGGTGCGCAGCGACAACCCCTCCCGCTCCGGCACGATCAGCTCACCGCCGCCGGGCAGCAGCGCCACCGGGCCACTGGCCTCGATCTCGAGGCGTCGCCGGCCGCCGCCGCGGAACCACTGCACCAGCCCTTCCGGCCCCTGCGTCAGCGCCGTGGATTGGACCAGCAGATCACCCTGCCGGTTGCTGCTCAGCTGCGCGTACTGGAGCGGTTCGCGCGTGAAGCGATCGATGCCCGTCTGCCGCACCCGGCCCAGATCGGACCGCAGCGGTGCGTCCATGGCGACCACCCGCGCCAGGTTGCGCTCTTGCAGGTTGAGGCGCCACACCTGGTGACGCCCCTGGTCATCCCGGCTCACCACCCCCACGCCAGAGCCATCGCCCAGCGGCTCGATCTCGGTAATCGAGCTCCACACCGGTGACAGTGCCGTCCAGCCACCATCGTGCTGGCGCACCTGCACCTGCTCACCGCTGCCCACCGGCACCACGGCCAGCAGATGGGCGCGCGGATCCCATTGCCAGAGGGCTGGGCGCATCGGCAGACCGCGTCGGTCGTCGCCCTGCAATTGCAGCCGCAGCGGGGTGACCAGCCGCTGCCCCTGGCCCGGCAGCAGCAGCAACGGGTTGCCGCCGCCCTGCAGATCGAAGCGCAGCGGCGGATCCAGGCGGGTGCGGGCCGCCACGCTGCCGGGATTCATCGGCCGGCTGAAGCGCAGGTTCAAGGCCGCTGGGCCGGAGCTGGCCGCCGCCTGCTCCAGCGCCAGCAGCCGCGGCGGCCGATGGAGTAGCACCTGCTGCTGGGCGACGGCCAGCAGCACACCGGCCAGCAGGGCCAGGCGCAGGGCCCTCATGGTTCGAGCGGCCGCGCCGGCCTGGGAATCTCTCGCACCGACTCAGCGCGGATCACACTCCGGGTCTGGCCGTCAAAGCGTTCGGTGTCCATCACGCCGCGCAGCTCCAGCCACTGATCGGCCTTGGGCAGCGGCCGGCCCGGGGGCCACAGCACCGGCAGCCCCACCGGCGTGGCATCCACCAGGCAGCAGCGCACCCGCAGGCGAGCCAGCTGGGGACGGTCCCCGGGCACGGGCAGCACGAAGCCGCTGATGCGCACCGGATCGCCCGCATGCAGCTTCGGGTCGGGCTGGCTGCGCAGCAGGCGCACCCACTCGGTGAGGCTGCGCTGGCCGGGCGGCACCACGAAATTCAGGCCCGGCTCATCGAGCAGTTCGCGGTCGCGGTTGGCGGCGAGATCGGCGAACGAGGGCCGCGGTGGCACCAGCAGCACGGCGATCGCCACCACCACGCCCACCAGCAGCACAGTGCGCTGCCGCGGCGTAGGGGCGGCGCCACCCCCTCCCACCAACTCCAGCAGCGCCACCACCACCAGCACCACGCCGCTGATCCACACCAACGGATGGAACACAGCCCGCAGCAGCAGATCCAGCCGGCCGCTGATGCCGCTCTGGAGCAGCACAGCCCCCCACAGCCCCAGTCCGAGGGGCCGCAACCAGCGGCCGCCGCGCAGACGTCGGGGGAGTGTCACAGCAGCCACAGGTTCACCCACTGACCGATCAGCAGCACCACCAGCACGGCGCTGACGGCCGTGAGCAGGATGGCGCGCGGACGCAGCAACACGCCGAACAGCCCCACCAGCTTGATGTCGATCACGGGCCCGAGCAACAGGAAGGCCAGCAGGGCACCCGGGGTGACCTGGGCGGCGAAGCCCAGGGCCAGAAAGGCATCCACGCTGGAGCACACCGACACCACCAGGCTCAGCAGCATCAGGGCCAAGATCGAGAGGGTGGGGGCCCCACCCACCGCCAGCAGCCAGGGCCGCGGCACCAGGGTCTGCACGAGGGCGGCGATCACGCAGCCGAACACCAGCAGGGCCGCCAGCTCGATGAACTCCCGGCTGCCATGGCCAAGGATTTCCGCCAGCGGAGCGCGGGGTGTGCGGCGTGGACCAGCCGCCAGGGCCTGGGCCGCCAGCGGGTCAGCACCGATCACCCCGCTGCGGCGCTCCAGCAGGCTGACCCGGCTGAGCGGCAGGACCAGCCGCCGTTCCTCCAGCAGCGCTGGCTGCAGCAGCGCCGCCTCCGGCAGGCGGGCCAGCAGGGTGGCGAGCACGAGCGCGATCAGCACCGCCCCCACGGGCCGGGCCACCAGCAGCCAGGGCTGGTTCGGGAAGGCGGCCCAGGTGCTGGCCACCACGATCGGGTTGAGCACCGGTGCCGCGAACAGGAAGCCGAGCGCCGTGGCCAGCGGCGCCCCGGTGGCCAGCAGCTGGCGCGCCACCGGCACATTGCCGCATTCACAGGCAGGCAGGGCAAAGCCGAGCGCGGCACCGGTGAGCGGCCCCAGCAGCGGATGGGCGGGCAGGCGCCGCACCCACTGCCCGCCCGGGCTGAGCCAGCGGGCCAGGGTGGAGATGGTGACCCCGATCAACAGAAACGGCATCGCCTCGATCAGCAGGGCCTGAAACAGGGCCCAGGCCGTGGCCAGACGTTCGGGGCTCACAGGACCGGCTGGAACCAGGTGGGAACGGCCTCATAACAGGCAGCGTTCTTTTCGTTCTCGCGGGCCTCCACCTTCCAGCAGCAGGCGCGGCCGCCATCGCGCGCCAGCAGCAGCTCGTTCGCCCACCCCCACACCAGCGCGGCGCTGCTTTCCATGCCCACGTTGTCCATCACGCGCAGGTCAAGGGCGCCCTGGCTGTGCAGCGCCTGCCACTGGGGCAGCAGCGGGTCGTCGGCGTTCACCAGGAAGGTGTGATCGAACTGATCGGCCAGCCTCGCCTCAAGCGGCTGCAGGGAGGAGAAATCCACCACGAAACCGTTGGCATCCAGCTGGGTGGCGCGGAACCACACGGTGAAGCTGCGGCTGTAGCCGTGCACGAAACGGCAGTGGCCGGGATGGCGCCACTGGCGATGGCAGCAGGGGTAGCCGCTGAACCGTTTGGAGCAGGTGTGGGCCGCGGTCATGGCAGGGGAGCGTGGATCGCCGCCTCTCGGGGGGTGTCAGTCTTGGGGGATCCTTTCGCCCCGCCGCGAGGTCTAGCGCGGACACCACCATGGAGGAATGCCATGCTGCCGCTGCGACACCCACAGCGGCCGGTGGGCCAGCCACCCAGATCGAAGCGTCCCTGGTGGAGCCGGCCTGGATCGATCAGCTGCGTTTCGATGCCGCCGGCCTGATTCCGGCCGTGGCCCAGGACTGGCTGGATGGGGCGGTGCTGATGGTGGCCTGGATGAACCGGGAAGCGATCACGCGCAGCCTGGCCAGCGGCGAGGTGCACTACTGGAGCCGTTCCCGCCAGGAGCTGTGGCACAAGGGAGCCACCAGCGGCCACTTCCAGACACTGCGCGGCCTCCGCTACGACTGCGACGCCGACGTGCTGCTGCTGACGATCGAGCAGAAGGGCGGGGTGGCGTGCCACACCGGGGCGCGCAGCTGCTTCTTTGCCGACGGCGAGCCGCAGGCGCAGGCGGCGGAGCCGGCTGTGGCGCTGCCGCCGCCGGCCGATGCCTGCACCGAGCTGGCACGGGTGATCGTGGCGCGGCGCGAGCAGCCGGAAGCGGGCAGCTACACCAACAAGCTGCTGGAGGGGGGTGATAACCGCATCCTCAAGAAGATCGGCGAGGAAAGTGCTGAATTCGTGATGGCCTGCAAGGACGACGATGCGGCCGGCATCGCCGGCGAGGCCGCCGACCTGATCTTTCACCTGCAGGTGGCGCTGGCCCATCACGGGGTCGAATGGCGCCGGGTGCTGGAGGTGCTGGCCGAACGCCGGGGGGCGCCCCGGCGTCACGGCTGAACGGGGACCGGCGCGGCAGCCGGTGCGGCAGCCGGTGCGGGCAGCGGCTGGCCGAAACGGCTGGGCTGGGCCTGCAGCCAGCGCAGGGTGGCCCGATCCCGGGCCGTGAGCGCCAGCACCGGCTGGCGGCCGGGCACAGCCGCCAGGGCATCGGCCGGATCGTCGCTGTGGCCCCACAGGCCGAAGGCATGGCCCAGCTCGTGCAGGGCGGTGGCCTGAATGGCCAGCTGACGCTGCCCCGGGCTGATCAGCACCTCCACCCGCGGCTCCAGCCGCCAGCGACCGGCCCGCTGCACCTCCAGCACCTGCAGCGAGGCGCGCCCGTGGCTGGCACGCAGGCGCCCGCCCAGCTCCCGCAGCGGCGGCCGCTGACGCCGCACCAGCACCTGCGCCTGCGCCGGATCCGTCACCCGCACAATCACCAGCTCCTCCGCCCAGCTGGCCAGCGCCGCGTTCACCGCCTGCTGCCAGCGACTCTCCAGGGACGCCGCCGCAGCGGGGGGGACAGCAGAGGGACCGGCAGCGGCAGGCTCCACCCAGACGCACCAGCGCGCCAGGCGCGCCCAACCGGCGGGCGTGGGCGTTAGCCGGTGGCTGTAGCCCACGGGAGCCTGCGGGGAGAGGGGGGGAGCTGCTGGATCAGGTGGGGGCTGAACGGCCTGCAGGCCGGAGGCTGTGTCCGTACCCCCAGTGGCGGGTGAGGCCGTGCGGCCTGTGGGGGCCGGGCCCGTACCGGCAGTGGCGGCTTTATCGGGCTGCCATGGCCGTGCGGCTACCGACGGCGTGCAGTCGGCGGTGGGATCAGCAGCGGCAAGCTCAGGCCCGGTCCCAGAAACCTCGCCCACTTGAACCGGAGGGAGACCCTCACGGCCTGCCCCCCACGACCCCGAATCCGGGAGGGGAAGAGCGGTGACCTGGCCGGCTGGCCAGACCAGGCAAGCAGCGAGCGCCTGGACCAGATAGTGCCGCAGCGAGCGGAGCCGAGGCCGCACAGGAACGGCTCGCTCAGGCCGCCAGGCCCACGCCGCGGGCCATGAGGGTGGCCAGCACTGGAATCAGCGCGAAACCCACCAGCTCGATGTTGAGGATCCAGCGCAGACGGCCTGCCAGGGCCTCACTCACCTCGGGCAGCTCCCCCTTGCGCAGCGGCAAGGCCCAGAGGATGTAGGTGATGGTGGGGTAGAGGGAAAGGCCACCCACTGCGAGGTAAAGGCCCACCTTCCACCAGAACACCGGGTTTTCGGTGTAGAAATCGGCCCCCTGGCCGTAGTGCAGCACCCGCAGGATGCCGCTGAGCAGCAGGGTGAGCGCGGCGATGCCGTACACGATGTCGGTGATCACCAGGGTGGTGGCCACCTCCTTGCTGGGGTTGGCCTGGATCAGGCGCCGCTCCAGCACCAAAGCGCCGAAGCACAGCATCACGCTGATGTAGTGCAGATAGGCCACACCGGCACTGGGCAGCACGCCAGTGGGAAACACGAAGGCGGGCAGGGGTGCGAGGTGCGCAGAGAGGAGCGGTGCGAGGGCGAGCATCGCCGGTGGCATCAAATCTGCGCGGACGGTAGCGGCCTGACGCGGCCGATCGCCCGCAACGCCAGGGGAAGTGGACCCAACGACAGCTCAAGGTGCAGCAGATCCGCCGCACCTTGCTGTGTTTCACCATCATTTAGGGGCAGATTTAGGCAGGGATAACGGAACGGAACGGCTCCATAATTGCCACTGAAACCTGAGAAACTGGAAGTCTTTCTATAGCTCCTCTTTTATCCTCAAAAGCACCGTAGGGTCGAAACAGATATCAGGAACATATGGCTAGCTCACTCAGTGCCTTTCTTGGCGAGATCGGCAGACATCAGCTGCTCAGCCCCGCGCAGGAACTCATGCTGGGCCGCAAGGTTCAGGCCATGGTGGAGATCGAAGAACGTTGCGGCGCAAGCCGACGCAACGGCGAACCCACCCCGCTCACGAGCATCGAAACACGCACGGTCCGCTATGGAATGCGCGCCAAGGAGCAGATGATCGTCGCCAACCTGCGCCTGGTGGTGAACCTGGCCAAGCGCTACCAGGGCAAGGGTCTTGACCTGCTCGACCTGATCCAGGAGGGCACGATCGGCCTGGCGCGGGCGGTGGAGAAGTACGACCCCACCCGCGGCCACCGCTTCAGCACTTATGCCTATTGGTGGATTCGTCAGGGCCTTAACCGGGCCCTCTCCACCCAGAGCCGCATGATCCGGATTCCGGTGAATGTCAACGAGAAACTCACACGGCTGCGGGCCGCCAAGGCGCAGCTGCTGCAGCTGAATGGCCTGACACCCACAGCGCGCGAGCTGGCCGCGTGCATGAGCATTCCTGTTGCCGATGTGGAGGAGCTGCTGGGCTGCGAACTGCGCAGTGTGACCGTGAGCCTGCAGGGCATCGTGAAATCAAAGGCGGATCCCTCCGAGCTGGTGGATGTGCTGCCCAGCAATGAGGTGCCACCGATGGAGCGGGCCGAGCAGGAGGAGCGGGCCGCCACCGCCTGGAACCTGCTCGAAGTGGCCCAGCTGACAGAACGAGAGCGCACGGTGGTGATCCTGCGTTTCGGGCTGGACGCGCAGCACGAGTGGCGCACCCTTGCCGAAGTGGCACGCCAACTGGGCTGCAGCCGCGAATACTGCCGCCAGGTGGTGCAACGCGCCCTGCGCAAACTGCGCAAGGCCGGCACACAAGCAGGCTTGGCGGGCGTGGCCTAGGCCGTGATCACCGTCCTCTCCAGCAAGAAGTCCGCCCTGGAACTCTGGAAGCGTGGCCGCGATGATGAACAGATTCCGTGCTTGGGAGTGAGTGATGACGCCAGGAGAAGCCACCCCAGGCGACGCTGGTTTTGAATCTTCCGGCTTCAATCCCGATGGCTCCGGCGATGCCGACCGCACCGTGGATGCACAGGTGCTGGAAAGCAGCGTGGTGGATGAGGGGCTGCTGCAGCGGCTTCTGCGGCGCGCCGGCCGAGCGATCGCTCTGCCCGCACTGGAATGTCTGGAATTGCTGCTCGATGGCCAGACCCCGCCGCAGGTGCGCCTCACGATGCTGGCGGCACTCACCTACCTGCTCCTGCCCCTCGATCTCATCCCCGATTTCGTGCCGGTGGCCGGCTTCAGCGATGATCTGGTGGCGCTTACGGCCCTGCTGGGGCTCACCGGTAGCCACCTCACCCCGGATATCCGGTCACGGGCACGCCGCAAACTGGATCGCTGGTTCCCGCCCACCCGTTGATGGCCTCCTTCACCTCCCCGCAACTGGAGGATCTGCAGACCTTCCTGAAGGAATGGATGCGTCACCATGGCCGCACCCAGTCGGATCTGCGCCGGGCGTTGCGGGCCGGCTCCACCCGCATGCCCGTGCTGCTCGAAGAACTGCAGCGACTGGAGCAGGAGGAGGGCTTGGCCCGGCTCGCCGCCCAGCTCTGCGCCATTGAGGAGCAGTGGCTGGGTGAGCAGCTGGAGGGGCGCCCGGATGAGCAGCTCGATGGACAGCTGGATCTGTTGCTGCAGGAAATCCTGCAGGACGGCCAGAACTGATCCCCGCAGGCAGAGTGGGAGCATTCACCTCCCTCCGATGCTGCCCCCCCGTCGTCCACCAACCGGCCCAGCCATGGGCCGATCACTGATGTTGATCGTCAGCGGCTCCCTGATCAGCTTCGGCAGCCTTGGCGCTGTCCCGGCGTTCGCCCAGCGCGAGGGCTACCTGCTGGGTCCGGGCAGCAACGTGGGTCCCGCCACCCGCATCGTGCCCACCAATTGCGTCACGGCGGCCGATGGCTCGGTCACCTGTGACACCAAGATCGAGAACCCTCCTGGCGACACCCGCGCCAAACCCCAGTACACCCCCTTCGGTAACTGATGCGCTGGAGCCGTGGCAAAGCGGGAGACGAGGCCTTCCTCCATCTCGTTGACCGATTCGAGCGCCAACTTGCCAAGGTGCTCTCGTTGATTCTCTGCATCGTGCTGCTGGCGGCCGCCGTCCAGTTCGTCGGTGCGGTGATCCAGCAATTCATTGATCCCAACACAGGCTGGCTGGGCGACGACCTGATCCGTCTGCTCGGCGATCTGCTCACGCTGCTGATTGCCCTCGAGGTGCTGCAGAACGTGACCGCCTACCTGCGCCATCACGTGGTGCAGATCGAGCTGGTGCTGATCACGGCACTCACCGCCGTGGCGCGGAAGGTGATCGTGCTGCCACCGGGTTCGGAAGACAAACCGATGCTGCTGGTGGGTCTCGGCCTGGCCGTGCTGTCGTTGTCGGGGGGTTACTGGCTGGTGCGCCGCGCAGACATCACAACCCTGAACGCCAGTGCAACGCCAGCCAGAGCGTTCCCGGAGCAGGATCCGTAGCCTCCACCCGGTGCGGGCGTCCGGGGGCAATCCGCAGCGTGTCGCCAGCCACCAGCTCCCTGCTGGCGGGTTCATCGGCGAAGGCCAGGCGGGCTCCACCGCGCAGCACCAGCACCCACTCCTCCAGCTCCTGGCTCTGCCACTGCCCGGCAGGGGTGGACCAGGCGCAGGAATGGATCCGCTCCAGCCGTAGATCGGGGGTGTCGAGCAGCAGATCCAGCCGCTCTTCACCCAGCGGCGGGCAGGGACTGGCCAGCAGATTGTCGGCACCCGGAACGGCAGGCGGCAGGTGTTCGCCCCAGCGGCGACCGATCTCAAAGCCGTGGCGGCGGGCCAGTGCCACCACCTCGTGATGGCTGCTGCAATCGCGCAGGGCCTGCTCCACGTCGGGGTCGGCGTCGCTGAGGGCCACGAAGGCCACCAATTGGCTCACCTTGGCGCGGAACTGCTGCAGATCGCTTTCGGCCATGGACCCTGACGCTGAACCTGTCCATCATCCCGGCGGGGCGGAATCGAGGGTTTTGTGCATCAGCGAGCGCCGGAACGACACCCCTCCCAGTTCCAGATCCTCCATCGCCATCACCTGCCAGCCCTGGCGCTCAAACAGCGGACGAGAGATGAAGCTGGCCTCCGTGCGCAGGGAGGCCACCCCAGCGGTGCGGGCCAGGGCTTCGAGGGCCTGCAGCAGGGCGCCGGCCCGGCCCTGGCGGCAGGAACGGCCGCGGCAGTACAACAGCGAAACGCGATCCAGCGGCTCCAGCACGGCGAACGCCTCGATGGGCGGCACGGGATCGGTGCCGGAGGGTTCACCCTCACTCACCAAGCCGAATCCCCGCTCCAGAGTGAGCCTGAAGTCCGGGCGGTTGAGCGGCAGACCTGCCCAGGCCGCCACTTGTTGCGGGCTGTAAAGCGCAGGGGCCTGGGTGTGCACGGCATCGCGGTACACCTCGATGACGGCGGTGTGATCGTCGGGAGTGAGACGACGGATCAGCACGGCTGCAGCCTGGCAAAAGCGCCGTGCCTTAAAGCGAGGGGGAACGAAGTGTACATTCGCTGCAGCCATGGGTTTCGTTATCTTCCCAGTTATTCACCCATGCCTGAGTGTTGACGAGGAGAAGAGGACGAAGCTGCCATGCTGAAGCTGTGGGTTGGTGCCGGATCCGCAGCCGGCCGATGGCCACTGTTGGCGGACCGGGGCGTACTCCCGAGGCGTTTCGAGGCGCTGATCTTTAAGCACGATCTGGCCACCGTGAACTCGCAGAGTGAGGCGATGGTGATCGCATGCGATCGATCCATCGTGTAAGTTGTAGAGCGCAAGGCACGTACAACGGAGAAGATCTCATGATCAAAGGAGCAGATTTGCTGGCCAAGGTCAAGGAGATGGGCGACGTCGGGAAATCCGAAATCGTTCGCGCCTGTGGCTATGTTTCCACCAAGAAGGATGGCTCCGACCGCCTCAACTTCACAGCCTTCTATGAGGCGCTGCTGGAGGCCAAGGGTGTGGATCTGGGTGCCACCAGCAAGATGGGCAAAGGTGGCCGCAAGCTCAGCTACATCGCCACTGTGCAAGGCAATGGGAACCTGCTGATCGGCAAGGCCTACACCGCGATGCTGGATCTCAAACCCGGCGACGAATTCGAGATCAAGCTGGGCCGCAAGCAGATCCGGCTGATCCCCGCCGGCAGCGAAGATGTCGAGGCCGACGACTGATCCATCCGTCCCTGGCGCCGCCACCCATGCCTCTTCCCTGCGCCCACACCACTGACCCCGGCCCCGCCGCCCTCAGGCGGCTCCGGTTGGTGGCCTGGCTGGTGGTCTTCGCCGTGATCCTGCTGGCCTGGTGGCCCCGGCCAGCCTGGGGAGACGCCCCCACCCTGCAGGCCAGCGGCGCCCAGCTGTTCGAGAACCACTGCGTGGGGTGTCACATCAACGGCGGCAACATCCTGCGGCGCGGCAAAACCCTGAAACTGGCCGCGCTGCAGCGCCAGGGCATCGACGGCCCCGACGCCATCGCCCGGATCGCCGCCGCCGGCCAGGGCCAGATGAGCGGCTACGCCAAGGTGCTCGGCGACGGCGGCGACCAGCTGGTGGCGGCCTGGGTGTGGGAGCAGGCCCTGCGCGACTGGAAACCGGCCCCTCCGGTGGGCTGAAGGAACAGCGCGCTCAGGCGGCGAACGCAACCCCTCCGCGCTTCACGGTCGCAACGTCATCCGATCGCCTGGATCCACGGGTACACCTGCACCTCGGTCCAGATGCCCTCGCGGGCATACACATCGGCGTGCACCAGCGCTTCCACCTGCTCCAGGGCGTCCGCCTCATACAGGCCGAACACATGGGTGCTGCCTTCGGTGGGTCCGAGCGTGAGCAGCACACCCTCCGCATGTTGGCGGTGCAGGCCGTCAAGGTGCTCCTGCCGAAAGGGGGTGCGCCGCGTGAGGGCGTCCTCGCAGTAGGTGCCCCAGAGCACGAATTTCGCCATCGCCGTGGTCAGCGGGTTGCAGGATCCACTGTGCCGCCCCGCCGCCGCCGGCAACGCTCGGAGCAATACCGCACCTCCTCCCACACGGCGCTCCAGCGGCGGCGCCATTGGAACGGCCTGCCGCACACCGGGCAGATCTTGGTGGGGCGGTCACCACGCCGCGACGGCCGGTTGGCAGGCTGTTGTGCTGCCATCCCACCTCCTACGTTGAACAACGCTTCCAGTCCACCACCATGACGCTGGCAACCGCGCCGATCGGTCAGGTCGTCGTGCTGGTCACGCTGCCCCAGCTCCCCTCCCTCCACGACCGCCTGCGAGCGATGGGATTGCGGCCGGGCTCCGAAGTGCAGGTGCTGCGCCGTGGCTTCCCCGGCGGCCTGCTGCATGTGCGTTGCGGGCAGGTGGAATTCATGCTGCGGCGCAGTGATGCTGCGGAGATGGCGATCCGACCGCTGGCTGCTTGATCCGCTCAACCCAGACCAAGCAGCAGGCCGCCCTGATAGGTGAGCAGGGCCATCACCCAGGCCAGCGTGAACGACCAGGCCAACGACACCAACACGAACACGCGGCTGCGCGATTCCTGCCACTGCACCGCCACCGTGGACAGGCACGGGGTGTAGAGGAGCGTGAACATCATGAAACTGACGGCCTGCAGCGGCGTGATCGCCTGCACCAACGCTCCGCCCAGGCCCGCCTGGCTGGTGGCATAGATCACCGCCATCGCCCCCAGCAGGATTTCCTTGGCCACGAAACCGAAGATCAGCGACACCGTGAGGGCGGGGTTCATGCCGATCGGCCCGAGCAGTGGCTGGAAGGTGCGTCCAATCATTCCCGACAGTGACAGGCCGGAAAGCGGATCCACGCCCGGCGGCAGGTTGTTGAGCAGCCACACGGCGATCACGCCGATCACGATGAACTGGCGGGTGGTGAAGAAGAAAGTCACCATCTGCTGCCAGGCGCGCTGCAGCATGGTGTCGAGACTGGGGGTGCGGTAAGGGGGCAGCTCGAGCACGAATCCCTCGCGGCCGCGGTACACGTGCTTGAACAGCAGTGCCGTGAGCACCGCCGCCACGAAGCTCATCACGTAGAAGCCGAACACCACCAGCCCCGCCGCCCACCAGGGGCGCACAAAAAAGGCGCCGGCCATGAACACGAACACCGCCAGCCGCGCCTGGCAGAGCGAGAACGGGATCACCAGCATCGACAGCAGCCGCCGGGGGCGGTCGCGGATCACCCGGGTGCCCATGATCGCCGGCACATTGCAGCCGAAGCCCATGATCTGCAGCACGAAGCTGCGGCCATCCATGCCGAGCCAGTGCATGAAGCCGTCCATCAGGAAGGCGGAGCGGGCCAGATAACCCGAGTCTTCGATCAGGGAGATCATCAGATAGAAGAGGAAGATGATCGGCATGAAGCTCACCACAGTGGTGAGCCCGAGCCAGAGCCCATCGGTGGCCAGGTGCACGAGGAAGGGAGAGAGCCGCAGGGACTGCAGCAGCGGCAGCAGCAGCCGGGTTTCCAGTGCATCGGCGGCAGTGCCGATCAGCTCCTGCAGTGGCGTGCCGATCGCGTAGATCGCCTGGAACATGGCGAGCATCACGACCAGGAAAGCCAGCACGCCCACCGCTGGATGCAGCAGGAAGCGGTCGATCCGGTGGCTGAGGCGGTCGATCAGGTCGTGCGGTGCCTGCACGCAGGCCGCTGACAACGCCTGCAGGCGCGCATCGAGTTCATCGCCCTCGAGCTGGACAGGGGGCGGGAAGGTGATCGCCTCGAGGCGGTGAATCTGATGCAAGAGCTCCGGCACCCCGCGACCGCTGCGGGCGCTGATCGGCACCACCGGCACCTGCAGGTCTTCACTGAGACGGGCCGCGTTCACCTTCACGCCGAAGCGCGCGGCTTCGTCGCTCATGTTGAGCGCCACGATGAACGGCAGGCCGGTGGCGCGCAGCTCCAGGGCGAGGCGCAGCTGGGTGGCGGCGCGGCTGGCGTTGATCACCAGCACGATCAGATCCGGCGGGGCTGTAGCCAGATAGCGGCGCACGATCGCCTCGTCTTCGCTGCTGCCCTTGAGGTCATGGATGCCGGGCAGATCCACCAGTTGGTAGTCGTTGCCGAAGGCATCGCTGGGCAGTTCACCGCGCAGCAGATCCACGGTGAGGCCCGGCCAGTTGGCCACATGGGCGCGGCCGCCGGTGAGCTTGTTGTAAAGGGTGGATTTGCCGGTGTTGGGCATGCCGATCAAGGCCACCTGGCGCACCCCGCCCGGCAGCGCCGCCGCCGAGCCGGGCGTATGGCAACCCTGGGTGATCGCAGGCATCCCCTCACGTTAGGAGCAGAAAACAAGGCGCAGCCTTCAGCGCGCGGAGGTAGGCACCAACCAGGCCATCGCGCCTCAGCTGGCGATCCAACAGCAACCCGGACGACCCGCACGGCCCATCCACCAGCGATCCAGGCGGCCAGCGATCAGCACGCCAAAAGGCGAACCTGATGGCGATCCGGCCACGGCCGCTCCCAGGCCCGCGCAGATCGCCATGCTGGGGTCAACAACGCCAACGGACGCTCCATGCAGATCACCACCTGGCGGGCAGAAACTGCCGGAGCCCCGCTGCAGCGCAGCAGCGCCGAGCTGTTGCCTCCAGGCCCCGGCGAAGCGCTGCTGGAGGTGCTGCACTGCGGCCTGTGCCACAGCGATCTGTCGATGCTCGACAACCACTGGGGGATCAGCAGCTATCCGCTGGTGGCCGGCCATGAGGCGGTGGGCCGGGTGGTGGCGGTGGGCGAAGGGGTGCCGGAAACGCTGATCGGCCAGCTGCGCGGCCTGGGCTGGATCGCCGGAAGCTGCAGCCACTGCGCCCTGTGCCTCGGGGGGGATCAGAACCTCTGCGCCGACCTGGAGGCGAGCGTGGTGGGCCGCAGCGGCGGCTTCGCCAGCCATGTGAAGGCCCAGCAGGACTGGCTGATCCCCATCCCCGACAGCCTCGATCCAGCCTTGGCGGGCCCGCTGTTCTGCGGCGGCATCACCGTGTTCGCGCCCCTGATCGACGAGGCCGTCTCCCCCACCGCCCATGTGGGCGTGATCGGCATCGGCGGGTTGGGCCACATGGCGCTGCAGTTCGCCCGCGCCTGGGGCTGCCAGGTGACCGCCATCACCACCAACCCCGCCAAGGCGGAGGAGGCGCGCGGCTTCGGGGCCCATGAGATCCAGCTGCTGGGCGATCTGGCCGCCACGCCGAACCGCTACGACCTGATCATCAACACCACCAACCAACCGCTGGATTGGGACGCGGTGGTGAACGCCCTGGCACCGAAGGGCCGGCTGCACCAGCTCGGTGTGACGCTGGAGCCCATCCCCTTCAATGTGTTCCCGTTCATCGCCGGACGGCGCCAGTTCACCGGCAGCCCCACCTCCTCACCCGCCAGCCTGCTGAAGATGATGGAGTTCTGCGCGCGGCACGGCATCCAACCTCAGGTGGAAAGCCTGCCCATGCACGAGATCAACACCGCCATCGCCCGGCTGCGCAGCGGCGACGTGCGCTACCGCTTCGTGCTCGACGGACCGGCCTGAGCCGGACGCCAGCGCCTCAGGCGCCGGCGGGAGAACGGCGGAACACCAGCAGGCGGTTGTTGGCCGGCAGCGGCAGATCCTCGGCCGCCAGCAGACCCACCGCCCTGGCGCAGGCGAGCAGCTCCAGGCTGTCGCGCACCCCCATGGCGGGATCGATCGCGCGCAGGTGGGCATCAAAGGCGGCATTGCTGGCGCTGGTGTGCACACCGCCATCGTGGAAGGGGCCATAAAGCAGAAACAGCCCACCCGCAGGCAGCACCCGGGCACTGCCGGCGAACAGAGCGGGCACGGCCGCCGCCGGCATGATGTGGGCGGTGTTGGCGCTGAACACCGCATCGAACGGACCGGCCGGCCAGTCGGGCTGGGTCACATCCAGCTGCAGCGGCGGCAGCAGCTGGCCGACGGCCGGCACGCCGTCGGCGCTGGCGTGCGCCTGGCGCCGCCGCAGCCCCGGCAGGTGCTCAGGCCGGTCGCTGAGTTGCCAGCGTACGGGCAGGTGCTGGCTGAAATGCACGCCGTGCTGGCCGGTGCCCGAGCCCACCTCCAGCACCAGTGCCGGCCGGTCGGGGGGCTGGGGCAGCCACGTGCGCAGCGCCTCCAGCAGCGGCTGCTTGTTGCGCTCGCAGGCTTCGGAAAAGGGCAGATCGAGCGGCTGGGGGGGCATGGGCAGGGCGCTCAGCTGTCGAGGGCCTGGCGCAGGCCGCTTGCATAGGCGCCAGCGGCGGCAGCCACGGACGCGCCCTCAGCGGCCGCCGCCGCCATCACCTTCACCAGCGCGCTGCCCACGATCGCGCCATCGGCACCCCAATCGCGCACCTGGAGGGCCTGCTCCGGCCCGGAGATGCCGAAGCCCACGGCCACGGGCGTGGGCCCCATGGCCTTGAGTTGCTGAACCAGGCCGCCCACGCGCATTTCCATCGCCGCACGCACACCGGTGACCCCGGTGACGCTGACCAGATAGGTGAAGCCCCGGCTGGCGGCGGCGATGCGCCCCATACGCTCGGATGGGGTGGTGGGTGCCACCAGCAGCACCAGATCAAGCCCCTCAGCCGCGGCGATCGGCGAGAGCCGCTCCGCTTCCTCCAACGGCAGATCGGGCACCACCAGGCCGGCGGCGCCGGCAGCGGCGGCCTCACGGCAGAAGGTTTCCATGCCGCGGTTGAGCAGCGGGTTGCTGTAGGTGAACAGCACCAGGGGAGTGGTGAGCTGACCGCGCAGGCCGGTGAGCATGTCGAGCACCTTGCCCGGCGTGGTGCCGGCGGCGAGGGCACGGCTGGCGGCCGCCTGGATCACCGGGCCATCGGCCAGCGGATCGCTGTAGGGGATGCCCAGCTCGATCAGGTCCGCGCCGGCCTCCTGCAGGGCGAGCAGGGTGGCAGCGGTGGTGGCCAGATCCGGATCACCGGCCATCAGGAACGGCATCAAGGCGCAACGCCCCTGCGCCTGCAGCTGGCTGAACCGTGCCTGGATGGCCGTGGTGCCGCTGGCGGCGACACTGCTGGAGGGGGTGGCGCTCATTCGGAGCCGGATCCTGCACGCTCTGGCCGTGAGCCTATGGGGTCGCTGGCAGGACGGCCCAGCAAGCCCTGGGCCCAATGCCTCAGCCGCGGTGGCTCAAAGGCTGGCGTCGTCCTTGAGCTGGCCGATCTCACGCAGCAGGCGTTCCTGCTCGGCAGGGCTGAGCGCGTCGAACTCCTTCTGCAGCTGCTCAGCAGTGATGGCGTCGTAACCGGCGCGGTACTGGCGGCGCTGCTCCATGAAGGTCATCTTGCCGGTGACCACCCGCAGCAGGTAGCTGCCCGTCCAGCCGAGCACGATCAGAATCAAGACCGCCTCGGCGGCGATGCCGGCCGAAAAGCCCTCGAAGCCGGCCGCCTTGAAGGCCCAGTAGCCAAGGCCACCGAGCCCGAACACGCCAAGCCCAAGCAGCAGTGCCTGGCCGCGCGTCATTCGCCCTGGCCGGCAAGCCTGAAGTTGAGGAAGGGCGAAAACACGATCATGCCCGGGAAGAACAGGAAGACCAGGCCGTAGACGGCCGTGCGCTCGATCTTGCCCATCACCATCCAGCGCTTGTTCATCCAGAAGAACAGCACCAGCGGCACCACCACCAGATAGGCCCCGCCAAGCAGCAGGTAGGCACCGAGCACCAGCAGGGTGTCAAGCGGCAGGGTGCTGAGAAACCCGGGCAACGGCACGGAGGAGGGAGCAGGTTGAAGAAATTCTAGGATCAGCGTGCGGGGGCATGGCGGAACCGGTAGACGCAGCGGACTTAAAATCCGCAGGCCGCAAGGCTGTGGGGGTTCAAGTCCCCCTGCCCCCATCGCTAGAAATCATTGCAGCACAAAGCTTTTAAGCTGGCTTATGAACCTGGAACCGATTTCCGCTTAGGCACGACCTAGGCACGTTTGGGCACAAAAAGGGCCAAACTAGGCACGGTTCTAGGCACGGTCGCCATGCCCTCACGGGACCCATATCTGACCCGTGTCAACCGGGCTCTCAGGGACCTGGGCTGCGCGGTGGCCATTGAGGTCTCACCTTCCGGCAAGCGACTGCGCCTAAGGAGCACGCTGCCCTTCCCCGATGGCTCCTGGAAACAGCAGCGCATCAGTACCCCGATCACCTATCCCGCAGGATTGGAGCAGGCCCGCAAGCTCGCCGAAGAACTCGGCCGCGATGTCGAGCTCCATCGAATGGGGCTGGATCCCTTCCCCTTCGATCGGTGGGTAGCTGGTCCCTATAAGAGTGCTCGAGATGCCGGGGACGCGATTAGCGGTGTGGAGGCGATCCGCCGCACCGAGCAATGGTGGAACCACCAGCGTCGGCGGGGGGTTAGTGCCCCGGTTTCCTGGGCCACCGACTACGCCTCTCCCCTGAAGCCACTCCTATCTCTCGGAAAGATTGACCTGAATGTCTTGACGGCTCTGGTCGAGAGCAAGGAAGTGGGGAGCCGCAACCGGCGTCGCGCTTCGATCGCCGCCGTGGCGGTAGCCCGTGCGATCGAGTTGGGTCCGGACGCGGTTCTGAAGCTGAAGGATCTCGGCAAGGGGTACACCCCACAGAAAGATGCCGCCCCGCGTGAGCTGCCCACTGATGCGGTAATTGTTGAGGTGATCGATGCGTTGCCGACCGATTGGCAGTGGGTTGCTGGCGTCTGCGCTACTTACGGAACCCGCCCGCATGAAGCACTGATGAAGTCCCAAGTGTTACCAAATGGCCTCGTAGCGATCGTGGGCGGAAAGACCGGGGCCCGCCAAGGGCTGCCGCTCCCGAAGATCTGGATCGATCGCTGGTCTCTTGAGCGCAGGCGCCTCCCCGGCATCAACCTCGATCGGGACCACCGCACGGTGGGAGCACAGCTCGGTGTCGCGCTGCGCCGCTTCGGGGCACCGTTCAAGGCGTACGACCTGCGCCATGCCTGGGCGGTGCGGGCGATACACAACCCCCAGATAAGCCCTTCACTGGCGGCCAAGAGCCTCGGGCACTCGTTGATGGTGCACACTTCCCTGTACCAGCGGTGGTTCGACAGCGCCTCGATGGCGTCACTTGTTGCGCAGATGTGAGGAGAAGCCCTCCACATCCACGTAAAGCGTCCTGCGCTTGCCGGTGTCGCCGGTGGTAGCGCTCACGAACTGTGGAGGGATGCGACCACGGTCGATAGCCGCGCGCAAGGCACGGGAGCTGGGGAAGTGGAGGGCCTTTGCTGCCTCTGCCAAGGGGAGCCAGGGGCTGCTGCTGAGTCTGGGCTTGAGCTCCAGACGCGCCTGAATCAGATTCAGCTGAGCACTGATCAGATCGAACAGCTGCTTGGTGTCGTCTGTGGCTGTCAGGGAAGAACGCATGGCAGATGAAATAGCACAGATATATTTCAGCCCATTGGATTGACAGATGGAGGCAATTAAACCGTGCAAACCGTGCGAGTTCAGCGGGACTGCACGGTTTGCACGGTTTAAGGGAGTGCATCTTGGCTGAGTTCCGATTCAAATGAATGGGCCACAGCGCGTTGCGCCGCGCCTCCTACACTTGTTGCCAGTTATGTCATTGCGAGCGCTCTTTACTGCACATGGCCTGCTTGTTGCAGGGTGCTATCTGACGGGGGGCAGCGGCATGAAGGCTGCCGACCATTTCATGGGTTGGTGGATTCGCCGCTCCGCCTGGGCAGGTGACAACGGCGGTGATCGGTGGCGTGATCGGCAGTTCATTCCATTGATGCCTGGGTGGCGCAGGCCGTTACAGCCGGATGGACCGTCACCGTTCGTCAATGCCGCCGAAGGCTCCACCATCGGAGGGACCCGCTGATGGACGCCCTCAACCAGAGCAACACGGCCGGACCGGAGGACGACACCGTGCGGCCCACCACCGGGGGGGCAATAGCCGAGCTACCGCGGGAGACCACACGGCCAAGAGCCTCGTCGACCTCGTGGAGGGCCATCGACTTGGCCTGGCGGGCAGATGTTGAGAAGGAGAATGCAAGGGAACAGGCAAGGGACGCGAAGAGACTCGCCCTCAGGATGGAGACTTACATCCGCCGAGAGGAGGCGCTTCTGCACATCGAGTTGTTGGGTCTGAGGCATGACGAGGTGCGGTTCCGAACGGTGCCCGTCAACCCAAAACACATAAGCCTCCGCCGCAACTTCAAAGGCGAGGAGGGCGATCGAGATGTTGCTAAAACCATCGTCCAAGAGCTGGCGCCACGCGTGATGAACGGTGCTTCTGCCTTTGTGCTGCCGAATCCTGGCGGCAACAGGAAGGCCGAAATCACCGAGGTCAGGTCGATCAGAGCTGAGTGGGATGATCAACCGATCGAATGGCAGATCAGGGCTTGGGAGGTACTGGGCCTGCCCGAGCCTACCTTCCAAGTGAAAACCGGTGGGAAGAGTGTCCACAGCTACTGGGTGCTCACCGAAGGGGTGGATCCTGTGCGGGGGGAGAAGGCGGCACGCCGGGTGGTGAAGCTGGCGACCGATGCTGGCTTCCCCTCGGACCCAGCAGTCGTGAGCAGGTCGCAGCCGATGCGGCTTGCCGGATCGCGCTACATCGGCAAGTTCTCCAAGGAGGGGCAGCCGGAGAACCCGCTGGCGGGTAAGCCCATTGGCTATGCCGAGATTTTGGAAGGAGCGAATCGGGAGCGGCGTTACACAATTGAGGCGCTTGAGGCGATGTTGCCGGAGCTCACCAAGGGCGAGTCCGAGGAGGTGGGTCGGGTAGGCGCCGCTGCAGGTGACGTGTCGCACTCAGGCGAGGAAAGTCCCTGCCCGATCTGTGGTCGGGATTCCGACGCAGATTGCACGATCTTCGACAACGCCGATGGGGTGGTGGTGGTGGTTTGCCACCGAGGGAAGAGCTTCAGCCCGCCTACGGATCTGACCGTGGGCGATGTTATCGCCGGGAAGGTGGATCCTTCGACTCGGTGGGCCTACGCAGGGGAATCGCCCAAGGGGAGCTTTGGGCGGCCGGCTGCGAAGTTCAAGGAGGTGGGGGCGGAGGTGGCGCTGTGCAATGCCCTTCAGATTGAGCAGGCGCTGACTGAGGCGATGGCTTCGCCACGGCAGAAGCGGGATGACAGGGCGGTGGCTTCGGCTCCAGAGCAGGCTCCCACTCAAAAGGAAGTTACCGCTCCAGAGGTCACCGGCAACCCCGACATCGACTGGGGGACGGCTGTGTTCTGGGCGGAGAGCGAAGAGGATCGGGCGGCGCTGATGGCCGCAGGTTTGACCATCGCTGAGGGGATGGATGGCAAGGACTTCAAGGGACGGACGGTGTTCCTTTGCTGGAACAGCCGGGCGATGGTGAAGGTGCCGCAGGGGTTGAAAGATGTGGCACAGATGTTGGCAAACGGTGGTGGGGAGCCCCGGCTGATTCACCTTCCTTGTGAAGTACCGAAGACGCGGGGTGGGTTGGACCCCGACGCCAGTGCGAACACCCCGATCACCTTTCTCAAGAGACATGGGAGGGAGGCGCTGCTACTGCTTGCGGATCGGGCGGAGAGGTGCTGTGAAACAGATGAGGATGGGGAGAAGTGGGTGTGGTCACGCGACGAGCAGGCCGTTCCGGTTCAGGCCACCATCGCGTGGTCCGTTTTCAAGGATCAATTCGTCGTTGAGGGGGCCGAGGACCGCCTTTACGAATGGGAGGGTGACCGCTGGGTGCCGTTGCCGGGAAAAGCGAGCACAGCGATTGAGCAGCCTTTGCAGCGTTGGGTGGCGGCGATGCAATGGCGCACCGAAGTGACCCTTAGCAGCAAGGCGAGCATGGCTTTGATCGCCGAGTTGCGCGATCACCCGGGACGGCGGGCACTGTCCCTTGATCCGGTGGTTCAGCACGGGGTGCTGCCCATGCGAAATGGGGTTGTCAGGTTATCGGATGGTGTGCTTTTGCCCCATGACCGGAAGTACGGCAACACCTGGGTGCTGCCATACGAGTTCAGGCCGGACGAGCTGCCTGTGAAGATCCTCGCTTGCATCGAGCAGTTGCTGCCAAAGCCGCATCAGCAGCGGTTATTTCGGGCGGCATGTGCAGCCGCGTTGCGGCGGCTGGGGGCTAAGGGCTTCGTGGAGCTCACCGGCGTCGGTGACTCCGGCAAGTCGGTGCTGGCGCGGCTGCTGGAAGCACTGGTTGGGAGGGAATGTACGGCCAGCAGTCAGCTCCATCTAATGGAGGACAGGAACCAGCGGTTCGAGACGTATAAGGCGCGGGGTGCGGCGCTGCTGCAGTTTGCGGAGAGCCAGGACTATGCAGGACCGCTGGAGCGGCTGAAAGCCTTCACCGGTGGAGACACCATCGTGGCTGAACGCAAGAACTCGACCGAGAAGTATGACTTCACCTTTCGCGGCTTGGTGCTGTTAGTGGGGAACTCAGCGGTCAAGGCGAAGGACGACTCTTCGGCAGTGTTCAACCGCAGACGGAGCATCCACCTCGATAAGCCCATCCCAAAGGCAAACCGGAGGGACATGCTTTCATGCCACGAAGATCACTGGAAAGGCGAGCTCGTAGACGAGCTGGGGGCCTTCGTGTCATGGACAATAGCTATGGATCCTCAGGAAGCTAGAGAGGTGATGGAGGAACCCGGAGGGTTGGCTCAGCTTGATTCATTGCTGGATGCGGAGCTGACGAACTCGCCGCTGGCAGATTGGGCGGAGCAGTGTCTGATATTCGATGACACCCTTGATGAGAAGGGGAAGTATCACGGGCTAAAGATCGGTACCATCTCCTCCAGTGAGAGTTCCATGTTCGATGCACCGAATCACAAGATCTCGATGTTCGCTTACCCCTCCTACCGCGGCTGGATGGAGGATTCTGGCCTCAAGGGCAAAGAGTTGGCTGTGAGCCGGTTCAAAACCGCGCTGGTGAGTCTGTTGCGTGATCGATTGGGGCTGCCACTGCCGAAGGGTTCAATGAACGTGAGTCCTTACAGGACTCGGGATGGGGCACGGATCCCGATGCTGAGGATGCGGAGCGGAAATGAGGACACTGAGAACCCTGGAGTAATCCAATATGCACTTCAGCGGAAGCTCGGCGGCCATTCGCTGGAAGCGTAACGATGGCTCGAGCTGGAGGCAGCGATGGCAAGGAACCAGTCGGACCTAGGGGGTGACGGATCCCGGCAAGGGGTGATGGGTTCGTTATGGACTTGTGACGTTAAGAACCCAGTCGTAGACAGGGGTGTGACGGATGTGATGCTTTTCTTGTATTGAGATTTTTCTTGGGAAAGAAAGGGAGAGAAAGAAGGGGGGCTGGGTGACGAGTATGTCTACCCCTGAGTGGGGCCGATGGAGTTGGGAATATCCGTCACATCCACCACAACCCCTGGTAGGACTGGGTTTTTGACGTCACCGATCCGTCACGCCCCCGTCACCACCCATCACGCTGCGCCCGGCTTCGCCCACTGTGGTGGCTTTAGGGGGCGCCGCGGCGCAAGTGGCAAGGCGCCAAGCTGCCCTCACCTTAGGCAAGCGCATCGGTATCAAGCCAGTTGGCGAGTGTTACCCAAAACCCTTGAGTGCCGCTCCTGTGCCCGCTCATTGCATACTCTGATGCCCTCATGCTTCCCGGGCCTGGCCAAGACAGTAGGCGGCCTTCCAAGACGGCAGTAAAATTAACTATCGGATGCTGGTTCCCCGCGTGGTCTTTAAGCGCCTGGAGCCCTGGCAACTCTCCCGCCTCCGGCTCTGCGTCCCACTCATCAGCCAGTTCGGCCAGTGGGCTGAGGCAGGAGCGGTTAGCAGAAGCAGCAGGCACGAGATGGCCGCAGGGGAATCTCGCCACGGCTGGAAGGCCCGCCAAAACTGACGAAATCCAACTCGAACAGAAGCTGCAATGACCTCAGCCACCCTGAAACCCAGGCAAAGGAAGGCTGTTTTGATGACGGCTGAGGGGATGCAGCTGCGTCAAATCGCGCAGGAGCTCGGTATTGGCTATACGACGCTGCTGTCATGGGGGCGGAACCCTGCGTATGTGCGAGCGGTTGATGAGGCCTTGCAGCACATGGAGTCAGAGGCAACGAAGGAGTTGCAGCAGGGCTACGGAGATGCGGTTCAGAAGGCCAGAGAGCTGTTGCAGTCACAATCCGAATCGATTGCGTTAGGGGCTGCAAAGCTGATTATTAACACCATGAACCATGTGGTCGAGCGTCGTGAGTCTGCTACTCGGTGGGCAGAGCTATCGGAGCAGATTGAGGGCTTAGAGAAGCGTTTGGAACGCAGCGAGGTCATGGCCTCGGCGCACGACGTGGACCTGACCGAAAGGGCGATAGAAGCACACAGCATTGCTAATCGGGGTTAAACGCTCATTTCGCAGAGCTTCTTGTGGCCACATTCGCCATTTGCTCGGTCTGTGGGAAGTGATAGAGAGAATGGCTCGGACTATACCCCTGTGACTGTTTTGTAGATTGCAGACATGACGTTCCTATTGAGACCATGCCAAAGACTAGGTCAGTTTCTCGTTACCGTTAGTGATTCACAGGATGGCTGGACCCAGTCTTCTGTGTCTGAAAGTTTGCATGACTGATTCATTGAGAAGGGGGCCCTGTCGCTGACAGTCACTGTCATCCTTCATTCAGCTCTCCAATGAAGTGGTTTCGCGTGTTGGCCTCTCTAGCCCTTCTCTTTTACTCACATACATTTACAAGGAACTATATGTCTTGTCTGCTCCTCTAGGCCTCATTCAGTGTCTCAACCATTGCCCAGTCCGCAGTCATCCGGCCTTCCTCAATTGCTTGACGTATTGCTCGCTTTGCCCTTATGTTGCTTTCAACCGATGAGACAGGACTGCGCCGCAGTCGCTCACTCTCACCGGTCAGGCTCACGGCCTTGAAGCTGAGAGCCAAACAGCCTAATCCCTTTCACTGCAACAGTTTAACTGACGCATCAAGTCTATGCATCATTGCTAGCGGCATTTTGTGCTGCGGCTACAACATAGAAACGCTCCCCCGAGGTCGTACGGAATCCAACCTTTACTGGTTGTGGTGCCGTCAACTGGTAGGTGCAAACGAGACGCCTGACGGCAGCCAATCCGTTCAGCGCAGGGCATGCGGCCCAGTAGAGACACTCGTTCGGCCAAACGACGGAGGGGTTTAGCGAGAGGACGAGGGCAGCAGATGCCCGAGGACGGATCAAGCCGGTGCGCACCGTTGTGCGGGTCAACAGGCTTCCCGTGACAAAGTCTCTCCAGCGTTGCGCCAACACACAACAGGCGCCCATACATGCGCAGGACAGTATCAATAGACGCTAAGTCTTCCTCCTGCGGGGCCTTGCGGCCCTGACGCGTTACGCCCTTCCTATGCCCATTGGGGCCCGGTGTAGCCGTCGCAGCGAGATCGAGCACGATCTCCATCCCTCTTCCCATCTCGCCAAAGGTGGTTGATCAGGGATGCGGTGAAAATCCGGCTTCCAGTCTCCGGATGGGACTGAAAAGAAGGGCAAGAACACCCGACGAACACCATCCACATCCCCAATTCACCTGCATGCCTTCTAGGCCTCTTGGAGGTCATTGCGTAGCAGGCAAGGCGCAGCGAGTGCCCCCCTGTGTCCCTGCCAGGGGGCACTTCGCTGTATGGCGGTTCAAGTCCGCCTGGATTGGTTCGCCCCGCCTCCTGCGGGGCTTTTTTGTGTCCCTCTGACGCTGTGAATTCCATGCCTGCTTCCAGCCTCTACCTGCCAGGTCCACCCCTGTGCCCCCCCGAGCCCGTCTTCCTCAGCAGAAGCAAGCGGGACGCCCGCCACCCCTCTTTGGTCAGCTACCTGCTGCCCACCCATTGGGCCTGCTACTTCATCAACGCTGACCCCTCAGGTCTTGAGGATGACGAGATCGCTGCTGCCGATGCCTGGTGGCAGGAGACCTTCTCCTCCCGAGCCGCCAGCTGCGTCGATGCCGATGAGGAGTACGGCTTTACGGCATTCCACGACGCTGCCGGCTACTGCCTGGCCAGTGACTGCACTATCTACCGCTTCCTCCTGACGGCTGCGCCGGCTGTGGCTCCCCCCGTTGGGGCCCCGGCGCCTGCTGGGGCTCCCCCGTTGGCTGAGAAGCCATGAGCGGTTACTGCAAGGTCCGCTTCCGCTGTGCCCGCAGCGGCAACGCCACCGCCGCTCTGGTGTTGCCAGCAGAGCACCTCCGAGGTGCCTCCTACTCCAGCCTCTTGCGCTACTTCCCGGCCGCTGCCTTTGCCCGCATTCGCTCTCCCTGGCTGGATGTCTCCCCGCCATTCGATGAGGCCGCTGAAGCCCTGCGGTTCTGTTTTCCCGAGAACGGACCAGGGCACTGACGTTGACGTGCCTGCTTTCCAGCAAGCGGTCTGGTCCCTGCCTGCCGATCCACCACCTCCAGCTCCACCACCTCCAGCTCCACCGCCTCCAGCTGGTTAATCACCTGCCTCCCTCTCAATCCCCTCCACCGCCTGCTGCGCAGGCTTTTTTCATGCATTTCCACAGCGAGATCACCATTCGCCGCCCCGATGGTTCCGTCTTCCCTCCGATCGGCCTCCTCCATCAAGACGATGACGTCCTCTCCGGAATCCTGTTCCTCCAGAGCATGGGCCGCCAGATGGCGTGGCATCGCAATGGCGAGCTCAGCGGCCTCCAGCTCCGAGTCACCCCTACCCCTGAGCCTGAAAGCGCCGGACCCCTCAGCCGGGAAGCCGCCAGCTTGCCCCCTCCGAGCCACAAGGACCTGGATGACGCCTTCTCCTTCCTCGATTCCCCCACCTGCTGCCCCAATGGAGCCCACAGGCCATGAATGTCACCGTGCTGACGGGCACCGCCCCCCTGCCGGTGCAGCTGACCTGCTTTGACTGCGGCGCCGTCCGCGCCGAGCTGCTCCTGCTGGTCCCCGGCGTCACCCCCCGCTGGCACGAAGAGTCCGCCGGTGGCTTCTCAGTGCTGATCGAGGTCTGGGGGAAGCAGGCGCAGGAACTCAGTGACAACGCCACCCCCGGCATGCGGCTGTCGGCCTCCGGACGGCTGTGCGGGAACCACTGCGGCCTGCGGCTGGTGGTCGATCGCCTCCGGCTGCTCAACCCATCCCCCTCCTCCAGCTGATCCGTTCAAACGGGCAGGCGGGTGTGAGCCCCGCCCCAGCAGTTGCCGGTCTCCCCGCGAGGCCGGCTTTTTTGTCCTCTCTGGCGGCCTCCGCGCCGCAGCTGTGAATCTCATGTCCCACGATTTCCACTCCGGTGTCTTCCTCAACAGCCAGCCCGCCTGGCACCGCCTGGGCCTTGTCCTTGACGGCACCCTGCCGGCGCGGGAAGCCTTCCGCCTCGGTGGCGCCGACTTCCAGCTCGCCGGCCGCCCCGTCTATGACGCCGACATGCAGCCCATCGATGGCTACCAGGCGATTACAAGGACCGATACCGCCACAACCCTCTCGGTGATGAATGCCACCTACGAGGTGGTGCAAAACGAACAGTTGATCCGGGTCGCCGAGGCCCTCCATAGCGATGCGGTCATGGATGCGGTCTGCGTCCTGGCCGGCGGCCGCAAGGTGACGTTCACCGCAAGGGTGCGCCAATCAGAAGGGGAGGTGCTCCCTGGTGATCCGGTGAATCAGTACCTGGTCGGCTGCACGAGCCATGACGGCACGATCGCCTTCTCCGTGTTCTTCTCCCCCATCCGTGTGGTCTGCAAGAACACGCTCTCTGCTGCCCTGGGGCTTGCCTCAGCGAGTAGCCGGCGCCAGCAGGGCTGCCGCATCCGCCACACCCGTAATGCCAATGCCTTGATCAGCCGGCTGCCTGAGCTGATCGACCTGCAGAGGCAGCAATTCAGCGGAGGACTGGCCGAACTGCGGGCCATGGCCGCCGCCCCCTGCACGGCTGAGCAGTTCCGCAGTTATGTCGAGACCCTGTTCGCTGATCAGCTGCGGGGAGCGATCAATGACCGCCGGGGCGATGCGACAACCAGCCGGCCCAGGCGGCTGGAGGATCTTCCCGCCTGGGAGGGTCTGTCCGCCAAGTTCGACGGCCAGGCCATCGGCAGTGACATCCCCGGCGTGCAGGGCTCGATGTGGGGTGCGTATCAGGCGGTGACCGAATACCTCTCCCATGACGCTGGCCGCTCGAGAGATCCGATCGAAGCCGCCCGTCAACGCCTGGAGGGGCTGTGGTTTGGTAAAGCCGCCGCCACCCTCACCCAGGCGCATGAACTGGCGCTGGCGGCGACCCGCAGCTGAGGGCCTGCGGCTGGATACAGACGGGATCAGAAGAAAGCAGACGAAAAAATGGGCAAGGTCTCTGACCTCCTTGCCCGTTTTGTCCACACCAGCGGGCTGCGATGACCACCGGTGCCTCCTAATGCTGGCATCTCCTGTGGAGCAATCCATTGGGGGCATTCGCTTCTTTCGGTCTTTCGCCCGAGCTTCTCCTCAACACCGGAGTAGCAAAAGGGGGCGAGCAGGAGGGGACAGCAACTGTCTGCCCCTCGTCTCAGCAAGTGGGGTCACCTCGCTCCCAGCAGTAGAGCCCCTGTGGGGCCCCCCAAGCCCGATCTATGCCGGTACGCACAGAACCGCCAAAGCGATCGGACCCCTCAACGGCTCAATCCATCAGGCTGTATTCCCCTGTCCAAACCACCTCACACACCCATCATAAAAGATCTCTGCATCTCAACTGTGCTCATCCTTCCTATGACTTCCAACGAACAAAACGTCTGGACCACCATCGCCTCGTATTGCCATGAACTAGCACCGATCAGCGGCCCATTGCTCGATTGCATTGGCAAAACCGCTGCTGCAATCAATAGGGCTGGAGAACGATCTGACTTACCTGCGCCAACACTGAATCTGATCTGCGAACCACTGCTCTCCTATGAGGACGAAGAACTCAAGGATCAACTCCTCTAGGTCAACCCCGAACCAAAATCTCGGCCTTGGAAGCCCTGCAGCAGCGACCGGTGATCAGATTGACGTAGTGCCTACCTTTGGGGCAATCCCACTCGCTCCGTCAGGTACCGGTGCCGGTCAGCCTCGGGGGTGATCGGGCCTGCTATCTGCCCGCCATCAATCGGATCCAGCTGCCCGATCGCGCCAGCTTCCACTCACCGACGGCGTTCGGCGTCACCTGGGCCCATGAGAAGATCCACTCCACTGGCCATGAGTCCCGCCTGAAGCGGGATCTGAGCGGTGTCTTCGGGAAGCCGCGCTATGCCCGTGAGGAGCTGGTCGCTGAGCTGGTCGCTGAGCTGGGGGCTGTGCTGCTGGGTGATCGGCAGCGAGATCGATAGCCATGCCGCCTATCTCGGCCACTGGATCGAGCTGCTCAAGGAACCGCCCAGGGTGCTGTTCCAGATGCTCAGCGAGGCGAGTCAGGCGGCGGATCTGATCTGTCTGGAGGTGCCTGGGCAGCCTGAGCCAGAAGGCGAAGCAGATCTCGCCTGAATGCTGCTAGCTCTGCTCCCGTGGCTCAGCCTCCGGGCGTCAAAAAGGACGATGGCTTACCGCTGTAGGTCACGATCACCCTCTTCTTTGCTCGGGTCGCTGCGACATGGAGAAGCGACCGCTCCTGCTGTTCAAACAGCTCCCGCGAAACCTGATCCGGCCGTCGGTTCAGTTCAACGCGGTAGGGCATCTGTTCGACCGTGAGCTCGGGGATGAAGACCTGATCGAATTCCAACCCTTTGACGCGATGCATCGTGGCGACGCGCAGGGCCGGATCGCTGGGGTCATCGGCTTCATTGGCCTCAATCAGCCGAACGGAGAACCCAGCCTTTTCCAGGGCCTGGGCGACACGGTCTCGGCCTGACCTGGTCCGCAGGGTGACGCAGGTGGAGGCAAGGTTGCCATCGACCCCGCAGAGCTGGGTGAGGGCGTCCCGTAGAAAGCGCTGTTCATCAGCGGGGTCCTCGAACCCCCTGAGCACGGGCTTCTCGCCGTGGAGCAGCGAGCGGTAATCGCTGCTGGGGTCGTTGCCACCATCAAGGTCATCAAAGTCGATCCCCTCCAACACAGCAGTTGCCCAGGCGCGGGTCTCCTCGGTGGTGCGGTAGTTGATCCGCAGCTTGCGGGAGCGGCCGCGCACATCGATGCCGCAGCGTCCGAGCACGATCGGTCTGCCGTAGATGCGCTGATGGGGATCGCCCACGATGAAGAGGTCGTTGGCATGGGGCTCGCCTGCCAAGACCCGGATCAGTGAGAACGAGGCGACATCGAGGTCCTGGGCCTCATCAACCACCACCGCCACATAGCGCCCTGCATGGTCGGCATTGCGCAGCAGATCCGCTGCTGCGGTTTTGGCCTCTTCCGGTTCCCAGAGCCCGCGCTGCCGAAACTCAGCGCGCAGGGCATCAAACACCGGCCAGATCTGAGCACGCTGCTGTTTGCTCAAGCGGGTGCCGCGGCCAATCCTCCTTGCTACGAGGTAGTCGTCGCGGGAGCGGCAGCCATTGGCTAGCACCACGTCCTTCCATTCCTCCCGGTAGAAACGCTCCTCCAGACCTATGGCGGGGTCAGCCACATCCATGGCGAGACTCCAGCAGGCATCACGGGCTTCGTCGTTGAAGACCCGTACCTGAAGTCCCTGATTCTTGAGAAAGTTCATCACCCAACCATCAAGGTGGATGACCTCGATGCGCCGGAGCTCTTCCGGGCTGCAGATCTTGGCGAGGTTGCTGCGGATGTCGGTAGCGAGGTTGCGGGTGAACGTGGTGAACAGCACCTGGCCCGGGGCACCAGAGGCGAGTAAGCGATTGGCCAGCCAGCGGGCGCGATGCATGGCCACCACCGTCTTGCCCGTGCCGGCTCCACCGAGTACCCGCACAGGGCCGTTCCACTCGCGATTCACTAGTCGCCGCTGGCTGGGATGCAGGAACACCCGCCACTGCTCGAGCGGGGCCGAGAGCATGGCCTCCAGCTCGTCATCGTCGGTGATGACGAGAAACTCCGCCTGGCTCTCAGGTGTGGCCAATGCCGTGGCCACATCCTCGGGGTCGATGTGGGCGGGCCGCTGGCGCTCCAGCTCCTCGATCACGGCCTCGATTGGCTTTCCCTCGGCCAGCAGGATCAGGCCATCGACGCAATCCTGTGGCACCCATTCGATCAGCCGCGCCAGGGCCTCCTCGCTCTGGACAGCACGTACGGCCGGTAGAAGAGCTTCGGGAACGCCGAGCAGCATGAGCTGGTCATCGTCGCAATGAGCGAACAACGAAGCCAGCTCTGCGTTGGTCAGACTTTCCTTGCTGGAAATAGCACTCAGAGCTGCTGTGGTGGCTTCGGTGTAAGCCGCTGCGGTCGCACCCTCCACGGCGCTTTCGGCCGCCTCCACATCGACGATCTGCAGGGCACCGGAGACCCGGTTGACGTGGCAGGTCTTGCGCCGGGCCCAGTCGTAAGCATCGTCGTGCTTATCGATCCAGAGCAGAACGTAGGTGTCCCCCTGTTCGGGTGCCCGCAGGATGCAGCGGATGTCCTGATCGACCCGGATCGAGCGGATCATTGGGTCCTTGCCGCCCTCGATGCGCTCGTAGTTGAGGCCAGGGCTGCGGGGGTTGTCCCGAAACTTCGAGATGAACGCCGCCACCTTGCCGCGGGCCTTCTCCGGCAACTGGTTGAGGGCCTTAAGAAAGCCGGTGGAAAGGGCAACGGTGATGCGGGGTTCGCTCATCGGGGGAGAGGGGCGGGGCAGGTCTGGAGTCGTTCGAGCAATGCGCTGGCCGTCTCATCGGGTGGGTCCTCAGCCAGCCAGCATTGCCAGCCAGCGGCCTCAAAAGCGGGTTGGTCTCCTGACTCCAGCAGCAGGGCCAGGCGCTGTTGGGGCCAGGCCAGATCGGCCATCGGTCCAGCAACGTCTCCCCTCGCTCCCTCCAGCTCGTAGCCGAGATCCGGGAAGGTGATTTTCTCTTGCAGGAGCAGATCCCGCAGCTTCTCGAGAACAGGCCTTGATGCAGGTTCCGCCAGATCGAGAGCCTGATCCCATTGGCGCTGCAGCTCGGGGTTGCTGGCTACGGCACCTCCTCTGCCGTTCGCTCCTGTCAGTCCAGCCACCCACACGGTGGGGGGATCCACAGCGGCGGTTTGTTCCGCTCCGGACCAGCCGGGGGTGATGAGCAGCATGTGGGGCAGGAACTGGAAGAGGTTGCCTTGACGTAGCCACTCCTGCCAGGCGGTCTGCTGCTGCTGATCCGAGTCGGCGGGTTCGGGATCGAAGTGGATGGTGCGGAAGCTGGCAGCAGGGTGCCGGCTGCCATGGCGCGCTTGATCCAGCAGGTTCAGTGCACGCAGGCCAGGGGCAATGGCCAGGAACTGGCCCAGCCGACGACCGGGCTCATTGCCTTGCCACTCGGCCAAGTGCTCAGCCAGGGCAAGCTCAGCCACGGCATCCTGGATTAAAGGGGAGTCGAGCGGGGCCGCACTGCCCTGGGCCAGGCAGAACAGCTGCGCCAGCCCCTGCCACAGGCTCTCCGAAGGGTTGGCTAGATAGGCCATCAGCAGCTGCAAGCTGTTCGCTCCCTGCGCTTCGCGGGGCATCAGCAGTGGTGGCTGAGAAAGGTTCTGGAGCAGAGTCTCAGGCCACCAGCGATCGGTGAAGGTCTCGGGGCAGGTGGCAAAGGCCGGCACTACGCCAACCGCCAATCCATTGGGTTCGAGCGGAATCTGGGCGCTGGGAAGCTTCTCAACCACGTCGGTCCAGCTGAGCGACCACACCAGATAACGGCCGCTGCGCTGCAGGGCCATACGTTGGCGGGCGTCATCGGCGAGGCGGCCGCGGTGAAACTCCCAGCCATCGGTGTAGATGGCGATCGGCTTTCCGCCTGCGGTTGGGGTGAGCAGGAAGTCAGCTCGGGAGAACTCCGCTACGCCCTCGCCCTCACCCAGGGGCACTTGCTGCTCCACCTTCCAGGTGGTGGCCGACGGCCCGCTGCCGATCTTGAGGAGATAGCCGATGCGGCCATGGATCACGTCCTGCTTGAGCACAACCGGCAGGCCATCAGGGGCACCCTTACCTGTGCGAAGGGCCTCGAGGAACCTCAGCTCCAGTTCGCTTTCGGCCCGGCTGTTGATCGTGATCTCCGAAAGGCTGCAGTCGGTGGCCTTGAGGTCACCCCAGCGACGCAGGATCGCCTGCAGCTGCTCAAGGGCGCGGCGTTTGCTCGTGCGTTCGCGATCAAAGCGCTGGCGGTACATGAAGATGCAGCGGTAGCAGCCATCGCTGCAGGGGCAGGCCTGCAGAGCCGCGAGCGAGCCCTGGAACACCTCGCGCAGATCCTTGCCGCCCTGCTCCATCAACTGGCGTACGTAGCCCGTGCCGCCTGGGACGGAATCAAAGAGATAGAGGAAGGTTTTGCGTTGCTGGCTACCGGGCTGGGGTTCTTCCCCAAGTGCAGAGCGCAGGTGGTCCACCTTCCCGCCGAAGCGATGGCGTAGGCCCAGATGCAACGCACCCACGAAGGAGGGCTGGCCCTCCTCATCCCAGAAGCTGGCACCGGGCAAAAGGAAGCGCACCGCCTCGGAGCTGAACTCCCGGTACATGAACAGGAGATTGCGGAGTTGAGCGTTGTCGGGCTTCTCGCGGTAGGTACAAGCCCAGGTGTGGTTGGAGGCCTTGGCAGGACCGCGCTGCACCTTGCCGCAGCTGCGGCAGAGCTCGAAGCCCCTCACCCGTAGCCCCTTGCCGGCGATGTTGTGCGTTGCACCAATAGGGGTGAGCTCCCCGAAGTTGATCTCGCGGAAGGTGGTGCTGGCCAGGTATTCAGCGCCGAAGGGGAATTCCTCGTCGTCTACGACCAGGGAGATCTCGCGTCGGGCCAGATCGGGAAGGATTAGCAGTTCGCGGTGGAAGAAGAGCGGGTTGCGCTCATCGGTGTCGTCCCCAAAGCGGCTGCGGGCGTCTTCTGTGGTGGCCTGCACCTGGCGCAGGCGGGTCATCTCCTTGATCTGGCCATGGTCGGCGTAGCCGCTCTGGCCGCAGCGGGGGCATTCCTTGCGGTTGTAGTCGTCGTCGGTTTCGCGGCAGGCGAAGGAGCAGGAGGGGCAGAACCGCCAGCGCTCCGATTTGTTGAGGTTGGGATCGATCTGATCCACCTTCACCCGCCGTCCCTGGGCATAGAACTGGCCATCGGGCACCAGTTCACGGATGGCCACGTTGGCTGGCCGCTCGTAGCTGAGGGTTGGCAGCTCCTCAGTGCGACGGGCAACACCGCCGCGGGCGGGCAGGCGGCGCCAGAGCACCGACTTCAGGGTGACGCCGGCTTCCGGGAAGGCGTAGTTGGGTAGGAAGCCCTCGTCGGTGAGCATGGCCAGCAGGGGGCGGCCATCAAGATCCTTGCGCAGTTGGTTGTAGGCGATCTGCTCGCGCCGGATCGAGTCTTTGTCTTCCCGCTGCTGCGCCAGCAGGGAGGTATCCGGGATGGCGGCGAGCTTGTTGAAGCGCTCACGGAGTTTGGTGGCCTCGCTGCGCAGGCGCTTGCGCTCGGAGATCAGCTCCTCGAGCCGCCCGATCAGGCCCCTGGCGTAGGCCGCAGCGAAGGCACCGGACTCGTCAGCGTCGGGGGAGCTGAGGAAATAGGCCCTCAGTTCCTGACGGCTGGGCTTCTGCAGCTGTTCATCGAAGAACCCGAGGAAACGATCAAGCAGGGCCGTCTGTTCGGTGCTGCACCAGCGCAGCCATGAGTAGGGGAAGGCGTCGGGGATGGTGGATTCCCGGCCGGCCTGCTCGACTGCATCGAGGACGGGCTTGAGCTTGCGGGGCAGCGCCTCTGCGGTAATGCCGCTCTGCACCCAGCGATCGATCGTGTAGGCCAGCAACTGGCGCTTGAGTATGGCGGCGGCGTCGAGATAGCAGCCGGGGGGACTGACCTGCCCCTGCAGCATCTCGCGGGGATCGGTGAAGAAGTAAAGGTCGTGGGCGGTGCCGGTGACGATGGTGCCGACCACGGCATTGCCATCGCGGCGGCCGGCGCGGCCGATGCGCTGGAGATAGTTGGCAGGTTCCGGTGGCACAGAGGCCAGCAGCACAGTGGAGAGATCACCGATGTTGATGCCCATCTCCAGGGTGGAGGTGGCGGATAGCAGGTTGGGATCGCTGCGGTACTTGCCGCGGATGAACTGGGTTTCGAGCCGCTCACGATCCGGACGCGCCAGCAGGCCGGTGTGCTCGCGGGCCACGATGCGATGCACCTCACCGCGCTCATAGAGGCGGCGGTAAAGGGGCAGGCCAGCGCGGGGATCAAGGCGGTAGTGGCCCGGGCAGTGGCGAACCAGGCAGGACAAGCCATCCCAGACAGGGAGCTGTTCGGTGAGCACGCTCTGCCCATCGCCGCAGCACCCACAGCGCACCAGCTGGGGCTGGGCAGAGACCAGCAGCACCTGGCGCGGAATCGCCCAGATGCGTTCTCCGCGGCCTCCAACAAACTCCTGCAGCAGGCCGGCTTCGGTCAGTGCGGCCACAACGGCATTCAAGGCTTCCTTCTGTTGTTCGGCGTCGAGGAGTGCGCTGGCCTCCAACGTGCGCGTCAACCAGTGCTGGCTCCATGTGGGGTGACCCTTCTCGCGCACCAGCTGCTGGAAGCTGCCCTTGCCACGGTGGCTGGTGAGGAAGATCGGCCGGGTAGACGAGTGACCGAATTTGGGGGTGTGAAAGATCTGGTTGAACTTGAAGGTGTTCTCCGCTCCGCTACTGAGGTACTCAGACCCTTTGTCATCCAGGCCCACCAGCTCGGGAACGGCGATTGCGCCGCGTTGGCGCAGCTGATGCAGCAGACCCACCACCAGCTGTTGCAACTGCCCGATCCGGGCATGGCGCAGGGGATCCACCTCGTTCTGCAGGCGGGTGAGCAGAGGAGCCAGTAGGGCCTGGATGCGGGCTGGATCCACGCCAGCCGCGAGCGACCCTGCCTGCTCCACAGAGGAGCCGAGGCGGGAGCGGTAGCCGAATTCAGCGGCCACCTCCCAGCGCAGGCGTTCGCAGACGGTGCGCACCAGGAAGCTTTCGGCCCCCAGGACTGGTTTGTCCTGGTTTTGCAGCTCATCCCACTCCCTCAGCCATTCGAGATCTGCCGGCAAGAAGGTGGCGGCGAAGTCCACTGGGTTCGGCAGTTCAAGCTGCCAGTGGCTGATCAGCTGGTCCTGCAGCTGGTCGAGGGGCAGAGGCCCGGTTTCCTGCAGGGTGTGGGTGAGGGCGGTGCGGAAGGAGGTGCGGTAGGCGCGGGCGGCGATGAAGCCGGCGCGATGGGCGGCGTCCTGCACTGAATCAGAGAAGGCCAGCAGCTTCTTGTCGCCGTTGAAGGAGGAGGCAAAGAGTGAGGCGCTCCAGGTGCTGGTGAGGTTGGCGGCCGAGGTACCCACCAACAGCAGGCCCTTCTGGGCGTTGCAGTAGGGGCAGTCGCGGCTGATGCGGGGATGGTTGTTCTCATCGAGGTAGCCGCAATCGGGCATGTCCACCAGCAGCAGCTCCCGGCTCTGGCAGTTGGTGCAAACGTCCTTGAGGTCTTTGGGGGCGTGGAACGAGAGGCAGTCGGCACAGAGCACCTTGAGGCTGGCCGCTTCTGGTGAGGCGTCAGGCTGAGGGGCGCCAGGTTGGAAGGGCTGCTGGGGGAAGAGGTAACGAACCTCGCTCTGGCCGGAGAAGTAGGCCTTGTAGAACGCCCGCAGGTTCCCGGCACGGTCGAGGCGCTGGCTGCCTTGGTTCAGCAGGGTGGAGCTCCAGGCAGTGGCACCACAGTCCCGGCAGTGCACCACTGGCAGATGGGCGCCGCTTTCCTTGCCGGCCAGGTCGTCGGAATGGAGCAACTGGGGCTCAGCCTCCACCGAAGCCACCATGCGCTTGAGCTCCCGCAGCCACAGCTGCACCCGCAGGTTCAGCCAGGGCACCACCACGGGCGTGCCATCGAGCTTGTCGGTGGTGCGGCGGGCATGGGCCAGCAAAGCCAGCAGGCTTTCCAGCAGCAGCACCCTGTAGGGCAGGGGAAAGCGATCCCCAAGGCCGAGCTGTCGGGAGAACCGCACCAGCAGCTCCTCGATGGAACAGGTGGTGGCGGCCTGGCGCACCAGGTTGTGTACCGCAGGCAGGGTGCCAAGACGCAGCCCCAGTGCGAGGCGCCATCCCTCATCGGCTACGTCATCACCTGGGGGCGCCAGCAGGGTGTCGGCCAACCAGAGCTCCGCCTGCTTCTGGATGTAGGCGTCGGCGCTGCTGGCGTGTTCAGGATCCAAGGCCTCCATCGCCTCGAGTCCAGGCAGAGGTAGGGCGAAGAGGCCCTCCTCGCCAAAGGCCGTATGGATGGTGAAGAACTCCTCTGGGCTGAGCCGTTCCTCCTCAATCAACGAATCCGGTTCGAAGCAGCTGGCGAAGATCTGCCCGGCGTAGTCGCGCATCGCACCCCGCGATTCGGGGCCACCCAGGGTGGCGGAAGTACCGACGCACACCAGCTCGTCGCCCGGGCAATGGAGGCGATCACGCAGGCGGCGAATCAGGCAGGCCAGATCAGTGCCCTGGGCGCCGTCGAAGGTGTGGAACTCATCTACCACCAGGTAGCGAAGAACGCTGGTTCCATCCGACAGCTTGCCGTTGTGCTGCCACAGGCTCTGCACGTGCGGCTGTAGCAACAGGTAGTCGAGCTGCTTGTAGTTGGTGAGCAGGATGTCGGGCGGAGCCTTGTGCAGGGCGTCCTTGTCGGTGATCACGCTGGTGGCGCTCATCGCCGCGGTGGGGGCTTCGTCGGACGCGCCGATGTAGAGACCAGAGCGGAGCCCAGCCAGGGCGGGAATGGTGTGGATCAGATCAGCGATGCGACGCGCCTGGTCGGTGGCCAGGGCGTTCATCGGATAGATGAGGATCGCCTTGATGCCCCGCTGGCCCTGGGCGTGTTGCAGGCGGCAGTGCTCCAGCACGGGCAGCAGGAAGCACTCGGTTTTGCCTGAGCCCGTACCGGTGGCCACGAGCGTGTTGCGGGGCGTTCCGGGCAGCAGCCGATCGAAGGCTTTCTCCTGGTGGCGGTAGGGCGGGAAGGGCAGCGGTATCTGAGGGAACCAATCGCGGCCGGAGCCCTGGTGGAAGGGCAGCGCCACCGACACGTAGGGGCCTTTGAGGATGCGCTCCCGATCGGCAAGGAATCGATCGATCAGCCCCTTGAAGCCCGGCGTGGTGGGGTGAAAGGCAGTGCGGATCGCATCGCAGGCGACCTGCTCCAGCTCGCTGGCGACAACCGAGGGGAGCAAGTTGCTGGGCCGAGCTGCAGGAACAGGCTAAGGGAGATCGCTGGTCTGCCAAGCGGTTTGAACGATTCAGCCCAGGTCAGACGCCGGAGAAGCGCGGGCCTCCGGCCGCTACTGAGTGACTCAATCGAGGCAAGTAGTTCCAGTTTGCCGCGACTGAGGCATACTGGGACGACGAAGGAGAAGGCAAGTGGCCGTTCAGACCAAGCCCAGCGAAACCACCAGCAGCGTCAACGAGAACGTCCTGCTGCGCAAGGCGTTGCAGCGAGCCGGCGAGGAGCTGGGCCTGACGGCCCAGGAAACAGCGCAGGCGATCGGCAAGAGCCGCACGTTCTTCGAGCAAAACCGGGCTCAGGGTCGCATCGATCCCCACACCCGACAGATGATTGCCCTGGTGCTGCGTCTGCATCGCAGCCTGTCCGCCCTGGTGGGCGACGACACGACCTTGATGAGGCATTGGCTGGATACAGCCAACCGCCACACCAGAGGGATCCCCCGGCAGCAACTACAGAATCCGGTGCAGTTGGTGGAAATGGTGCAGTATCTCGACGCGATGCGCGGTCGGCCGTGAGCCCGGCGCCACAGGTTGATCTAACGACCAGCGCTCGACTGGATGGTGTGGTGATGCGGCTGGTGGAACAGCAGGGTGCTCAGGCCACGCGGCGCATAACCGACAGCCTGGATGAGCAGGCCCGGTTGGAGGAATTTCTTGAGTCCAGCAAACCGGAGCTGCCGGATGCGGAAGAATGTCCCGTGCGGCATCGGCTGCTGCTTACTCCGTTCCGCTATCCGAAACCCTACGGGTCGCGCTTTTCCAGGCCCAGGGAACGGGGCCTGTTCTATGGCTCACGATCACGCTTGGGTTGCCTCCTGGAGGGGGCCTACTACGAGCTGGTATTTCAAGGCGGTCCTGAACGGCCATTTCCGCGAAGCGCGGCGATGCGCAAAACCTTGTTCCACGTGGACGTGAGCACGGAGCTTGGACTGCAGCTGCAACACCAACGCTCAAAAGCACTGCAGCGTTGCTTGCGTGATCCCGTAGATACCCGGTTTGCCCAGGCCACGGGCCAGCGGATGCGTGAGGCCGGAGTTGAGGCCTTTGAATACCACTCGGCCCGCAGCGATGACGAGGTGGTGCAATTTGGCGCGATCAGCTGTTGCGTGTTTCAGAGCACACCCTTTGATCAGGTGGATGTGCAGGTGGAGAGCAGTGCAGTGGAAGTGGCCTTCCGATGTCTGGACGACAACAGCGTGTGGCACTTCCAGCGGGGGCAGTTTGAGGTGAATGGCATCATGCCGGAGCCTTCGGCCTGAATCCCTGGCCGTGGTCAGGCAGGGTGGAGCAGCTTCACCACCCAGTTCTGCGGCTCATGGCGGGCCAATAGATCGAGCCCTTCCTGAAGGGGCAGATCCAGTTCACGGTTGAGAATGTCGCTCACCAGCTGATGGACAAGCTCAAGGGCCACGCGGCGTTGGAGATCAAGCGGGCGCCAGAAGGTGCGTTTCTTCCCATCACCACTGCCGTTCTCGAAGGCCTTGAGGGCCTCGCTGGCCTGGCGCGATCGAATCGCTGGCGCTGAGGTATCACGCATCAGGATGAACTGCACCTGGCGGTGTTGCAGCACCAATTGGTTGAGATTGCGCAGTCGGGCATTGACTGACGTGCCATTGGCCACATGCAAAAAGGCAATGCAGCGCGACGGGCCGGTTCCCTCGATCAGCAGGTTGTCGGGAACCCGCTTGTTTCCCAGTCGCAGTGCGCCCACCCGAAGGGGCCGCATCTGCTGATAGCCCAGGCAGATCTGTCTGAGCTTGCCGGCATCGTCGGACTCGTCAATGATCTGAGGGTGCTCCCAGCGCTGGCGGAGGGTCTGGAGGGACGCCTGGTGGTAGCGGAGGAAAAGCGACTCGTAGGTGAAGTCGGTGTCATCGATCGAGGGTGCGGTTGAGCCCGTTACGGGTACCAGCCGCACCTCGGCATCCATCACGTCCTCGGGCTCCATCCGCTGGGGTACGAGCTGGGGGGCAAGGGCATCAGAAGTTGCAACGTCCTGGGATGCCTGTTGTCCCTCCAGGGCATCCAGCCGATGCAGGATCAGGGTCAACTGTTGCTCCAGGCCCAGTAAACGCTGATTCAGGGCGAATCCATGCTGCTCACGGGTGGGCACAGCCGACGCAGGTGCCAAGGGGGGCAGCGGAATGCCGCGAACGCGGTGTTCAAACAGGGCACCGGCGCGGTTGAGGCAGCTCCGAATCGACGGTTGCCGCACGAGTGACGTGAGCTCGTCGATGGAGAAAAGCTCCAAGGAGCTGGCCTCCAGCGGCTCGAGCCGCAGATCCAAGATGGCCTCAAATTGATCGGGCCGGGGCTGTTCCAGCTGGATCACATGCTGGGCGACCCTGCCGGTGATGCTGCCGTCGAAATCGGCCTGGAACTGCTGCCAGCGATCCGGGAAGAGTGTGACCAGCACCAGGGCATGGGGCACATGCGTGAACAGCTCCTTGATCACCTCCCCGAACCGCAGCAGCACGGGGCGGTTGCCCTCCAGCCACAGCCCCTCCAGTTGGTCGAACACCAAGATCAAGGGCTGGTCGAGGCAACAGAGCAGTCCGATCACCCTCAGGGCCTGGAGCGAAAATTCCTCCCGCAGCTGCTCGTCATTCCAGGGGCTGAGGCCCTCCAGCTCTCGGTCTACCGGCTCATGCTCGCCGGTGGCCAGCCAGCGACGGCAGCTCTCGCGGCGCCGAGGTTCGCTGTAGCGGCAAAAGCGCAGCAGACCCTGGAGGATCTGCCGCCCGAAGCCCGAGGCGGAATGGTGATCAGCCCACCAGCGCAACAGGCAGGCCTCGATGCGCTCCCAACGCTGGCGGCGGGCATCGCTGCCCTCCTGCCCCAGGCGTCCGAGGTCTTCGGCCTCGAGGGCGCTGAGGATCTCGCGATCCCGTTCGGTGGTGGCGCCGCCTGCAGCGACAATCCTGCGGATCGAGCGGATCAGCAGAAGGTCCAGCTGGCTGTGGGGTCCTTCCCCCACCCGTTCCACCAGCGATTCCAGGGTGCGGGAATAAACGTGGAAGAGAACGCTGGCCGCCTGGGTTGGCTGGCGGATGAAGAGGAGGCGGTTGCTGGAGAGCACCTCCTCGGCCAACCGCATCACCAGGTGGGTCTTGCCCGCACCTGGTTCACCGATCAGCACGGCCCCTTGGGATTGGTGGTTGGCATCGGCGCCCACACTGCGCAGCACGGCGGAGAGTCGAGCGAAGGCAGTGCTGTTGACTTGCCGCTCATCGGCGAAGTGCTGGAAGGGGGTGTCGACCCTCGAGCTGCTGAAGGGGTTAGCCGCCTGCGCCAGGCGGCGACATAGTTGATCGCGCTGCAGGTGGCGGAACAGCCGCTGGGTGAAGCGCGCGTCGTAGGCGGCCTGGTGAGCCGCGTCAGGACTGAAGGGTTCGCTGCCGACGCCCAGCTGATCGCAGAGGGATCCGAGGGAATAGGACTCCAGGCGCGGGTGCAGTTGCTGGGCCATCGCCACCGTGCACAACCAGTCGAGCACCGGCGGGGTAAGGCCGCAGGCCTCGAAGCTGGCGCTCAGAACGGTGCGGTCGTGTCCGGCGTTATGGGCCACCAGCTGGCGGCCGCGCAAGAGCAAGCGGAGCTCGCGAAGCAGATCGGGCAGAGGCCGCACCAGATCATTGCTGTGGTAGCAGTCGCCCTGATCAGGGGTGAAGGCCTCGAGCAGCAGCTCCCCGCGGGCATCGACCACGGCCACCTCACGCAGGATGGGCGACCCTTCGGTGTCGATGACCAGGAAGTCAGCACCCATGCTGGCCTACACGTACCCGATGAAGTCTCCCCTGAAAACCTGTCAGAGGAACCAGGCGAGGGGGGATCTGACGCCGTGAAAGCACTCCTTCACGGCCGCGGCCCGCCGGGGGAAGCGGGATCAACCTTGGCCGTGCGCCATTGGGCCAAGGGTCTAAGCGAAATCGACCGATTGGACTGGATTGCGACTATAAGAACCTCGACTTGCCCAATCCCCTTGGTCGACTCCAACCCAGCTGCCGAGGGCGGTGGTGGCTATGACGCCGAGGCAATCAAGGCCGGCATCCTGCAGGAGATCGCGGATCTGAAGGAAACCGTCCAGGCCTTCGGGGTCCAGGCGATCAAGGACGGCAGCTGGTTCAACAAGTTCCTCAAGAGCTGCCTGAGCAGCTACGAGCGCAAGGTGATGGAGCTGGGCGGGGCCGCCTACCTGCGGGGCAAGTATCCGGGCCTGCCCACCGATGCGGTTGCCGGCAAGCTCTGCGAGCTGGCCGAGAAGTACGCCGCTGTTGCCGGCGGGCTTTCGGGGGCCACGGCCAGTGCTGCGGTGCTCACAGCAGGTGTGGGCTTGCCGGCTGCGATCACGGCAGTGATGGCGGAGGTGTTCTTCACCGTGCGCCTGCAACTGCGGTTGGCGTTCGATCTGCACCTCGTCTACGACATCCCCCTTGCTGCCGATGACCCGGAGGAGCTCACCCGGCTGTTTGCGGTGGTCTATGGGGTGAAGGCGGCGGAGGTGGGCGGGCTGGGCCTCAAGGCCTTGGGGCCGGAGGTGGCCAGGGCTCAGCTGTTCCGCCTGATCCATGGCAACACCCCGCTGATACAGGCCGCGGCGAGCTCGGTGCTCGGCCCCAGGATCGCCAAGCAGGTGACCCAGAAGGCAATCCTCAAGACGGCCGTGCCGATCGTTGGGGTGGGGATCTCCGCGGGTTGGAACTACGCCACCACACGGGTGATGGGAGCGCGGGTGAGCCATGGTGTGCGGGTTTCGGCGGCATTGCGGGAGGAAACCCGGCGGCTGCAGGGGCACATCGGCCGCAACGAACAGGCGGAGGTGGCGGTGCTCGAAGGCCTGATGGCCTTAGCTCTGGCCGACAGGAACTTCGACGACAAGGAACGGGAGGTGTATCTCACCTTCCTCAAGCAGTTGGCCTTGCCGGAGGAAGAGCTGCAGCGGCTGGCCGAGAAGGTGAACGCCGATCTCGATGGGGCCTGCGCGGCGTTGCGTTCGATCCAGGAGCCCGCCAACCGAGAATCGGTTGCCCTGGTGTTTTGCCTGATTGTGGCGGCCGATGGCGAGCTACAGAACGCTGAGCAGGAGGTGCTGGCTCGGCTGCTGGAGGCCCTCGGCCAGGATCATCTGCTCGAAGAGTTGCCCGCATTGGCCAAGCGGTTCCGCCGGGAGGATGGCGCGTTCGATCAGGCGCTATTCGCCGCTGGGGATGTGGCCAGTCGGGCCGGGGCGAAGGTGGGCGAGGCCTTGGGCTGGGCGGGCAAGCTGTTCAGCAAAGACAAGCAAGTGGAGACAGGCGCCGCTTCCGTGGACTTCGAGGCGACGGTGGTGGAGAAAACTAATGAAGTGATCCTGGCCGGAATGGAACGTCTTACCCAGCGGTTTGCGGCTGGGGAGCTCAGCCAGGAGGAGTACAAGGCTCAGTTCGCGGTGCTAATGGAGCAGCTGAAAAGATGAAATACGAACCGATCATCAAGCTCTCGCTCAAGAGTCACCCCGAGCTCACCGAGCGATGGGTGCAGGACCGGATTGCTGAAAACCCTCAGATCCTTGGGTTGGGGGATGTTGTGCTCAAGGACAAGGAGCGCATCCAGCCCAGGGCCGGCCGATTGGATCTGCTGCTCCAGGACGCAGAGGCAAGCCACCGCTACGAGGTGGAGGTACAGCTCGGCAAGACGGATGAATCCCACATCATCCGCACGATCGAATACTGGGACATTGAGCGCAAGCGCTATCCCCAGTACGAGCACACGGCGGTGATCGTGGCGGAGGAGATCACGGCCAGATTCCTCAATGTGATTTCCCTATTCAACGGCACCATCCCCTTGATCGCGATCCAGATGAGTGCGGTGCAGCTCGCAGGCACAGTTTCACTGCTCTTCACCACCGTGCTGGATGAGGCTCGCTTCGGATTGGTGGATGAGGACGAGGAGGTGCAGGAGGTGACCGATCGCTCCTATTGGGAGGCGCGGGGTTCGAAGGCCACCGTGGCCATGGCCGATGAGGTGCTGAAGCTGGTGGCGGAGTTCGCTCCTGGTCTTGAGCTTAAATACAACAAGTTCTACATCGGTCTGGCCACCAATGGGCAGCCCAACAATTTCGTGCAGTTCAGGCCGCAGAAGAATGCCTTGAGGGTGGAGGTGCGCCTTCCACAATCCCAGGAGACGGAAGCCACCATTGAGGCCTCCGGGTTGGATGTCATGGACTACGACAAGCGCTGGGGGCGCTATCGGCTACGGCTTGGCAAGGGAGAGGTAGCCAAGTTCTCCGATGTATTAAACGCGCTGGCGAAGCAGGCTTTTTTGGGGGCTAGCAAGGGCAGTGATTGATATGCCACGAAGCACAGCAAAATCGGTTTCATGCTTGGCCTCAAGACAACCATTATCCCCAAGCAAGGGTCATTGTTATTTTATGAAGTTGCCAATTTATGAATACCAGAGCTCTTGGCTTAATCACACTAAATATGATTTGCACTTTTCGAGAAGCCGATGTATACTACCCGTCATCCAGCAGCGAGCACTCACTTAAGCATGAGATTTCCCGATTCTCAACGAGTGACTTACAGCGCCAACCCGTTGGTGGAGGTCATTTGTCAGCTGAAGTTCCCGAAAATACTAAGGATAGAGTACGAAGCCCCATATAAGCTTCAAGACGCAATTCGAGATGAGTATCCAAATATTAATTGCATACAGGGCAATTCAGTAACCATAGCATCTGCGGATTTATCGATTGTCCAATCAGAGGCTGATCAAAGATTTGTTTCTTATGAGTTCATTCATGAGTCAGCAGAGTGGAAGCTGACGCTCGCCAGTGACTCGATCGCTCTTTCAACTCTAAATTATACTAGATGGGAGGATTTTAGAGAACGCCTTTTCAAGGCGCTCGAAGTATTCAATAGCATTTATTCTCCAGCATCGTTCTCAAGGGTTGGGCTTCGGTATCAAAATCTGATTGTCCGTTCTGAGTTAGGGCTTGGGGATACCACTTGGAATCAGTTGCTCAAGTCGTCAGTTCTAGGCTGCTTGGTGTCCACAGATTTATCAGAGTCCGATTTATCAGATGCGTTCCTAACGTTTGGTTGCAGCCTGAATGTTGAGGGTGCTATACTCCGTGTCAGAGCAGGCTTAGCCAAGAAGGATGGCTCGGATGAGGTCTGCTATTTGATTGACTCGGATTGCTACACAGAATCAACCCTCGAATTCGCAAATGTCCGTCAAGTTCTTGACCAGTTCAATAAGCAACTCCGAAATTTCTTCAATTGGGCCATCACGTCAACGCTACGAGACTCCTTGCGACCAAGCTCAGTCGAATAGTGTAATATTTATTTCTTCGCATTATTTAAAAGACGCTCACCAGGCTTCGTCAATAGATGATGTCGTTCTGGTAGATTTCTCCGTCACCCTTAAGAATGCCGACATTCGAAGATACTATTTTACCCGTTCAGTATCTTCTTTTCTTGGCCATCCAGTCCCATGGCCGCGCTTTAGTGATCAGCTAAGCCCTAGCTTGCCAGATTCAGTATATCAAGCTTTTTGTTCTTTGACAAACTCTTTTATTCAAGACGAAAGACATCTTTATATTGAAGCGGGGGCTATCGTTGATTGGCTTATGGATGCTTCCGACATAATTCATGATAAGGCTGCACATTATTTAACTAAAATGCCCGATCTGAGCAAGCATATCTTCCTGGCTTCACTTACTAACGCAGAATTTTCTACGGATTGTAGATATCTGATTGACTTCGTGGCCGATATGATCAAAAGCGATAATAGGCGTCTTGCTCAGTCTGCTACTGCTTTTCTTATGCTTTGCTGTAGTGGCGAGGGGGTCCAAAGAGTGAATATGGCTCTAGATAATGAAAGTTTACCACATAGAGACTTGGTGGTCGGTATAGTTGACATGGTTTGCTGAGTATGCTTGGCTGGCTTTCGACTAAAGCAAAGAGTATCATTCGAAATAATCACATAAATGGCTTTGTCCGCCTTTGCAATAATCAAGTTGAGTTCTTGAGTATCCTTAATGAGGTGCGCTCATGTAGGGGAGGGCCATGGAGTGACGACCTGATTAAGCGAGTAGAAGAATACATATTATGTGGAGCCAATAGTGGCATATCTGTGTACAGGCTAAAGGTATTGAGCTCTTTAGATATTGGCCATGCCCTAGGAGTTATTGCAGTTGGGATTTCTCGTGATGACTTTAGATCTACAAAAGGCAAGAAAAGAAAGGTGCACTGCACGACGGGAACGATTATCTTGCCAGTCAAAGCGCTAGACAAAACTGTCAAGTATACTTACTCTCCAAGTTGTAATCTTAATTTTCATCCTGCAAATAGATTTCACTATGATCTTGCCATTGAAAGTTTGCGCGATTTCTCGATTTTAATTTTAGATGCACTTAGTACCGGAAATGCTTCCTGGGCCATCCTGGGAAATGATAAGAATTGGAAGTGGAGCTATTGCACCCAAGCTCGGGTTGCTTATTCGCATTGCATTTTGCGATATGGATCACTCAACTGTGAGATGCCTCCGAAAAGCTGGAAGGATGGCAAGGAAATTCCAGCAAAGGAGCAAATTGATACGCTAGCGCATCTTGCTCAAATGCATTTACTTGAAAGACAAGACGCTTCCTAGCAAGAGACACCATTCATCCTAGGGGCACCTCAAAAAATCGGCCTTGCCTCGACCATTGGCCAAGGCTGACGCCGGCTAGGACATGAGTCTCAATTGGTACTTCCAGGGTAAACCGGTATTGTTCGAGGTGCCCCTAGGTTGATTCACTGGTTAACCTCTCCCAAACCCCCCGATAATCCTCCACCCGATCACACCTATCAAACGGCGCCTGATAAGTGATCGTGCGCTCCACCGGCCCCCCAGGCAGGGTGTCATCGAGGATGGTGCGGGAGACGGTGCCGGAGGTCATCCCCTGGATGTCTTCCCAGCCGGTGGTCTTTTTGGGGCCGCGGCCGGAGCCCTTGCGGGGGAAGCCGACGCCGGAGAGGCCCTTGCTGGAGGTGAAAACGATGCGGCCGTTCTGGTCGTACCAGGTATCGCGTTCGTATTGCTGCATCACCGGGAACTGCACGCGGTAGATGGTGATTAGCTCCTCCAGAGTGAGGCCGAGGGCCTGGGCCACCAGCACATCGATCTCCACCAGGGCATTGCGGCGGGCGTAATCGGTGCGCAGGGCGCAATCCCTCTGCCAGGTGGGCGTGAGGTTGGTGAAGAAGCTGTTGGGCAGGCGGGGATCGTCTTTTGGCCAGCGTTGCTGGAGGAAGGTTTCATCCCAGCACTCGGCCCAGAGATCGGCGTAGAGGGTGGTGAGGCAGGTAAGAGCCAGTGTTCGAATGCAAAGAGGCTCTGTAGTCTCTAGGGCAGGGAAAGCTTCCCAGGTGTAGTGGAGATTGCTCCTTCCAGTTGACTTGATAAAGAAGTCCGCAAGCAAGCTCGAGCCGAATGCAGCTTGAGAAAGAAGTCGCGCACTATCTTTGAAGATGGTAGTCTGAACTCCGTGAATATGGCCAACTCTCTTTGGACAGATTGCGTTAATGTAGGTTCTTTCGCCGGCAGCCCCTATCATGCCTCTCGCTGCAATCCGATAAAACTCTGTTACCAGCTTCTTTTCTCCCCAGGGCACCCGAGGTGTGCGAGAGCGGTACTCAGAGGGTGATAAATCCGGGCGGTAGTTCGTGCGAGGGAAATAGTCGTCCGGCAGGCTGGTGAGATCGAGACAGTCGTAGTGGCCCTTCTCTGTGCAGATGGCACGGGGCGTTTTATAAAGGGGAGAGCCCACGTAGAAGTGGGGGCCTGAGAGCAACAGCTCACTGGCATCCGCTGGAAAGCTGGTGTTACGACGAATTGTGCCGTCTTTCTGGGCGTTCGTTTCGTGCCACATTTCCAGGGCGATGTAATCACCTTGCAGATCACCCAGTCGTTGAGGCGCCGCTGCAAACTTCTCCAGTACGCTCTGCAGTTGCTGGGAATGCAGCGCCGGCAGGCGCGCCTGGCGAGCGGGCGTACCCGTTTCGTCGTAGAGCTGGGCGTAGAGAGCCAGGCTCTGCTCACACACTGGAATCAGGCGCTGGCGGTGACCAGCCATGTTCCATTGGTTGTCGATGGTTTTGATGCCACCCACTGCGCCATGGCCGTCGTGGGCAAAACAGGCATCCACGGTTTTGCTGTGAAACAGATTCGCCAGATGGATGAAGCTGGGTTTTCGCGTTGGTCCGTAGATGTTGAGGCTGTACTTCACGCGATGTCCGATCGGGAACAGCATCAGCTGGTTCTGGAACTGAAAATGATTGCGCAGCCGCTCATAGAGGACATGACGCAGTGCCCCACCCTTCGGATCGTCATACACCCCCTCCGGATGCAGGAAACCACTTACGCCCTGCTCTGACGCCATCCGCCAAGCCTGGGGCAGGAAGCATTTGAACAGGTTGGTCTGGCTGCCCTTGAGCAGGGGATAGTTCGCCACCGCATTCAGGAAGGCCTGGCTGCCCGCCTGCCCCACGTACTCCTCCAAGTAGGCCGCCTTCAGAGCAGGGTGCGCTGCGAAGGCCTCGCTGCGCACCTTGGACAGATCACTGGCGCTGAGCTTGCGCACCAGCACCATCGGATCCACATCGCCGATGATCCCCTTCTCTTCCCACTCCACCTTCAGCCAGGGCGGGTTGCCCACGATCAGATCGAAGCCACCGCCCTGGAGCACATCGGCGAACTCCAGATCCCAGTGCAGGAACCTCTGTCGCTCGGCGGTGGCTTCTATCAGCTTCAGGCGCGGGAACTCCGCTACCAGCTTTGTCTTGTTCACATAGCCATGACGATCCGAGAAATCCACTGCCAATTGCTTGGGCTTCGTATCGGGCAGCAGTTGCAGCTGCCCTTCATCGGCCTCCAGGCTGGATTCCAGATCCCCCAGCACCATGCTCAGCTCCAGCAGCCACTCCTCGCGGCTGGGGAGTAGCAGCGTCTGTTCCAGCGGCCAGAACCACAGGGCGCACCAGTAGTCCATCGCCAGCTTCAGCCGCAGCCGCGCGTTGGCATTGGCCACCCCCTCGCCGGCCACCTCCTGGGCCTGAATGAGGTCCTTCAGGCTCAGGGACTTGGCCACACCCTTGGCTCCATCACCCGGTTCCTCCCACACCGGCAGCGGATCGGTGGTGCGCTCCCGCACCTGGGCCAGCTCCGGGATCCACTGCTGCCACAGCCCGTCCACCAGGCGGCTGAGCCGCTGCAGGGTGCGGATCTGCTGCTCGCTGAAGGGGGCCTTGATGGCCGCGGCCTGCCAGCGCTTGCAGCGCTCGATCGCCTCGGGCACCAGGCCCTTGATCACCTTGTCGCCGTAGGCAGCCATGCCCGGATCGGGCAGCAGGAAGTGGAAGATGGCGTCCTCCGGCAAGGGCACGCCCCAGGCAAGCTCCTCGGGGGGCTCCTCATGCCAGAGCTTGTTGGGCTTGGCCTTTCGGCCCGTGTCGGCGGGCAGCTGGTTCACCCGATAGATCTGCCGGCGGGCGCCGATCAGGGAGTTGCCCACCTGCAGCTGCTGGCCGAACCAGGGCACGAAGGCGCGGCCATTCTCCGGTTGGTAGATGCTGTTGAGCCACAGGCTCACCTCCGCCAGCTCCACCGCCACCGGGTTGAGGTCGATGCCGAACACATTGCGGTCGGCCAGGCGCATCTTCACCTTCTGCAGCTCGGTGTTGTAGCGCTCATGGCTGATCGTGCGGCCCGTTTCCTGCTGGCGCAGCTCCAGATAGGCCTGGGCCAGCTGGTTCACCACCTCGTTCAGGAACGCCGCCGAGCCCATGGCCGGCTCGCACACCTTCAGCTCCAGGATCTCGGCCGAGGTTTTGCCCGGCAACAGCTCCTTGAGGGCGTACTTCACCAGGCACTGGGTGAGCGATTCAGGGGTGTAGTAGCTGGCGCTCTTCTCGCGGTCACGGCCAGCCAGGCGGTAGATGAAGGAGCCCTTGGGGTAGCACTTGGCACTGCCGGTCTTCGGGTCCACCACGATTTCATTGGCCCTGTAGGCCGTGAGCCGCTCGGCGGTCACGAAGTGGCCCACATCGAGTTCGTCGTGCTCCTGGCCGCTGGCTTTGGGGGTGCTGCCATCGTCGCCGGTCTCGTCGCCCGACTCCTCCTCAGGGTCCTCGTCGTTGCTGCTGGTGGTCTTTTTCTTCGGGGCTGGCTGCACCTCGTAGAGGTCTTCTTCGGCGAAGAAGCCACGGAAGCTCAGCAGCGCCTCATACACCGCCCCCAGCTGGTTGATGCCGAGCTGCGAATAGCTCACGCGGCCGCGGCGTTTTCCCTTGCCCTCCTTGGTGAGCGACATCAGCTCGATCACCTCCCGCAGCACCACGTTGCGGAAGCGCACGCGGCTCAAGGTGGGCACGCGCGCTGGGTCGAACAGATGGGCCTTCAGCGGTGTCAGCCGGAAGCTGTCGTGGAAGGGATCCTCCGCGTCGGCCAGGGGCAACTGGGCTGTTTCGTCTTCGCGCTTGGGGTAGCCCTCCCAGATCATCTGGAACAGCCGATCCAGCGAATCGCTGATGTAGGTGCTCTCCTTGTCCTCCTCACTGCCCAGCTCGGCTGAGTCCATGTCCCGCAGGCTCTCGAGGCTGTAGCCGAGGCGATACACGTCGCTGCCCATCGGCGCATAGCCCAGATCCGGCCGGCTTTCGATGTAGAAGAGAAACAGCAGCCGGTACATGTACCGGAGGCACTCAAAGGTGAGGGCCTTGGCGTCGGTTTCGCCCTTGTAGACCCCCTCGCGCGCCTTGGTTTTGAGCCACGTGATGGCCTCATTGCCCAGCAGTTCAATCGAGCGGCGCAGGGCGTACTTCAGATCGGTGGAAACTTCGTAGGCGTGCTTGTGGCTGTTCTCGTCCAGCTCATCGAGTAGCGGCGTGCCGCCCCCGCTCGGGCAGGTGTGTTCGCGGTGCAGCAGGGTGGCCGCGGCCAGCAGGGCATCGGGGTTGTTGTCCCCCAGGAGCGTGTCGAGCTCGAAGCGCAGCAGCCGTGACGCCGCCCACTTCTGCCGGTCGATCAGCAGCAGCTGGTCGCGGCTCACCGCCAGCACCCAACGCGGTGGCACGTCCTGGCCGAACACCCGCTCGCTGATGAGCACTTCCCAGCTTTCGTTGCCCTGACCGTCGCCATCGGTCAGCACCGTTCCCAGCGACGGATCATCGATCTGGCAGCCCCAGCGGCTGACGATCGTGAGTTCCAATGGATCGGCAGGCTCATCGTTGGGGTTGAAGCACTCCACCGCCCACAGCCAGGGTTCGCCCTTGGCATTGGTCACCTCTGCGAGCAACGGCACCTGGTAGGCCTCATCGCCAACCAGCACCGGCTCAGCCTTGGGGACATAGGGATAGCCGAGGGCCTCCAGCAGCGGCTGGAAGAACAGCTCTCTCTGCAGCCGCAGCCGCTCGGCTGGGTCGTTGCTGATGCCAAGTTCGGCCTCCCTCAGCCTCTGCCAGGGCCTGCGCAGGGCCTTGAAGCGTTGCTCGGGGGTGCTGATCTCCGCCGTGGGATCGGCCTCCAGTTGCTCCCTCGCGGCTTCGAGCCAGCGCTCACGAACCTTCTTGATGTCGCCCGTGAGCACGCTCTCCAGGTAGTGAGCGGAATAGAACTCGTTGGCGTTGCTGATGCCGGGAAGGGCCATGGATCAGGCCTCCCGGTGAAGAACGGCCACCAGCTTCAGGTAGGGAGCGGGCTCGATGGTCATCACTTCCTCTACGAAGCGCTCGTGATCCTTGAAGCGCTCCTCGATGGCCTTTTGGTCGGCGGTGCGCTTTTTGTCCTTGATCTGCCTGGGCCGCTGGTCGGCGGCGTAGGCCAGCTCCAGCTGTTCCACCTGCCGGCGGCGCAATCGCCCCAGGCGCTGCCGCTGGGCCTCCAACTCCGGCTGCATGCGCTGTTTCCAGCGCTCACGGCACTCCAAGAGGTAGTTGTGAGCCGCATCGACGGCCACCTTGCGTTGCTGCTTGATGGAATCGGCGATGGCTACTCCCGGGTTCGCGTAGCTGCGGCGACCCAGCTGTAGCCGTTCAGCCACATCTTCGAACGGCTCCACCGCTGCGACCCGCAGGCCGCTGCCCGTAAAGCGCACGGCCACCCACTCCTGCACCACCGGCACACCGCGCTGGTTGGGGATCGTGCCCTGCAGCACAATCACCACCTCGCCCGGAGGGAGCTCTTCGCTGAGTTGCAGCACCGGCGCCTGGTGGCGGGCAAAGGTGATCAAGCCGCGGTCAGCCAGCCAGTCCACCAGTGGGTGCAGATCCCAGAGGTATTCCAGTTCCGGCCGGGCGCTGTCCTGCCGCCGTGCCTGCTCCAGGGCGCGCTGCAGCGCCAACGGATCAGTGCTGAGCGCCAGGCGCTGGCCGCTGGGAGGCTGCAGCTCGCGGGGGTAGCGGTCGTAGCGGCGTTGCAGGTCCTTCGGTGGGCTGAGCTCAAGGCGCTCTTCGGCGGGGTAGGGCTTGAGTTCGAGCTTTTCGCTGCGGCGCTCCATCTGCTCGCTCACCGCCTCCAGAGAGCGCTCTACATAGCTCCAGAGGGTCGGGAACAGGCTGAAGGCTCGGCTGCACTGGACTGCAGGGCCCGGCTCATCGGGGATGACATTGCCATCGGTGGTGTCGCCGTCATCAACGCCGTACAGATCATCAAAGTTGAACAGGCCATCGTCGCTGGCTTGCTTCGAATAGCGCTCTGCGTTGGCATCCATCCGCGCTTCCAGGCCTGAGGCGTCACCGGCTTCCACCGCTTTCTCGATCTCTGTTTCCTCCGCTGCCGGATCGAACACCCGCAGGAACACCGAGGGATCGCCGATGTTCTGTTGGGCCTGCGCGTCTTTCTTGATCAGCACCCGCAGGATCTTCTCGGTGTCGCCCATGCCCTCGTTCCGGGAAGCCGTGAGCAGGTAGCGGATCTGGGGTTGCTGCGGCTGGCCATAGCGATCGATCCGGCCGTTGCGCTGCTGAAGCGTCATCAGCGACCAGGGGATATCGAAGTGCACGAGTCGATGGCTCAGGTAGTGAAGGTTGAGACCTTCTGAGGCCACTTCAGTGGCCACCAGGATCCGCACTGCCTCCTTCTCCTGGGCGAACTGCTCCACCACCTTCGTCTGCTCAACATCGGCCATGGCGCCATCCAGCTGAACAACAGCGCCCTTGGGAAGGGCAAGGTCCTGGGGCAGGTGTTCCACCAGGAAGCGCTGACTTTCACGCCGCCCTGTGAAGATCACCAGCCGGTCCTTCGGGTCCTTGCCCTGCCAGCTCCAGTCAGAGCGGATCAGCTGCAGCAACCGCTGGTACTTGGAGAAGTCTTCGGCGCCGATTGCCACCAGCAGGGGTTCCAGGGGCTCAAGGGCCGCGATATCTGCCGGGGCTGGCGTGGCTCCGGCCCGCAGGCGCTTGAGGCGGTTGCTCACGGTTTCGAGCGCCGCCATCGGGCTCGAGAGCATGCTCTTGGCCAGGGTGGTGCGGAACAGCTGCCCCGCCTTGGCCTTGGCATCGGTGTCGGGCAGCTTCAGATCTGCCAGCAGGGCAAACACCTGCTCTTCCCTCTCGCTCGCCTGGCACACCACATCCCTGCTCTCCCGCTCCTTGACGGTCTTGCGCAGGTCGGCGATCACGTCCTTGCGGAAGCGCCGCAGGTAGAGATCCTTGATGTCGTCCTTGGTGTAGTGGCTCGGGTTGGCGATGGCCGTGGCATCGAGCATGTTCATCAAGCTGGCGAAGCTTTCCGCCTTGCCGTCATGAGGGGTGGCCGAGAGCAGGATCAGCGTGTCGGAGCGGGTGGCCAAACGGTTGGCGAGCCTTGCCCGCTGGCTCTTCTGGGCACCCTTGGCCCGTTCGGCCACGTTCTGGCACTCATCGATCACGATGATGTCCCAGCTCGCGTTTTCAAGGTAGTAGCGATACTCCCGGTCGTTCTTGAGTGTGTCGATCGAGACGATGGTTTTGTCGTAGTAGTGAAAGACGTTCTGACTGGTGGAAACCTTGGCGCGCACCTTCTGGATGGTCTCGGAATCCAGCCGCACCAACGGGATCGAGAAGCGGGTCCAGAACTCCTTCTGAAACTGCACCAGCATGGATTTGGTGGTGACCACCAGGATCCGCTTGCCCCGGCCCCGGCGGATCAACTCGCTGCAAAGGATGCCGCACTCCAGCGTCTTGCCGAGGCCTACCGCATCGGCGATCAGCAGCCGTTGCCGCGGCATCGCTAGGGCCTTGGCGGCGGGCTGCAGCTGGAAGTCCATCACGTCCATCGCCGCCAGATGACCCACCACCAGGGAGGCATCCGTTGGCACCGTGCGGCGCAGATGGGCCTCGAGGAACAGCAGGCTGTCGCGGTACTGGGGTGAGGGATCAGCCACCAGCTCGGTGTCTTCTGGCTGCAGCACCTTGAAGCTGCCGGCCGCCTGCTCCACCTCCACGATGAAGCGGGCCTCCTTCTCCCGCAGGAAGGCCGACACCCCCACCACATCCACCACCTGCTGGCCATCGGAGCTGCGGCCCAGGCTGCGCACCATCCACTCGGCGCTCCGGCATTCGATGCGGGCCCCTGGGGCGAGGACGGCGGCGCTCATGGCTGAGTTCCCAGAGATTCGGTCACGATCACTTCAAGGGCCTCCACATAGGCCTGCAGCCGGCTGTCCAGCCAGGCCGCCAGCTTGGGCCAGGTGGTGGGGTCACGGGCGTCGGCATCCAGCGATTGGGTCAGCCCGTAGCCCTCGCTGTCGGAGATGGGGACCCCCAGGCGTTTCTCCAAGGCTTCTTGATGGAAGAGGAGCAAGGCCTTGGACTCCTCCAACGGTTGGCCGCGCTTGCCCCGCACGAAAATGCCGCAGCGGTACACGGAGATGTAGGTCACCACCACCAGGCTGCTGTTCTTCAGCGGCTGCCAACGGGAGCTGGCAGCATCCGCCGGACCCCACTGGGATTGGTCGGGGTAGAGCTCCAGCAGCTTGCTCCAGAAGGCCAAGCGGAACTGGCCGAGGGTTGAGAGCTCACCCGTCTGGGAGGCCACCTGCTGTTGGAGCTTCCGGTCCCAGCCGTTGGGCTTGGCCACCACCTCGAACAGGGGGGCGATCGGTGAATCGCCGATCCGCACGGCCTTGACCTGCACCGCGAAGAACGCGAAGGGATCGACGGTGTGATCGTTCAGCCAGTGGATGGCCGAGAGGTGGGGATCGCGGAAGTCGCTGGCAATCCAGACGATCACCTGGGCCTGTAGGCCGGCCAGGTAGGTGAGGATCTGGCCGAGGTGGTTGTGGTCGGTCTGCTCCAGCTGGTTCTCAATCAGCACCAGGGATCCGTCCTGGGGGTTGCGGGCCAGCAGATCCGCTGAGAAGGAGCCCACGCTCACCTCCTGCCCCTCCAGCTCCAGGGGGATCCCCAGGGCAGCCGAGAGGCGGTTCAGGTTCTCGGCCAGCCAGGGGGTGAAGCTCTGGGCCTCATGGGCCCAGGCCTGCCTGAGATCCACGGTTTCCAGCAGGCCGAGGCTGGGAATCTGCGTCATTGAGATCCAGCTGGCCCTTGCATCACAGGAAGCTAGGCGGCAAAGGCGATCTGCGCCGTTTTCCTATAGGCCGCGGCCGAAGAGAACTGGCATCTCGGTTAGCGAAATGTGAGTCGATTCATGACCAGCCCAGCGCCTGTGCTGGCCTTCCTCCGCCCTCTAATGCTCTGCTGGAGGTCGCAGCTTCGATCGAATGGCAGGCACTGAGCAAGGGGAGTTGGAACTGATCGCCCCGGTTTCTGAGGCAAACCTGGCGCCCTCCAACTCCAATTCGGCAGCACTGGAGTGCAAGGGCATCCGCTCCACCCGGGATTTCCCTGCAGATCTAACGGCCCTCAGCCGAGAGCAGATCGAGCACCACTACCAGGCGATGCGCAACAGCCATGCCTCGCTCACCCGATCGAGGTCCCAGCTCCAACGCCGCTCCAGGGAGCTCACGGTTGCGCGGGAACGGTTCCTGGAGACCCTGCGTGGTTACGAGGGCCGCTTGATGACGCTGGGCCAGGAAAAGGCCGAGGCCCTGCGCATCGCCCAGGACATGCACCGCGAGCTGGAGGCCTTTGAGGATAAACAGCAGGCGCTCGATGGGATCTTGCAGGAACTGGATGCCGCTAAGGAGGAGGCCGGCTACTGGAGCATCTTCAGCATCACCCGGCTGATCGAGCGCATGCGCCGGCTGCTGCGCGGGGGGAGCGAGGGCTGATGGGGGAGCTCAGTGATCGCTTCGGCGAGCTGATGGCGCGCATGGCCAAGGGCGATGCCGAGCTGTTCCGCACCGTGGGTGAGCAGAACGCTGCGATCCGGCAGCTGGTGGAGGAGGTCGCTCCTGCGGGGTCGAACGGGTCGAATGAGGCCGCGGCCTTGCAGGGGTCACCCCAATCGCTGCTGCCGCAGGAACAGTGCACCCAAGCGGCACTCAAGGCCCGCTTCGGTTCGGCCGCGGCCGCCCATGCTCACCTGGAGACCGTCCTGGGCCCAGCTCCCACCAAGAAAAAAACCTGGGAGCACCTGAGCACCGTGTTTGAGAGCGGCGCCTGGCCCGCACCGGCCCGCGCGCTGGCGCGACCGGAAGCTGGCCGCGGCGGCGTAAGCGAGGAGGCCCTTGCCCAGTTGGAGACGCGGCTGCTCCGCCGCATCGACCAGCTGGAAGATCGCGTGATTGCGGTTCTAGAAAAGGTTCTGCTGGGCAAGTCCTGACCTGCACCAATGGCGACCCTCTGCGCTTCAACCCTGACGGCCATTTCCGCGTCTCTGAAAGCATCCTGGCTGAGCGCACAGGGTATGGGCCGTTGACCCTCAGCGAGTTCTGGAAAAGGGGATGGTCAAGCCCAATGAGATGCACCCTGGAGGGGAGCCATTCGAGCTGAATGACACGGTGAACGACTACTGGATCGCCACCCTCACAGTGTCCAAGGCCTACCGGGTCCAATGGCTCGACAAGGTACGCACCGTGATCGAGTTCGACCCCAGCACACTGACGACGGAGTACGTCACCACCACCCCCAAGTTCAATGTGGGTGGGGTCTACTACGAGAACCTTCCGGCGGAGTCGTAGACCCTTTCGTTGGGTGGCGCCACCTGCTCCTCATACCCCGACAGGAACTCCCTCCGGATGGCTGGGCTCAGCCTCTTAGCAACTCCCGCATGAACTAATCACCCAACGCCACCGCCGTGGCCGAGTTCTCCGCCTCGCTCAGCCAAGACCTGCTGGTGGGCTTAAAGCTGTTGTAGCACCAGGCGATCGCGAAGCTACCTCCACCGGCCTGACTGGCCCCGAACTGATTCCCCACCCCCTCCCCATGCCGTTCAAACCTGAGAAACTGGGTCGCTTTCTGCTCCGGGGGCTTCGCATTGGCGCCAGCACGATCGCGGTCGTGGAGCTCCTGCGCAACGACTGGAACGCTGGTATCAGTGCCTCTTTGGCCTGGTTGGTGTTTCTTCTGGTGGAGCGGCAGCTTCCGCCTCCAGTGGATGATTCCGAGAGCTGACAGCCATCGACGATCTGCTCAGCCGACCAGGGCCTGGTGCTGATCCGGCATCTGCGGCGGCGGGGGCGGTTGCAGCAATGGGGCGATGCTGCTGATGCCGAGAACACAAAGGAGAAGGCGCCCGGAAAGGTCAGCAGGCGCATCCCCAAACAGCGGCTCGCTCAGCTGCAGGAATTAACAACCGGGTGGCAAACTATCACTAGCGGCTCGTCATTCTCGACTTCGATTGGGCATGGACGATGGAACAAATGGCGATTGTTCGACATCAGCGACTTCTCTCGCACTCGCCCCAGTCTGGGATGTCATTGCCTGCCGCTCGCCAGAGCTAGTCAGCAGTCCGTCGGGGTCATCCGCCATGAACGGGCAGTCCGTTGGTGCGCCCGCCCCATGGGCCAGCAAGACGGTGGCCGGTGCGGCGTCAGGGCCATCGATCAACCGTGGCGCGGAGGTGGGGGGCTCAGCCGTCATGGACTGATCTGCTCCGGTGCGTCTCGGGTCGCTCCAGATACCCCGCCGCCCACACCGCCGGGGCAATCCCGCGGGGCACGATCTGCCGGTAGGCCTCACTGGCGAGGATCTCCTTCACGGCCTCCCCGAGCAGCTCATTGGAGCGGCTGCCGGGCAGCCGGTGGCTGAGGGTCTGGTGGATCCGCAGCAGGTACCAGGCAGTGCCATCGAGCCCCGCCTTGAATCGATCCCAGCTGGCGGGGTCGCGGCGGCCATCGAGCACCTGATCGCGGGCGTTGTGGGCCTTGTCAGCAGCTGTCACCAGCAGCGAGGTCTCGCTCTTGTGCTCCAGCGAGGTCACATAGCGGGTCTTGCGCACCAGCCAAGGTTCTTTGCCTGCGCCGGTCAGGCCCTCGGCGGTGTCGGTGCAGTCCACCACGATGCCGGCCACCTTTTCCCCAAAGCGTTCGGCGATCGAGGCGTGGCTCTGGCCTGCATCCTCGATCGAGTCGTGCAGCAGTCCGGCGATCGCCTGATCTTCCGTGCCCTCGTCCTCCCAGACCAGACCACTCACGGCGATCAGGTGGGAGATGTAGGGCACGGGCTTGCCCTTGCGACGCTGGCGGCTGTGCAGCTGGGCGGCCCAGCGCAGGGCATCGACATAGAGCGGGCTATGGAGATGGGGCTGGGTGGTCATCAGCGATCGGAGGCCGGGGGTGGCAGCCGTTCAAGCAGCAGTTCCAGCTTGCGGTCCTGCTCGCGCAGCACTCCCAGGAAGCCGGCAGCGGTCAGAGCCAGCACGATCAGCCAGGCCAGGGACGTCCATAGAACGGCCTTGAGGACCCCGGAACCTCCCACCGCTGCAGGAGATGCATCGGCATGGAGGACCGTTACGGCGGCTGCCGTGTCTCCGGCGTCCAGATTGAGGACCAGCCGCAGCAGCGCTTCCGGCGTCACTGGGACGAGCGCGGAGCTCAGTGCTGTCGATTGCGAGGTCTCCAGCAATTCCTGCCGGCAGCGATGCAGTCCACCACCTGCCCAGAACATCCCCCACGCTCTGTTGTTCCGCTGCAGCACCACCCACCGCTCGGGTCTGGCGTCAAGACGCACCAGCTGAGCGGCCTTGGCCAGCGACCAGCTACGGCCAGCCGCAACAGAGGGATGGGCTTCCAGTAGCAACTTCCCTTGCGGATCACGTGTGAAACCCGTCACCACCTGCAGCGCAAAGACATCCACGATCTGGCAGTGCACCGCTCGCTGGGCTTCGCTCCACTCCGGTGCCATGAACAGCAGTGCTCCGCCGTAGCGGTGCAGGCAGTCCTCGACGAGCTGGTTTTCGTGCACTGCACCCCTATTCCCGGGCGATCAACGCTAGGGAGAGTTGTGGCTCCCGCAAACAGCGACGGAGGCCTTGACGCCACCCGTAACCGAGATGGACGCGCCCCTCACTCCTCCTCGTCGGCCCCACCTACAGGCACCAGACGGATCTGCTTGCGACCCAGCTTGATTTCGAACTCATCGCCAGGCTTGAGATCCAGAAACGCGGTGTAGGCCTTGCCCACCAGCAGGTTGCCGTTGCCCTGAACCGTGGCGACGTAGCTCAAGCTGCGACCAGCCTTCCCTTTGCCGTTGCCACCACCCTCTCCGAGGCTGACGCCTTTGGCTTCCAGCAGCGCCTCATAGAAGGCGGTGAAGTTCAGCCGCTCGCTGCCGTCCTTCTTGGTGCTCACATAACCGGCGGCCCGCACCAGGTCGGACTTGGAGGCGTCACCAAGTTCTTTGACTTTGGACAGCAGGTCTGATCCGGTCAGGGGCATGTGAGGAGTCCAGCGACTGAGTGGAAGGTAGCCACTCAGGCCACCGTGTCCAGTTGCAGAAGGTGCGGGTAGCCTCTGGGGGCTGGGAACCAAAACAAGTTTAGCCTTGCGAATGACGGAGGGTTCGCCAGCAGCCGCTTTCGGTGCTCACCTCCTGGCCAATGCCGACCTCAGCATCTTGTTAGCTAGCTTCGGTTACAGCTAGTAGATCTGTCTAGAAATCATCTGTTGAAGCTTAAGTTTTGGTCATACAACAGCTTTTGGGTTAGCGCCATACCATCTCACAGCCAGTTCATAGAGATGATCGAGTGTTCCCGAGAATTCTTTGCCGCATTCGGTGAGCGTGTAAGTCACTTGTGGTGGAATAGTGGTTTCGTGTTGACGATGAACCAAATCAAGAGATTCCAACAGCCTTAACCTTTCCGTCAGCACTTTGGTTGAGATACCTTCTACTTTTCGCCTGAGTTCACCAAATCGCTGTGATCCATTGGAATCAAGTAACCAGAGGATGTAAAGAGTCCACCGTCCTGATAGTTTTTTCAGAATTGTCTCCAATGGACAGCCATGGGTTTCAGTCATGGTATGTGTTGCATTCGGTGTTGAGTAGTTACCATTTGGTTCCTACTTTACTTTAGTATCCACCCGTTTTACTGTCGAGAGGTCCTGATTCATTTTCTGATTGCCCCTTATGAAAAGTATTCTGCATCTCGATGCGAGTCCTCGTGGTGAGCGCTCAAGATCTCGTCAGCTCGCTAGGAAATTCATGGCAGCATGGCAGGAGCTCCACCCAGGCGCAATGATAACGTATCGTGACTTGCGCCAAACTCCGATTCCTCACATTACTGAAAGTTGGATTGAAGCTGACTTTACGCCACCAGAATCACTTAGCCCAGAGCTGCGAGAGCTGCTCAAGTTATCTGACGAGTTAGTTGACGAGTTTTTGGGTGCCGATCGATGTCTGTTCAGTGTGCCGATGTATAACTTCAGCGTGCCCTCAAGTTTCAAAGCCTACATTGATCAGATTGTGCGTGTAGGTAGAACATTTACGTTTGAGGATGGTCAAGGCAAGGGGCTAGTCAGCGGGAAGAAAGTTTTGTTCATTACATCACGAGGCACTGAATTTGGTTGCGGTTCACCCTATGAGGGATATGATGCTCAAGAGCCAGCTTTGCGTAATATTTTTCAATTTATGGGAGTGTCTGACATTCAGTTTATTCATGCCAGTGGCTTAGACATGGGAGAGGACGCTCACAAAAGGGGGTTGGAAGAAGCTCAGTCAAAGATTAAGCATTTAGTGGTTGATTGGTAGTGCCAGCCAGATAGCGCTAGCAGTTAGGAGAACCTATGTCACCACAAGAGATTATTCAGTTCATCTGCAGTGGTCTCTCAGGAGTAGTCCCAAAAGCCAGTTGGGGCTAAACGTCCCTCTTTTACAATCCTGGCTACATGTTGCCCAATGGTGTTTACTTCTGCACAATCAAGCAGCACAATGGTGACAACGATAAATCTACTAGTCTCGATCGAGAAGATGTGTTTAGACTTGCTATTGGACTTAACCCAGAAAACTATGCTCGCATGTTTGGTGGAAAGCCAACACGCCCCGTAAAAGGTGGTGTTGTGGCAACGGAGTACGATTATACAGAATTGAATGAGCTTATGCCGCATCCAATTTACGCCTGGATTTCCTGGGTGCAAATCCTTTCACCTGGCCGAGATAAGTTTCGGGAGATTTTCCCTTTAATTCAGGAAGCTCATCAGGAGGCAGTGAAAAGGTTTAGGAGCAAAACAGCCTCAATTCATTTCGCTGCGGAACAATGAACTTGGTGGGTTGAGTGCTGTGCCGGTGGCTATAAAGCGGAAGTACCCGCGTAACCAACTCCCCTCATAGACTTTCGGCTTTGCCATAGCGACCACCTGAAAACCGCTCTTGTGATGCCTAACGACCCCAAGCTCAGCGACGCGAAGAGGATAGCGCTGGGGCCGTACGAAAGAACAGCCTGTGACAGCTTCGGAGCGTTCGTTGCAGCGCATGGTTAGGAGAAGGCTATTTCGATGAGATTATCAACTGCAAGTGCAACTTGCCCCGGTGCTTCGCGCGGAAGGAAATGCCCCACGCCCGTTAGCACTTGGCGCTCATAAGGCCCGGTAAAATATGCCTCCCGCCCTCTGGAAGCCGAGGGAAGTGTGCAGAAATCTTCCGCACCATGCAGGATTGTCGTAGGACAGAACACCGAGGAAGCCAAAGCAGCCCTCCTCTCAATTTCGTCGTCAGGTGCATGGCCTTTTACCTCCCCGGAGGAATGTCGATAAAAGTGCATGACCACCTCAATGAAGTCGGGATTGTCAAATGAGTTGGCAGTCAGGTCAAATTCCTCATCGGTGAAGCCCCAACCCGGTGACCAGGAGTGCCACAACCACCGACAGAATGCTCGTCGATCAGCAGCAAGCGTGGCGCGGCCTGCGGCAGTGCAAAAATACCACTGATACCAATAGGCTTGAGCTTGCTGGAGTTGTCGAGGAGGCAACCCGGGTGCGTCATAGAGGTCTGGGCTAAGGAGAACAAGCGCGCGGACACGGTCAGACAATAACGGGGTTGCAACTAATGCGGCTGATGCTCCGATGTCGTGACCGACGAGGACAAATTGCGTCAGACCAAGTGCGTCAACAAGATCGATAAGATCCGACGCCAATGAGCCGGTCTGTCCGCTGCGTGAATGGTGGGAATCCAGAAAGTGCGTTTCGCCGAAGCCGCGTAGATAGGGAGCAATCGTTCGATAACCCATTGACACTAGCTGCTTGGAGACAACATCCCAAGTTCGAAGGTCATCTGGAAATCCATGAAGCAGCACCACCGGAGTCGATTCCAAGGTTCCAGAATCCTCAAAACCAATATCAAGCCGGGAGGTCCGAATGCATCGCCGAATTCTTGAACGCTGATGACGCATCTGAGTCTGAGTTGCCTAACGCTATTTGGGCGAACCTGATGACCAAATCGAGTCTACTGCTCCGCTCAGCATAAAACCTCGCGCAAGGCACAGTAATCAACTTTGATCGACTGCGAAAACTGGGGCCTACTAGTTACAACCTAGAGAGCTGGGGTCTTATGCGGACCCATCTAGCACAGTTCTCTTCGTTATTCCAGGCTCGTCCCCGCCTCAGGCTCCACAAGCTCCACCGCCATCCTCGCCTTCCCAAGCGCATGAAACAACTTCCCCTGCGGCATCCGCAGCACTTGTGTACCGCTTGCCGGGACTAGACACCACGACCGACTTCGGCTTCGTTTACAGCAAGGCTGGTGCTGTGGCGGTGGAGAATCGGGGCGCGATTACTAACTAGTCCGAGATATAACGTAGGAAATGAAAGATACTGAGCTGAGTCGTATTGTTCTTGTCAAAAGCAATTGAACGATAGGCACGAGACCGAGACCATGAGTTCATTGAAGATTGCCTGAAGGGATTAAACTGTCCGAATTGGCTACATCAACTAATACAAGCTTTGGCCGGTTAGACACTTACTCCGAGATCACATTCTCCGGATTGGATGCCAAACGGCCATCTTCCATATAGACAATGCGATCGGCGATGTCCAATATGCGGTTGTCGTGTGTGACCATTAAGATGGTGCAGCCCTGTTCTTTAGCTAGTTTTTGCATAATCTCTACAGCATCGCGTCCTGACTTTTTATCAAGTGCTGCTGTCGGTTCATCGGCTAAAACGATCTTGGGTTGACTAACCAAGGCACGGGCGATCGCGACGCGCTGTTTTTGCCCGCCCGACAAGCTATCGGCAAAATAGTCTACCCGCTGCTTTAGCCCTACTGCTTCTAGCATGGCAACACTCGTGCCATCAACGTCGCGATCAAACATTTCCTCATGTAATTCCAGGGACATTCGCACATTTTGTTTTGCAGTAAGAAAGGTCAATAGATTATGTGCCTGAAAGATATAGCCAATATTGCGACGAAGTTGTGTCAAGTGATGCTTGCTTGCATCGTGTAGTTCTTGACCGAGAATCCTGAGGCTGCCTTCTTGTGCCGATCGCAATCCACCCATGAGCGTTAGAAGGGTAGTTTTACCTGAGCCAGAGGGCCCAGTCATGATAATAATCTCGCCTGCGTAAACATCTAGGTTTATGTCAAACAAAGCTTGTTTGCGGAGCTCACCACTTCCAAAATAGTGATTAAGCTTCCGGACAGAAATAACTGCTTCTGCTTCAGTTGAGTGAAATTGATCTGAATTCCGAGTTTGAGTCATTGTACTTGTCTGTGAATGTGGATAAGCGATCGACTCATTGGACGACCTAAGGTAAAAGTATGCAGTCTGCGACCAAGAGAATGCCTAATCCAACTAGCAGAAGTCGCAATATCCTGGGTCCCCACTTCTGAATCGAACGGTTAAGTCTATACATTAGATCGGTGCTACGTTCGCCTAGGTAAATGTAGAGTCCTAATAGTGCGATCAACGGTAGAACGAAGATAGTGTTGTAGATTGCCAGAATACTGACTGTGGACCAAAGGTCTAACTGTGATCGCTCTATTCCCTCGATAGCTGCCAGATAAGGCAATGCTGTCGGGAAGTCCCAAAGCGTTGCAGCGCTACCAAATAGAAAGGTTTTAGCGGTCGTTAACTGAGCAGGGCGTCTAACTTCTTGGGAATCACCAGTAAACTTGTTAAGGTTCAAACCCACTACAAGTAGAACGATGCCAATGATCATCTGCAACGTGTACAACAGTGAAGGTGGCAGACTTAGTGCATTGATTGTGATTCGACTTGCTCCAAATGCCACTGCCACTCCTGCTGTCCAATAAGTGATAAACACTCCCGCTATAAATGATGTTGAGCGAGGAATTGGCTTAGGAGTACTGAGCAGATAAATTTGAACTGCTGTAGTAGTGGGGTTTAGGCTGTCTAGTGCCGCGATCGCAACAAGATAAGCAGGCAAGGATGACATCTGATTACACCAGTTAAGAATTAGAAAATATCAGCAGGATCAGCAGACTGTAGCTTACGCATGGCTATTCCTCCTGAAGCGGTACACATCACAATCGTCAAGGACAACACAAGCGTCGCTCGGCTGACTGTCATACCAATCGGAAGATAAGTTGCAGTGGCGACAATGGAGTACAGCCCAGTCGATATGACAATTCCTGGAATGAATCCCAAGATGGCCATAATCAGCGCTTCCTGGATGAGTACTCCAACCAAGTAACCGTCGCTGTAACCCATTGCCTTCAGCGTGGCATATTCTGGCAAATGGTCTGATACGTCAGAATAGAGGATTTGATAGACGATAATGGTGCCGACGACAAACCCAATGATTGCGCCAAATCCGAACAAGATCCCGATAGGACTGTTGGTTTCCCAGTATTTCTTCTCATGTTGAATAAACTCATCACGAGTCAGGACTAACACGTTCTTAAACTCTGATTGCATCGCAGCTTGAACTTGCTTAACATCAGTGTCTGGTTTCAACTGAATGGTCCCAATATCAATTTCATCGGGCTTACGATCTGGGAAGAGACGTAGGAAAGTTGAATGACTGGTAATGGCATTGCCATTGGCAGAGAATGATGCTCCCATGACAAACGTTCCAACTACCTTGACTTGGAAGTTGTTAAATTGAATCGGCACTGAGCTGAACTGCTGAAGTTCTTTTACTACATTGCCATAAAACCCTTTTGCACCAGCGCGATCGTAGAGAATCCGATTCAGCAGTTTAAGTTCATTTTGGTGTGCTTGGACATCTGGCAGAGTGATCGCCGAGTTATGAGGATTAATTGCAAAGACCATGGTGGGCTGATTCGTTCGGGTTTGAGCATTCCGCCACTCGCCCTGCCCCACATATAGGTAGTTAATCGATTCAACCTCTTTAGCTCCTGCTGCCTGATAGAGCTGCTGTCTAGGAAAGCTTCTGACCACATTCAGACTTTCAAACAACGGGTTAATCAGAAATAGATCCCCTTGCAGCGAGGTGTAGGGTATTACGACAGACTCAAATAGCGCATCGAGCAATCCCAGTTGAAAAAACATCAAAATATCAGCGAATGCAATTCCCGCTAAAGCCACCGCAAGACGAGTTTTCTCCCGTTTTAGCTGAAACCATGCTAGGGGTGTTTTTCGAAATAGGTGACGAAACATAGGTGACTTCTTTCCACGCTTTAGGCCAAACCATGATGGCGAGCACAACAACCGCTTAAACGCAATAATCAAACCTGAGTTTGTTAAAGATGCTTTTGACATGTATTTTGATGGTAATTTGACTGAGATACAATCCGTTAGCAACTTCAGAATTGTCATAAAGAATATGAACGAACTATAGTCGAATGGCAACCTGTACTTGCAAGTTCGTTAAGCCTGCAACGCGATCGCTGTCTGCTGCATTCAACCGAATTGTGACTTTAACCGCCCGTTGATCTAGGTTTTCTCCCGGTTGATTATTGAAGGTCTCCTGCTGGCTCACTTGTAGTCCGATTTCATTGACTGTGCCTTGCAGTTCTCCAGAGAAAGGTTCACCTGTAATCACTACCTGTTGACCCATCCGAATCTTGCCGATGTCAGTTTGATACACTTCGGCAATCACTTGCATCTGGCGGGTTTGCCCCAGATCTGCAATGCCTTTATCACCCACAACTTCTCCCGGCTTGGCATAGATTTCTAGAATCTGTCCTGCTTGGGGCGATCGCACTTCTGCCTGTCTCAAATCCGCTTTCGATCGTTGAGCCACAGCGATGGCCTGATCCACTTTTGCTTGTGCTATGTGCAGATCCACTGGACGTACTTCAACAATTTGATCCAGGTTTGCCCTGGCGGACTCAATTTGTGCCCGTAGCGTTCTACCCGTCCGGCTTTGGTTTGCTTTGCCCTCACTTAACTGTGCTTGTGCTTTTTGGAAAGCCAATCTTTTCTGGTCAAACTGAGATGCAGAGAGGGCTCCTTCTTGATAGAGCGATTGAAAGCGTTTGTACTCGGAGCGGGCATAATTTACCTCAGCCTCTAAACTTGCTAAGGTTGCTTGTTGCCGCCAAGTTTCTCCGGCTAATTCTGCTTGCAAACGTGTGATCTCTGCTTGCTGGGCGTTGATTTCGCCTGACTTTGCTCCCGCTCTGACTTGAGCAAGTTCCGCCAAGGCAACGGTGACGTGTTGCTCCGCTTCAAAGAGCGCACCTTGCAACCGATCCCGGCTGTCTAGTATCGCAATCACTTGGTTAACCTGAACGCGATCGCCTCGTTTGACTAGGAGTTGGGCAACGCGATCGTTGCTGAGGGTGGCTGGAACTGACATCTTTATAACTTCATTTTCAGGTTCCAGCCGACCCAGTGCCACCACAGACTCAATGATGTGGGTAGTCTGATTATTCTCTGGTGACTGTTCAGCCGTAAGATATGAAATGCCTTTGTAAGAAATACCCGCTGTAATGACAGTTGAACCAATGATCATGAAAAGCACCCAACGATTGGGCAGTTTCGACAATGACTTTACACTCATGGTAGTTTGCATAAACGGAAGCGGGTGGTCCGAGATGACTAAGTTTTGGATGGCGAATCAATCATCAAGTTTGAGGTGATTGATCAATCACTAGAGTTGAAGCTGATACTGCTATATCTCAGAAGGTTGCACAAGAGCCTTAGTCACGAATGGGAAGAAGGATCTGATTATCAACCAGAGAAAATCTGTCAAACCTAGGCTAGCCAGTGCGATTGGAACAGACCGGAGTCAGAAACTTGTTGACTTCCAAACCTGACAGTGTTTGAACGATTTCTGGCAGTTGAAATCCCATGAAGGTGATTGCCAATGCCATGGCAAGTACACAATCGCTGGGCTTTCCTAGATGGTGAACTTCAGTTTGAGGATCTTGTTGCTCTTGCTGCATGGGTGGTTCAACGGCTGATCTACAAACCATCTAAACTCACCCACAGCTCTTTAGATACCCACAGCTATCATTGAAATGGATGACACTTGTCATGTCTAAGCCTGACAGGTGTCATAGCACGATTAACGGATGATCACACAGGCTATAATGGAGCAACATTCTTACTCTATTTGATGATTCTAGACGTGAGCTCCTCTCAATCACTTCGCTGGACGTTGCGCGTCGGCGAGTGGCTCCTATTACTAATGACTGTCTTGATCTATGCGCTTATCGAAGTCTCCACGCTTGAGCTAATTGTCAAATGTATAGCGTTTTGTATTCTCTTTTTCTGTCTCAGTTTCGTCTTGCCGCTCGATCGCCCGCTTTGGCAACGTCGTGCTTACATTGCCCTTGAGATGGGATTAGCGGGCATTGCGATTGCGTCTGGAGTTGAACTCAGCTTTATTCTATATCTGCTGCTTATCAAGGCTTGTTTCTTATTGCCTCGCCGCGAAGTCGTTTTAACCAATCTAGTTGCTGCAACCGTCTGGCTGGCTAGTATTGGTTCGCTATATCCTTATCTGCGGCAACAGCGAATCCCAGAGTTTGACGGTGTAACTGTGCAGTCCAGTCTTTCTATGACCCTCCTGCACGCTTTGCTGATCTATGCCAGTGCAAGCATTTTTGTCGTGCTCCTAGGCTTTGTGATTGTTGCAGAACGCGAAAGTCGCCAACAGGCAGAAGAATTGTCGCAAGAAGTGGAAGTGTTGAGTGCCAAACTAGAACGGCTGCGAATTGCACGTGATATTCATGATTCCCTGGGACACTCCCTCACATCCTTGGGAGTGCAACTGGAAGTCGCTCAGAAACTGCGCGATCGCGATTTAGCCAAGTCCTTTCTCTCGGTAGACAATGCCGCCTTGTTGGCAAGTCAGTGCTTGCAAGATGTGCGGCATATTGTTCAAACCATGCGACAGCAGTCCTACTTTAATCCTAGCGACGCGCTGCAGGAACGAGTTGCACAGATGCGCCAACAGGGGATTTCCATTCAAGTCAGTTTAAAATGGCCCGCCCTCTCGCTGCAGTCGAGCTATCATCTTTACTGCATTTTGAAAGAAGGCTTGATTAATGTGCAGAAGCACGCGAAGGCGACTCAGGTGACGCTGCAAGGAATGGTTGTCTCAGACACGATCGTTGTTACGCTGCAAGACGATGGTCAAGGATTTGACTTGGAGCAGCCGTTATCAGGTTGCGGCTTACCAGGAATGCAGGAACGGGTAGAACTCCTGGGTGGAACCCTTAAGATCAGTACAGGTTCCGAACCAGGAACGCAGATCAAAATCGTTATTCCCTATGATTCGAGTGCTCGTCGTTGATGATCAATCCTTCTTTCGAGAAGGTTTATCCGCGTTGTTGTCGCTAGAGTCAGACATCGATGTAGTCGGACAGGCAGCGGATGGGAGAGTGGCTATCGACCTAACCGGTACGATTCAGCCGGATGTGATTCTGATGGATATTCGCATGCCCAACTGTGACGGAGTCACGGCAACGCGAGAAATTCTCCGCAGCTACCCGTGGATACGTATCCTGGTGCTGACAACCTTTGACCAGGATGATTATGTTTGGGAATCGTTAAAAGCAGGAGCAACTGGATACCTAATCAAGAATACTCCCTCTGGGCAGGTGGCTGACGCTATCAGAACAATACATAAAGGACACAGCCAGCTTGGGCCAACGATTGCACCCAAAGTCTTTGCCCAGATTCAACAACCTGTTCGTGCTACCCCAGCCAACTTAGCCTTCAGCGAGCGAGAGTTACTGGTTCTCAAGCTACTCGGGCAGGGAAAGACAAACCGTGAAATAGCTACAACCTTGCATATCACCGAAGGAACTGTCAGAAATTACGTCAGTCGGATTCTAAGCGAGTTAGGCCTAAACGATCGTACTCAAGCTGCACTCTGGGCACATGGAAACTTAGATTAGCGATTGCCAACTCAAACCCAAGACGCTGAAACGCTTTCAAGACCCGCTGCCGGGGCGCACCCACCGGAAACTTCGGCATTAACCAGCCAGAACGGTTTCGGCCAGAAACACCTCCTCAGCAGGATCCTCCTGGGTGATGGAATCAAGCCCGAACGTCTCGCCATGAAACGCAAGGGCAGAACGCACATCTGCAAGTGCAGCTTCATAGCTATCGCCTTGTCCAACAGCCACACCTGTGATCCCGAGGGGATAAGCCACATAACCATCCGCATGGCGCTCTACCACTACTTTCAGCCGCCGGGATGCCATCGGAGGCCGTCTCTGCTCAGTTGCCTCCACATTAAGACTGATGGCCCAGCTGAGGGGCCTCGGCCTCTAGCACGTTCCCCAGCCCGAGACCCTCGTCCGGCTCTTTGCTGCCTCAGCCCTCCGCGCCGAGGTGTCCGCAGCCCACTGCTACGCAGAAGCCTTTGGCTTCGATGAAGCCACCCGCTACAAGGATGACGCGATCTCCCCGCTGGAGTTCCACTGGGAGAGCCAGCGCCTCACCGAGGCATCCTCCGCCACCGGGCAGCGCTACATTGTCCGGTGACGATTAGATTGGCGGGACTGCGCAATTACATAGGCGGGTCTTAAGACGCGACAACAGGGCTCCGATTCCAGTCTTGAGCGTTGTCATGCCCGCCCCTTTGTCGTTGCGGATCAAGGAGCGGTACATGGCCAAACGGGCCCAGGGCCTCAGCCAGCAGATCGACGCTCATGGAGCCGGTATCTCGGTGCGTAGCGCCCAGCGCATCGATCGAGGAGACCATCAGCCCCAGAACCAGCCGCAGCGCGGCCGGAGTTGGCGCACCCGAGCTGATCCACTCGCCGCCGTATGGGAGAGCGTGTTGGTGCCGATACTTGAGCAGCTGCCGCAGCTTGAACCTCAGACCCTGCTGCTCCATCTCGAGCAAAGCTTCCCTGGCCAGGAGTGGTAACGCCGCAAACGCACCCTTCAGCGGCGGGTGGAGCAATGGCGGGCGCTGCAGGGTGCGGCCCAGGAGGTGCTGTTCCTGCAGGACCACCGCGCCGGGGTGCTGGGCATCTCACATTTCACCCTGCTCAAGGGCGAACCCATCACCGTGGCCGGCGAGGCGGTGGAGTACCGGCTCTTTCATTTCTGCGTGCCTTTCTCGGGCTGGTGCCATGTGGAGGTGATCCACGGCGGGGAGAGCTTTGTCGCCCTCTCAGAAGCGCTGCAGAACGCGCTGGCGGCCTGCGGCGGGACCGGCGGGATCGGGCGGCGGTTTGTTGGTGGGGGTTCTGATGGCTGCAGCAAGCTTTCCCCTCGCCGGTTGGTGGGTTCGCCGCCATGGCGCCCTGGAGCCCGGCCGCCTGGAGGTGATGCTGCTGCTGATCGGTTGCAGCTGGCTGGGGGAATTCTTTGGGCTCACCAGTCTTCTGGGGACCCTCCTCGGCGGCACCCTGTTCACCCGCCTGGCACCGATGGAGGAGGGCAGCCTCAAGGGACAGGAGCTGCTCAGGGTGCTGGGGCTGCTCTCCGAAGTGTTCCTGCCGCTTTATTCCCTCAGTGTCGGCATGCGGATTGATGCCGGCACCCTGCTGCAGTCCACCGCCTGGAGCATGGCCTCCCTGCTAATCGTCCTGGGGATCGCCTGCAATTTGATCTGTGCCCTGGGTATCGGCCGGGGGGACCGGGCCGCAGGGGTGGATCGCTGGGTGGTGGTGTTCGGCCTGATTCCCCGGGGGCTACCGGGGTTGGTGTTCGCCTCCACCGCCCTGGGGGCGGGGGTGATCAGGAAGGCCCAGTTCTCCTCCCTGGTGCTGACGGTTGCCGTGACCACTGTGCTTGGGCTGCTGTTGCTGGCCCGGCGCCTGCGTTGGTTGGAGATGCAAGCGGATGCAACGCGTATGGCCACCGTCCGGTAGCACCTGCGTGATTTCAGCAACGGGATCTCCTGATCGGGAAGCAACTCGCCGCTGGTGATCTCCAGCCGCTGCACCTGGCGCTCCCAGCGGGTCGGGCGAAAGCGCAGCACCTGACGGCCGTCGCTCAGCCAGCCCTCCTTTGGCGTCAGGGGGACACGAGGTGATGGCCGACTCATGCCCCTGTAAGTCTGGCCTCGATCAACCGGCAGCACTCCTGCACATCGCTCGCGCTCTCTACCCCCTTGCCGAGCGAGCAGAAGAACTCACGCCACAGCGGCGGCACCGCCAGCAGGATCAACGGCCTGCCCGCATTGAGCGCATGGGCGGCTTCTGAGGCTGTGCCGGGGCCTCCGCCCCCGCAGATCACCACCACATCGGCGCTGAGCACGTTGATCACGTTGCGGGCCTTGCCCATGCCGGTGAACAGGGCCAGATCCAGCTCCGCCGTGCATTGCCGGTCGTCACCCTTCCCTTCATCGGGCAACACCCCCACCACCAAGTGCCCCTCCACCCGCACTGCGCCGCGGCTGGCCGCCGCCATCACCCCCGCCGGGCGGCCACCGGTGAGCAGCACCCATCCCCTGGTGCTGATGCACTCCCCCAGCTCCTCGGCCAGGACCACCGCCTCAGCGGAAGCGCCCTCTCCAGCACCCATCACACCCACCACCGCACGCCGGCTGCTCATGCCACCTCCTGGCACCAGCCCCGCTGGCGCGTCATGTCCTCGGTCCAACCCTGGCACCGGCAGGTGAGGTGCTCCCCTTGGGTCAGCAGGCCCTGGTGCAGCTGGCAGGTGAGCAGGGGGATGCAGCTCACCCCCGCGTAATGCCGGAAGAAGTGGCAGGTGAGGCAAACCGTGTGGCTGCGGCTGGCCACCAGCACCTCCTCATCGAGGTAAGGCCAATGCTCGTAGCCGCCATCGTCTGCCGCTGAGCTGGGCGCCCTCCGGGTGCCGCGGGAGCGGGGTGGGGAAGCAGCCACGGCGACTTCATCGCAGAGAACACCTGTACTATCAGAGGTCATCTGGTTCTGGCCAGCTAGGGCGCGACCTCAGCTGGATCCCCAGGTGACAACGACGCGCTGTAAGCGGGCTGATCGATCCGGCGCCCACACCAGGACCCAATTCCTTGAGGACCCCCGGCCAGGACTACACGTGATCTTGGCCAAGCAAGCACCCCACCTCAGACACCGACCGCAGGTGGACGGTCACCGTCGCAACGGATCGACGACAGCCGTGGACGAACGCGGATGAGTCACTGCCGCTGGGGCCAGCTAGCGCTGCGATTGGCTTAATGGCGAGGGACCCCTCGCTGGTGGACAGACGTAGAGGCGGTGGCAGGGGCAGCGCTGCCGCCAAGAGGCATGCCGCCTGCGCAACGCTTGCCACTGCGAGCAGGTGGCCACGGGGGGGGGTCGCCAACCCCATCAGTTCACCGGCTTGACTTTGCACAATCCCCAGCCAGGTAAAGCACTGGGAGAACACCGAAGACGTCATTCCATAGCCTTTGTTAGTCCCTTGGCGTTCGCTCCAAAATGCAGTGAGACTACCCACTGGGAGCTGAGAAGCCCGCCCAGGCCACCTTGCTGGTAGGTCTTGCTGATGAATTGTGTGCACCTCCTACGCTCTTGCATGGCTGTTGGTATCTGCTGCAATCGGCGGATGCCGCCTTAGTTGAGAATCGACGAATACCCGGGCTTCAGATCATTATCCGTGGCCTACCTTGTGCCGTGCCAACCAGCGGTTGAGCGATAGCGGCCACCGTCCGAAGCGAGGGAGGCATGAAGATCCTGTAGTCGGCATGGGCGCCACGCTTCCAGGGTTGGTGCTTGGCGGAGTCCACAAGGGTCTCGATGGCGTGAGCGTTGTGAAGCGTTTGCATTGCTAAGCGCTGCAGATCCTCACGACGTCGGGTAACGGCACCGATGCGATGGCGCATCTGCACTTCCTGTGGCGTTTCCGCCTCGTCGTTTCGAACGCTCAGCAGCACGGCACAGCCCGGGAGCATGGAGAGTGAACCCCCGAACGTGAAGGGAGCCAGCAGGATGCCGAGCCCGCCGAGGGCAACACCGGAGACGTTCATCAGGTTGATCTGCTGCTGGCGCACCTGGCGGGTGTGCACTAGGGCCCGATCCAGTTCGTGGCACTGACTGCTTTCCAGTTGCAGCGCTTCCATACCCGCAAGGAGCCTCCGGGCACTGACGTCGATGGTCAGCATGTGATTATGCAAGGCTTGAGCCGAGCTGGCGTCAAACTCCAGCAGATCCCAGATCTTCCAGCACCTGTAGTTGGGATGGGGGTAGAAATAGACCTGGCAGAGGATGATGTCATTCTCCTCGTAGCCATCCAGCTGACGTACCAGGGCGTTGTCGGGCCAATAGGCGGTGTCGTAGATCTCACCATTAGCAATTCTGATCAGCAGACGGGTGTGGGAGGGGTACTGGCGTCGCCTGATGATGGTCCCGCAGATCATCTGCACGCTCTGGCGGGCGCGCTCAAGGGCTTCGCTGGGGCAGGTTTTTGTGAGTGAGGTGGAGGAAAGGGTCATGGGAGCGGAGGGTGGGGACGAGTTCTCTTTGTTGCGGGATGACTGGTCTGATGCAGCATCCCTACAGCAAAGGAGAGGTGGTGGATCGACTCAGCTCCTCTGCATCTCGGCCAGTCGTGTCAGAACGACCCGGCCGGGATAGGGACCATCCGCGCCAAAGAACCCGATCACGTAACGGAGGAGTTCATCGGGATCCGTGAGCAACGCGCGCAGGGCCTGCCGCTCCCGTTCAGCAGCATTGATCCATGTCTGAGCCTCTTTGATCCAGAGGGAGTTCTCCCGCAGTTTCGCTGCCTGTCGCATCTGATGCTCAAGGGATTCAAGCAACATGTCCTCGATTGCACAGGCATAGGTGTTGAGCTTGCGGGGAGCCTCAGGCCCTAAGCGTGACAACACTTCAAGAGATTGCGGGGAGAGGCAGGGGAGATCGTTGGTCATGGTGATGGCTAGGTCTGAGGGCATCAGCTGGGGGGTGTCGGGTGCCAGGAAGGGGAGAGAAGCCCGCTTGCCTGTCCTGTCTCCCTCTTGTTTGGCAGACTGTGGGCTGATTCAGCTCCTGCGGAGCGACCAGTTCCACTTGCAGGTCGTGAGCAAGACGGAACCATCCTCAGCTGCTGTACTTCCCACCAGCTGAAGACCATTGAGCTCTCGCTCGTAGCGGGCATAGGGGGAACGACGTAACTGCCGGCTCATGAGCGTCCATCGCTGCATGCCGTAGTGATGGTCCTGGTCGCCGTAAGCCACGGCGATGCGTATGCTGGAGGCCGAAATGGCGCGTTGCTGGCAACGGCGCTGGGCATGGCCTACGTCGCGATTGGTACCGATCAAATGGATCGCTGGTAGAGCAATCAGGTTGGGATCGACAGCGGCAATGGCATCAAGTTGGCGGTGGTGGCCCATGACCGAAGGGGGAATCGAACACCAGCCAGTAGTTCCCGGTAAGGACCAACGATTCAGACCGCCTGGGTCGGAAGCGCTTGGAGCCCTTTGATCGGCCGCCAGTCGCCCACAAGCTGCCATGCCGCCCAGTAATAGGGGTGGCGCCATACGAAGTTGATGTGGTTGCGAAATTCCCTCTGCACCTGACGGAGCGCGTCTGAGCGGCCAAGACTTTGTTTCAGCAGGGAGTAAAAACGCACCATGAACTCGCCTGTAGCGTCATCAGGCACATGCCAAAGGCTCAGCAGCGTAGAGCGTGCTCCGGCCACGATCAGGGCCCGCTGCAGGCCGTACACACCTTCGCCGGTGTAGATGTCCCCGCGGCCAGTATCACAGGCTGAGAGGGTGACCAGTTCGGTTCCTTGCAGGTTGAGAAGCGTTGCTTCCAGGGCGGTGAGATACCCATCGTCGTCTGGATCGGCGTCGGGATGGTTGGCACCGGCGAGCACGAGGCCGCTGCGCACCATCGGATCCTCTCCGCGGAAGTTGGTCAGCAGATGGCCACCTAGTGAGGTAGCGCTTAGCTGCCCAGGAGGTTCCTCCAGCTTCTCATCGGGAAGAAAGTACCCGTGGGTCGCCACATGCAGAACGAGCGGATGGGAAGCACGCTGAAGAGTCTTGGTGCTGGCATCAGCCTCAGTGAAGAGATCGGCATCCAGCAGGCAGGCCACCTGGCGTCCCTCCTGATCGGACCCCAGCAGGGGTTGCCATCTCCGGGACGTTCCGAGCTCACTGGAACGCCTTCTCACCGACGCACCACCATCCTCCCGATGATCCTTATTGCTCCCCGGCTCAAGGTCATACCGAGGATTAGCCATCACAAGGGAACGCTGCAGGGTGGTGGCCGCATGCTCAGGTGTTAGCAGATCGCGGCCCGTGGACAGGATGCTGATATCAATCCAATCGCTAAACAGATGATCAGGCTGCCCTGGCATCGGCAGCGCATGGAAGGGAAGGCGATGAAGCTCACCATCCATTGAAAGGAAGCAGCGGGTCGCGGTGCCAAGTGCACTCAGGAGTGGTGGCAGGAGGGCCTTGCTGAGCTCCATCCAGCACTCCGCGGCATCGGCGAGGCCTTCAGTGGTGGCCTCCAGCGCCTGAGTAATCAGCGCTTCCAGCAGGCGAGCTCGCCCCAGGTCCACCTGCGCCACGGTGCCGGTACTAGCCAGAACTAGTGCCAGATAACGTGGTTCGCCCCATGATGCTTCACCCCTGGGCCAGAATCGCTGAAACTCGACCAGAAGAGTCTCGGCCGGCAATGCGTCGGCGACCTCCGCAATCTCAACCGACTTAAGATTCGCTATCGGAGCTACCCGGAAGAGTTGACGTTCCAGATCAGCACTCACAAGCTGCAGTTTTCGGCGTTGGTCTGGAGGAACCGTGGTTGAGCTCATCCTCTGCACTAGGGAAGTGAGACGTGCTGCAATTTCTTGATGGGGACCAGGCAACAGGTGAAGACGCATCTGTCGTTGCTCAATCTCCTGAATCAGGCCCTGGAAGTTCAACCGGGTCCATAGAGCCAACTCTGTGGATGGTGGATGGAGTACACCAAGGGCAAAGGCCAGCCATTTATTGGAATCCTGCAGCTCCAGCAGTGCGATCCGTTGGGCAGATGGAAGTACCAGTAGCTCTCGTCTCAGCCAGGTTGTCTGGATGCGCAACCCCCTCCTGAGGTAGCCTTCAGCCGCTAAGAACTTCTCCTCCAAAACGTAGAGTATTGCCTGATCTATTAGGCTCGAGGCAGTCTTTGGGTGTTCAGCGCCCAAGGCCTGCTCAGTGATAGCGAGTGCTCTTCGATATAATGGTTCCGCCGCGTCGTACTGCCCTAGATGTTGATACAGACCGGCGAGCATATTGAGGCTCAAGGCAGTCTTTGGGTGCTCAGCGCCCAAGGCCTGCTCAGTGATAGCGAGTGCTCTTCGAAATAATGGTTCCGCCGCGCTGTACTGCCCTAGATCTTGGTACAGCCAGGCAAGACTGCTGAGGCTCGAGGCAGTCTCTGGGTGCTCAGCGCCCAAGGCCTGCTCAGTGATAGCGAGTGCTCTTCGATAGAATGGTTCAGCCGCGTCGTACCGCCCTCGACATTGGTACAGCCGGGCAAGACTGTTGAGGTAGATGGCAATCTGTGGGTGCTCAGAGCCTAAGGCCTGCTCTGAGATAGCAAGTGCTTTCTGATATAATCGTTCCGCCGCGTCGTACTGCCCTAGATCTTGGTACAGCCAGGCAAGACTGCTGAGGCTCGAGGCAGTCTCTGGGTGCTCAGCGCCCAAGGCCTGCTCAGTGATAGCGAGTGCTCTTCGATGTAATGTTTCCGCCGCGCTGTACTGCCCTAGATCTTGGTACAGCCAGGCAAGACTGCTGAGGCTCGAGGCAGTCTCTGGGTGCTCAGCGCCCAAGGCCTGCTCAGTGATCGCGAGTGCTCTTCGAAATAATGGTTCCGCCGCGCTGTACTGCCCTAGATCTTGGTACAGCCGGGCAAGACTGCTGAGGCTCGAGGCAGTCTCTGGGTGCTCAGCGCCCAAGGCCTGCTCAGTGATAGCGAGCGCTCGTTGATACAGCGGCTCAGACGTGCTGTACTGTCCTTGAGCCCGGTAGATGTCGGCAAGATAATTTAGGCTCCTAGCAGTAGAGGGGTGCTCAGAGCCTAAGGCCTGCTCTGAGATAGCGAGCGCTTTTCGATATAATTGTTCCGCCGCGTCGTACTGCCGTTGATATTGGTACACCCCTGCAAGTTGAATGAGCTTGATGATAGTGCTCGGGTGCTCAGGGCCCAAAGCCTGCTCAGTGATCGCGAGTGCTCTTCGATGTAATGATTCCGCCGCGCTGTACTGCCCTAGATCTTGGTACAGACCGGCGAGCATATTGAGGCTCGCGGCAGTCTCTGGGTGCTCAGCGCCCAAGGTCTGCTCAGTGATCGCGAGTGCTCTTCGATATAATGGTTCCGCTGCGTCATATTGCCCTTGACGTCGGTACAGGCCGGCAAGAATGTGTAGGCTCGAGACATTCTCTGGGTGCTCATGGCCTAAGGCCTGCTCAGTGATCGCTAGTGCTCTTCGGCATAATGTTTCCGCCGCGCCGTACTGCCCTTGATCTTGCTTCAGCAGGGTAAGAAGGTTTAGACTGAGAGCAGTCTCTGGATGTTCAGGGCCCAAGGCCTGCTCATTGATTGCGAGTACTCTTCGATACAATGTTTCCGCCGTGCCGTACTGCCCTAGATCTTGGTACAGCCGGGCAAGATTGTTGAGGCAGATGGCAATCTGTGGATGCTCAGGGCCTAAGGCCTCTTCCTTGATCGCCAGTGCTCTGTGATACAGCGGTTCAGCTAGGACGAATTGCCCTAGATCTTGGTAAAGCCGGGCAAGATTGTTGAGGCAGGTGGCAATCTGTGGGTGCTTAGGGCCTAAGGCCTCTTCCTTGATCGCCAGCGCTCTGTGATAGAGCGGCTTAGCTACGCTGAATCGCCCTTGAGCCGTGTAGAGCCCAGCCAGATTATTGAGACTCGAGGCAGTCTCTGGATGCTCAGGTCCCAAGGCCTGCTCAGTGATCGCCAAAACTCGGTAGTGCTCCCTTTCAGCTTCCTCGTAACGACCATTCTCGCAATAGAATTCAGCAAGATGGTGTATGGCTATAGCTGTATGCGGATGAAAGTCTCCATTCACGCGCTCACTCAAGGCGACCAGCCTGATCATTTCCTCAAGAGAAGGGCTCTCATTGAGATTCTTGATCGAATACAGCTTAGACCAGAGTTCTTCAAGCTCCTGAGAATTCTCAGCTACATCCTGTTCGCTAGAGTTGTCAAGTGCTCCTCCATCTGATTGTGCTGCTGGATTGTCAACCATGCTTTAGCCGTAGGCGAGCCGCAATCTCCTCAGCAAGGCGAATAGTGGCATCGCGTCCTATCCCAATGTCTTCTGTAGTGAACAACTCTTGCACACTATCCCCACGACAGAGCCATGCTTCGCATTGATCAATAACTTCTGATTCAGTCACCACGAGACTTACTTTTGCGTAGGCTCCTCCCGAGGTTCCGTAGGGCCGCAGCTTTAAGGTGCAGCTTTCGCCAGCGTTCAAGGGCTCCAGCGACCAGCCAATCGCGCCTTCAATCGGCTTCTTGCTTGTAGCCAGTTGCTGCCACACCGGCACCCCATCCCGTTCGATCAGGATCTCCGCCAGGGGGCGATCGGCCCAGATCGTAGGGGTGCGGCTCACTACTAGGGATACATGGTTGCCTTCCTCATCCAGATCCACCCGTGGATTGACCAGGAACACCTCCGCCTGATCCGCGGCCCGTGCACCAGCGACTAGCAGAGGGATCAGGGCGGGAGCCTCCTGCAGTTGGTGCTTCAGCCATTCTTGAATCTGAGCCTGCAGTTCCTGCAGTGCTGGTCCGATCGCTAGGGGGGAAGCTTCACTCGCTGCCGGGACTGCCACCCGTGGCAATGCACTGGTGGGAAGCATCGTTGTCCAGCGCAGGAATTGCTCGAACCCTCCCCTAAAGGCCGCGATTGGAATCTCAACCGTGGCTGCGCTCAGGGCCTGGCCCCCACTCGAGATGTGCGCCACGAGCGCCGGGCCGTCCATTACACCCGCTACCCGAACAACGCCGTTGTCTTCCTCTATCTGCACCACCAGCAGGATCTGAGGTGCGGTGGCTTCCTGCCGCCAGGGGCTGAGATCCACCGCGATCGTTTCGGCCATTTCTGTGCTGCAGAGCAGCTGTGTGGCCAGTCCGTTCACAGCCAGCAGCCTTCCCGGTGTCTCCGGCTCCAGCTCCGGGCCGATGGTGATTGCAATCTTGCGGCGCAGGATTTCTCCCTTGAGGCCCTCCAAGGCCAGGGCCCGCAAGTATCGATCCCAAGCGGCCGCGTCGCTGTCGGCAGGATCCACACAGTTGGCGGCACGGGTGATCTGCGCTTCGCTGAGCACCACCTCATCGACCAACAGCGGTCTGCCGCTCCAGTGCATCTCAGTCGGATTCAACCTGATGGTCATGGCATCCCTCCCGATTCCTCTCGAGCAGTGCTGGTGGTGCCGGTATGGATGTTGTGCATGGCGATGCGGAGCCAGCGGCGCAGGGGGGGATCCTCTCCTTGTTGTTCCGAAATCAGCAGGTGATTCACCAGCCGATCAGCCGCGGCATCAAGCTTCTCGGGACTGCCGAAGGCCATCGTGAAGGCTGGTAGCGGTGCGAGGCGTTGCAGAGCTCTGGTGGCGATCTCCCTGGCCCGAATCTGCACACTGAGTCGGCGGCTCACCCGCGCTTGGGCGGCTCCGCAGCAGGCAGCGATCTCCCTCGTACTTTGTCCTTCCAGCCAGCCTCGCCAGAAACACCACTGTTCAGCCTCCACGGCAAGGCCCGCCAGCATCAGCTGCACATAGGCCAATCCCTCGGCTTCCAATGCCTCCGCAGCTAGGACCCCAATAGCGGAGTCATGTTCCTGATCCACCAGACGCTCCAGATGGGTGGCTCCTGGGTCGGCCAGCTGCTCCTCAGCGCGATCGCTGCCCTGCATGGAAAGAAGATTTCGCTCATGGCTCTGCCAGCGGCCTGTTTGGAGCCTGCGCACCGCCTGCTCCATCGTGTGCAAATCATCTTCCGTGTCTGCCCAGTGCCGCTGAGGGTCCACCTCCTGAAAGAAAGCCGCATCCGGCTCCCAGCCCCGCTGTCGTCCCGTTCGCTGCCGGTAGGTCAGCTTCGCTTTCCTGTAAGCCAGTAGGTAGCGACGATGCAGCGCCTCCGCTGTCTCAGGTGTGAGGGAGGTGGTCTGACCAGGCAACACCATGGCTTCATGCACCTGCCTATGGCTGCAGTCGCCCAGCAGGGCCCACTTCCCGATCAGCAGCACCCCCATCTCCAGGAGATAGGCCTTGTAGTCGTTACGGCCAATCAGGCGTTGCCTGGCCCAGTGGGGCAAGCCGGCCCGCTCAGGATCAAAGCTGCGGATGACCTCCACTGTGAACGGAACTCTGAACTCGGCAGGTGGCGGGACGTGACAGAAAGGGACGCTCCCACCCCGGTCATCCAGGGCGAAGGCAGCCAGCGCCGCAAGCTCCACGCCATAGGTGTGGTGAAAATCACGATAATGAGTACGGACGCACTGCTCCAGCGACCTGCTGACCCGACAACGCAGGCAGAGCAACGCTCCTGGAGTTTCCTTGCGTGCCTCCGCCAGCAGTTGGCGATCGCCGGAAGCCGTGGCTTCCTCGAGATCCTCAAGCCCGCATCGCCTTAAGGCCAGCTCGGATGCTTCCTGCTTTAGGGAGATGATCTCGCCGCTACCGGCCAAGCTGCGCAGAACTGTGTAGTGCTCAGCAGGCAAGTGAAGTCTTGGATGCTTTGGCCAGCATTCTGACAGCTCTCCCGAGAAACGGGCTTATGGACTGAATCAGGCTGGCGGCTCTGGAACCAGAAGAGGGAGCAGGGGGCCTTCCACTCCCCTACCACCTGATTTAGTCACCCAACCATGGCCCGCATTCTCACGAACTCACCATTCGCGACCACCGGTATCCCCATCTCCATCACCGGCCAGTGCAAGCAGCAGCCCAACGGCAGTTACGACATCCAGAAGAACTCAGCCATTCAGCTCTCGAGCGGTCTTTGCCTGATTACTGAGACCAACTGGACGGGTATCCGCCTGAACCTGCCCTGCCTCTTCCTGGCTGAAAAACTCAACTCCGGTGCCCACAGGCTCGGTGAGTCTGTGATAGGTACCCATTACGCCAAGCTTTCCAAAACCATCATCCTCAACAACAATGAGGGAACCAGCTATGACATTGATACGACGCTCAATAACTACATGAACAGCTGGAAGCTACTCAACGATGCAGAAAAGGCCGCCTTTCTCAGCGGTGCCCAGGCTGCTGTCAGTGGTGCTGTGTGTGGATGGCAATCCACCGCCTTTTTCCTCGATTGCATCACGCCCGGTGGGCCATTGCTCCCCGTGTTCTCAGGTCTGCTGGCACTGACGTCCGGTGCAGTGTGCGTGAACGGATTGCAGAACATGAGCGAAGCCGCCAAGATCGCAGCCAAGGAGGCCGTAAGGATGCAGCGCTATTCAGACGATCTCAATCGGCTGGTTTTTCAGATTGGTGGCGACAGCAACACCATTCTCTTTACTCCTCAGATCCACACCTATTGCACATGGATGGCAGGAACCTGTGCCGGCATCGAACACATTGCCCGGCAAACGGTAGGCAACATTGGGATTCTGTTTAACAACACCCCAGGTCTCCAGCTGGCGTCATGAACTCTCCCTGGCAGGACACCTTTTCCTACCTCTCAGACAGGGGTGCCGACTATGGCATCACGGCGGATGAGCTGATCGCCAGCACACCCACGTTCATCCAACACGATCCCCACGCTGTGATGTCCTTCTGGCAGCAGAAGGACATCAGCCACATCCTGCCCACCAGCAGACATCCAGAACTGGCGGGTGACTTCAACAACTGGATTCCAGAGGACCCAGGGCCAAATCACGCCCGGCAGGATCAGATCATGAGCTGGTACGACCATGCTCAAGCCCAGCTGGACAACTTCCTGGATGCCTACTGGCTATCCTGAAGATCCACGCTGGTCGTTGGCCATGGAACCGCCACGGGTGAAAAGCTCGATGCGGGTCACCCTGTGTCTGGCTCATCCCCGTGAACCAGCCGCTTGGCAGGGTGTGGAAGTAGGTGCCAGCTGGGTTTTTCCCCAGCGCCTGCAGGAAGCGAAAGGGCTTGGTGGGTGCTGGCTCATTCGGGCATCCCTATCAACGTAAAAAAGCCGGGGAACTAGGCTTCATTAGCCCTTTTTCGTTGCTGAAACTTCCAGCCACACCGTCTGCCACCATCACTGTTGCCGCGCCTTACCACGTACCAACCCTCGAGTCCCTTCAGTGGTTGTGGTCCAGCTCCTTCCTTCCAGCTCTCAATAGCTTTACGACGGATCGTTGCTTCGTCATAACAACCCAGGTGATCTTTCAACTCCCTTGAGGTGTATATTTTCGGCTCGAGATCATGCGGTTTCACCTGATGCTGGTTGTTCGGCGAGGGGATGATTCGAGCGCTGCTGATTTTCTGGAGAATGTCTCCCGTTGTCGGCAGTCCGAGCTGAGCCCGCAGAAAGGCATGCTCCATCAGATTGGCTTGAATTTCATCCGGCCTGAGCCGGGACTCGTAGAACTTCAAACAAGCTTGAATTCCGTTCAACTTATCACGCGCATCGGCACTGACTTGAGAGACACTCCTCAGTATCTCTTTGCTGACTTCTACAACACGCTGCTGTGCACTGGTGTGTACCCGCATGGTTTCCATCAACCACTGGGTTGGAATGACAAGCTCGCCAAGACGTGCCAATGCCTTCTGCTCAGTTTCTGCAAAGGATTGCAGCGGAAGCGATCCACTGAACTGTGCTCCTAGCTCCTTGATACGCACGCACTCAGCAGAGATAGTCCTCCAGATCTCGGCTTCTGTGGCGATGGTCTCACCGATCCCTGCATGGCACTGTGAAGCCGGTGAGCGCTCAATGTGAATCCTAGCCTTACCGCCGAAAGCAACTTCCGATTGGGAATTCCTGTCAGCCTGCGGGCTGGCTTGACTGGAACTCCTGGCTTTCACGGGCTGGCCTGGAGGAACCACGACGGTTCTGGGATCGACGGGCTCTGGGGGCAGTCCCTTTGTCACGTGCTTCATTGCCGGCTTGAACTCGCTGTGCCGTAGCGAGGCTCATTTGAGACGGATGATAGCAAGATTCTGCCCGTCTGGGCCCTGGTATGTCCACCAGGGGTAGTAGTACTGATCAAATCCGACCTCTTCCATCCGCTACTGGTGGAGTGCGAGGGGGATAGACGGGTTCGTGCTCTCCGGATCTTGGTGTACAAATGGGCCCGCGAGCCACCGCCAGTAGGCACTTTGTAGGCATGACATCGCCAAAACCCACTGCCCGGCAACGCCCTCCAGCGGACTTAAAATCCGCAGGCCGCAAGGCTGTGGGGGTTCAAGTCCCCCTGCCCCCATTGGTGAGAGAGGCCCGAAGGGAGGGCTTCCGGTGGGACACCGGCCTCTGAGATTTTGGCAAGGGCTGTCATGGGTGTCACTTCGCTAGGCATTGAGATGTGCTGAAACGGCTTCAATCAGCGTTGAGCAAACTCCCAGCGGCTCTGACAACTGGAGCAAGTGGCTCACTACAACTTATTAGCCGGTTGTTTTAAGGGATGGAATGCGATAGGCGCTAGAACCACTTGATTGGGATCTCGACGCGCGTGCAACTGCTGAGTTCGCCCTGAAGCAGCAAAATCAGATGACAAGGTTGCGGCATGCAATGGAACGCCCCGCGACAAGCAAGCTTTTGCGAAGTCTTACCACCAGAGACAATCGTGAGTAGAGAACCGACATCAAGACATAATCCGATTGAGAACGATAAATCAACCGAAGACTTTGGGGCTGAACCGGGAAACACACACGCAGTATGACATAATCACAGAAACCCACTGCTTTATATACATACAGCCATGGGAAATCCGATCCGCTCAGAAGTAGTCGCCGGTGGATTTGCTCTTGCTGGGGCTCTTCTCGGAGGATTAATCAGCTATGCAACAACCAGGGCTGAGCAGCGATAGGCACGCGCAGAGCGCAACATCGCCAAGCTCTGCGACCAAGTCTCAGCCTATTACCAGTTTGAGCAACTTTACAAGGAAGAATTGGCTCGTCCCGATCCAGAGGGGCGAAGCGCAAAAACGATTATGGAGGACATGCGCACTAGAGTTACTCAATCTGGTGATTTCGAGCGACCAAACATCACTTCACTCGCCGCTAGAACGATTCGACGCGAGTGGACATAGATGGCCTGCAGCAACAAGGCCAGCAGGAGTTGCTCCGGCGGACTTGAGGGGGGTCCTGCCTCGGGATAGAGCTTGCTGAAGGTGGGAGTGAGGCGATCCAGCGCCTGATCCCCCAGTCGCCGCACCTGCCGCAGATGATGGGCGTTGGGGATCCGCTCCTCCGTGGAGACATAGGAGAACAGAGGGCCGGTCCTCTCCTGGTGGCCGCGCATCCGCTCAATGTCGTTGGGCCATTCTCCCGCGGCTGGATGGGATTTTCAGCAGCCTCCTCGTGCGGCAGCGGGGATCGGCCTGCGGGGAGAGAGCCTGCTACGCAGGTGCGAAACCAGGACAACGGCGCAGACTTGCCAGGGCGGGGCTTCAAGCGATGGGAATTCAATCAGGAAGGGGTTGATAAGGTCCGTTGACGTTCTGGACGAAGCATCGTGGGACAGTCCGAGCCCTGGGTCCTTCGCTCCCGCTGGTTCCGTTTTCTTCTGCCCCTGCTGGCCGCTCTGCTCGCGATGCAGCTGCTGGTGGCGGCCCCCCTGGCCCGCGCGGTTGACGCCCCGACTCCTGTCTCCGTTTCCGCCCAGAAGAGCACTCCCCCGCCGGCCTACATCGAACTGGATGGCCGCCGGGTGCTGGAGATCCGGGCCGGTGTCGGCGCCCAGAGCCCTGCGCAGATGGCGCGGCGTGGCAGCCAACGGCTGGCCGAGCTGGCCGCCAACTACTCGATCGAGCCCACCCAGATCGTCGTACAGGAGGACCCGCCTTACACCACCATCGGTCTGATGAAGGGCGGCGTGTTTGAGCCCAGGATCTCGGTGGATGACCGCAACGCGGCCCGCTTTCAGCTCAGTCGTCAGCAGCTGGCCCAGCGCTACCTGGAGCAGATTCGCGCGGCGATCGTGCGCTACCGCCAGACCCACCGGCGTTCGGACTGGCTGCGGGGCACCGCCCTGGCTCTGCTGGCCCTGGGCATGTACATCCTCTGGCTGAGGGGCCAGATGGCCTTGAACCGCCGCCTGGGGCGCTGGATCAATGACCCCGCCAACCACCGGATCCGGGGACTGCAGGTGGGCGGCAACCAGTGGCTCACCGCGGATCAGGAGCGCAGCCTCCTCGATCCCTTGCGCCGGATCGTGCACGGGGCCGTTCTGCTGCTGGTCAGTTATCTCTCCATCCCCCTGTTTCTCGGGCTGTTCCCCCCTACCCAGGCCCTCTCCGAAACCCTGCGGGGCCAGATCACCGGGCTGGTGGTGGGCGGTGCACAGGCCGTGACCAAGGCCATCCCCGACCTGGTCTCCGTGGTGGTGATCCTCGGCCTCTCGGTATTGCTGATGCGGGCCAGCAATGCCTGGTTCCGGGCGGTGGAGCTGGGCAAGCTGCGTCTGCGCTGGTTCTATCCCGAATGGGCCCGGCCCACAGCCCGGCTGGTGGGGATTGGCATCCTGTTGCTCGGTGTGGTGCTGGCCTACCCCTACATCCCAGGAGCCAACAGCAAGGCCTTCCAGGGGGCTGGCCTGTTCGTGGGGGTGCTGGCGGCCCTGGGCTCGAGTGCCGTGGCCGCCAACCTGATCGGCGGGCTGATGCTCACCTACACCCGGGCCTACCAGGAAGGCGACCGGGTCAACATCAACGGCACCGTCGGCATCGTTCACGACTCCGCCCTGTTGGTGACGCGCCTGCGCACCCCCCACAATGAGGTGGTGAGCATCCCCAACGCCACCGTGCTGGGGGCCTCGATCGTCAATTACAGCCTGGCCCGCCGGGAAATCGCTGAGCCGGTGGTGATCGCCACCACCGTCACCATTGGCTACGACGTGCCCTGGCGGCAGGTTCACCGGCTGATGCTGGAGGCGGCCAGCGCCACCGCAGGCATCAGCCGGGAGATGCCCCCATTCGTGCTCCAGACCTCACTGAACGACTTCCACATCAGCTATGAACTCAACGCCTACGTAGAAGATGTGGACACCTACCGCAGGACCCTTTCGGATCTGCTGGGGGCCATCCAGGATCAGTTCGCCGAGGCCGGGGTCGAGATCCTTTCGCCGGGCTACCACGCCATGCGCGATGGCAACGCCCTCACTGTGCCCCCCTGGCCGCCTGGGAGCTTCGGCACACCGACCCGCACTCCGCCTGCCGCCGGTTGACGGCTCAAACCTGCTGCAGCTGGCCTCTGCGCCAGCGCAGGAAGAGAATCAAAAGCAGCACGGTGACCAGCAGGTAGGCCAGAACGGCGAGCTTCAGGCCGGCCATCCCGGCGCCGTAGGTGGAGGCGGACAGCTGGGCCAGGCCTTTGTGTATCGCGAGTACCTCGAAGGCTGTGATGCTGCGGCCTATCTGGATCGAGAGAAGCCAGCAGACCTTCCCGCCTTGGAGACTGGAAACCATCTGGTGGAATTCAGCGGCCATGGGATTGGCGAGCTGCTCTGAGGGGAGGCACCAAAAGCACCGGAGCACCACAGCGACGACCCGCGGGCCTGACGATCATTAACCTGACCCGGGGTCAGGAGCTCCCTCATGGTCAGGACGTCGTTGGAGGTATGCGGAGGTTGGTTCGTGGAAGCGCGCCAAGCAACTTCTGCGGGACGGCCACACCTACCTCGACGGTGATGGGGATGGCGAGGCTTGCGAACCTCGAAGTCGGATCTGGTGCGAGCCGCCGGCTATGTGAGCACCAAGAAGGACGGCAATGAACGGCTGAACTTCACGGCCGTTTATGAGGCGCTGCCGGAGGCAAAGGGGGTCAGTCTCGGGGAGGGGACTGGCACCAGCAAAGGCAAGGCCGGCCGCTCCTTGAGCTATGTGGCCACTGTGCAGGGCAACGGCAACCTGCTGATCGGCAAGGCCTACACCGCCATGCTCGATCTGCAGCCCGGCGACGAATTCGAGATCAAGTTGGGTCGTAAGCAGATCCGCCTCGTGCCTGTGGGTGGGGCTGACGAAGAGGAGTGAGCGCGGCCTTGCGGAGTGTTGTCTGGCCGACCTGCAGACCCCACCCTGATCCTGCAGGAGGAGTGGGTCAATTTCGGTTTTAGCGCCTCAGAGAAATGGGGAACGGCAGCGGCCTGGAGCGACCAGTTCCTCCGGGAAGGGATGACTGAGCCGGGGCCTCAGCCAATGACCGGCTGCAGCGTTGCGCAACCATCAGATGAGGTAGGGACGAAACAGCCCGGAACGGAGCTCAATGCATCTGCGCTGCCGCGTAACAAATTCCATCCACCTCACAGTGCAGGGGATCGGGGATCCCCTGTCACTGTGCGTTGATTGGTCCAAGTTGAGTCCAGTCTCTTGATGAGCGTGGGGCAGGGAAGGAATCAACCATCCCCAGCGTCTCCGGGGAACCGTCGCAGGATCCTCCTCCTGCATCTGGCAATGGTCGGGTTGTTCCTTCTCGATCTCACCTTGCCGCGTAACGTTCCGCTGCTGCCCTACTACTTCCTTGTGGTGGTGCTCTCAGCGAGCTTGGCGACGCCACGCCAGATGGTCCCTTTGGTCGTTCAGGCCTATGGGCTGGCGATCATCTCCGGCCTCTACTGGGGCTTCCTCCCCTCGATCGACTACGCCACCCGGCTGCTGGCGCTCACCGGCGTGGCGACTGTGGCCCTGCAGCTCTCGGCCCAGCGCTGCCGGGAAACGGCCCTGCGGCGCCAGAGCGAGCAGACCCTCAATCTCACGTTTGACAACTCCGCCGCCGGCGTGGCTCTGGCGGATGCAAGCGGCCGGTTGCTGCGCGTTAATCCCGCCCTCTGCGACATGCTCGGCCGTGACACCCAGACCCTGCTGACGCTTTCCTGGCCTGATATCACTCATCCCGACGACATTGCCCTGGAGCAGCCGCTGGTGGAGGCGATGCTGGCGAACCGGCGCGATGGCTACCGGCTCAAGAAGCAGTTTCTGCGCGGCGATGGCAGCAGCATCTGGGTGGACCTGAGCCGCTCGTGTGTGCGTGGGCCCGGCGGGCACTTGGAGTTCTTCATCGGCCAGGGAGTCGACATCTCCGCCGAGATGGCGGCCCAGGATGCCCTTGCCAGATCCGAGGAGACGCTGCGCCACACCCTGGATCAATGCAGCATGGGCCTGGCGATTTGCGCGCCGGGCACGGGGGCCATCCTGCAGGCCAATTCGAAACTCTGCTCCGAACTCAACCTGACCCCAGCGGTCCTGAAGGGCAGCAGCCTGTTTGAGGTTTTCGGTGCCCTGGAGCAGGTGTCGGCGGAGGACGCACAATCGCTCACACCGGTGGATCAGGCCCCGCTGGAGTCCCTGCTGCGTGGCGAGATTGATTGTTATGGGGTGCGTGTGAGGCTGCAGTGGGCAGGCTTCCTGAGGGGCTGGGGTGAGCTGCAGCTCAGCAACATCCGCGATGCCAGCGGTGCTGTGAGACATGTGCTGCTGGAGCTCGATGACATCACCGAGATCGTGGCCCAGACGGAGTACCTTCAAGTCGCTGCCGCCTCGGGGGTGGTGGGGATCTGGGACTGGGACCCGGTGCACGACGAGTTGACCTGGGATTCGGTCATGTACCAGCTCTACGGCGTGCAGCCTGAGCGTTTTTCCGGTGCGGTGGAAGCCTGGGCGCAGACGGTGCATCCCGAAGACCGCCACTTCGCGGAGAGGGAACTGCAGGCGGCCGTGCGCGGTGAGCGGGATTACGCCATCCGTTTCCGGGTGGTGTGGCCTGATGGATCGGTGCGATTCATCCAGGCCGCGTCGCGCCGGTTCTTCGATGGGGAAGGCCGGGTTGTGCGGATCCTCGGGGTGAATTACGACGTGACGGAGTTGGTGCAGACCCAGGAGCGACTGCAGACCGAACAGCACCGGCTAGGCGCCACCCTCGATGCCCTGCTTGATCCGCACTTGATGCTTGGGCCGGTCCACGATGACGCGGGTTCCATCGTGGATCTGCGCATCCTGCGGGCCAACCCCGCCGCCGCCGCCTACAACCACATGGCGCTGGAAGATTTTGTGGGGGCCAGGGTGCGGCAGTTCTGGCCCGAACATGTGGTGGATGGACTGTACGATCGCTACCTGGCGGTTCTCAGCAACGGCAAGCCGCTGGTGCTCGACAACTTCCCCCTGCACCATTCCCAGCAGGGCGGGCTCCGCCACTTTGACATCCGCGCCGTCAAGGTGTCCGAGGAGGTGAGCGTCGTCTGGCGCGATGTGAGTGAGCGGATCGCTATGGAAGAGGCCCTTGAGCGCCGGGCCACCATCGACAGCCTGACCACCCTGATGAACCGCGAGGAGGTCTTCACGCAGATGAATCGGATCCTGGCCGACGACCAGCGCCGGGGTGGGGAACTGGGCGTGCTTTTCTGCGACCTCGATCATTTCAAGGATGTGAACGACAGATACGGCCACCATGCCGGCGATGCGGTGCTCCAGGCCATGGCCCAACGGATCCGCTCCTGCCTGAGGGAATCGGATCTGGCCGCGCGCATCGGTGGGGATGAGCTGTTGGTGGTGCTGCCTGGTTTGCACGGTCTCCCGGATGCGCTGACCATCGCAGAGAAGTTGCGCCGTCTGGCCAGCGAAGCGGTACCGCTCCCTCAGGGGCTGGTGCAGATCAGCATCAGCGTCGGCGTGGCCCTGGCCAGTGCCGGTGAATCGCCAGACGAGCTGATCGCCCGGGCCGACACGGCGATGTACACCGCCAAGCAACAGGGCCGTGATCAGGTTGTGGCGATCAACTGAAGCGGCTTCTCGATGTCGGTGTACTGCCCTCTCAGTTGCCAGGGCCTCAGCGCGTAGGGCGGCAGTGGCAGAAGCAAGAGCGGCCGCAAGATCAGCCACTCCGCCTAGGTGCAGTTCAACGGCAACCTGCTGGTGGGCAAGGCCTTCACCACCATGCTTGAACTCCAGCCCGGCAATGAATTCGAGATCAAGCTGGGTCGCAAGCAGATCAGCCTGGTGCCTGTCGGTGGGTCTGACGACGAGGAGTGAACGCGTTGAACCCGTTGGTTGCAGCACGCTCGCCGCTCGGGCAGCACCTGTTGTTGCATGGATGCAGGGTCCATCCCCTGGCCGTGACTCTCAGCTCGATCGCTCTGCTTACCCCTTGCGCTCATGCTTCTCCTGGTTTCCCTTCCTGAGGATGCCGGCCACAAGGAATCTGCAACGATCCCTCAGGGAGGTGACACCCCCGAAGGAGGTGGCGAACAGGTTCTCGCCTGGTAGTCGCAGGCGTAGATCGTCGGCTTTTGCCAGCTGAGCGGGATCTCCAACAGATCCCGGGGTCCACTGATCCCTTGGGCCAGAAAGATCAGCGTGGCCAGCACGTTGGCACTGACATGCAACCGACGCCGACGCAGGTGCTTGTGGATCTCAGGACGGCAGGACACAGAGACCAGCATCAGACCCGTGAGCCCGATGCCGCCCCAGAAGTGCGACTGCCAGAAGACCAGGCCGAACGGATTGTCGCTGAGACCGCGTTTGCCACTGCCCAACCCCACTGCCTGCTGGGGGAGCGCGAAGATCTGATCCGGGTGCTCAGTGAGGACCTTGACCACTTCAGCGTGGCTGGGGGCTGCTGATGACGACCAGCGTTACGAGTGAAACGTCTTGGCCTGAAGCGCGCTTCCTATCCAGTTCCAGCAGCTTCCACAGTGGCCAATGAAATCCTTTCTTGATAGTGGACTCTTGCATTCCATTCCAGTCGTGAATAGTGTGGCTTTCGCAAAAGCGAAGCATGTTGGCCAAGAGACTTCTTTGGACTTTGGCGACGCCTTCAGAGCTGCTTCGGTGCATGCATGACTGATGAGAACGCGCTGATTGCAAGGGCATTGCAAATCTGGGCATCAATATACCGCCACTCTTGGACGTGTTCGCACGATCGGAGACTGCGAACTGTATTAGGATTGCAAAGACTTAAGACCAGCGCAATGAGCCTAGCCAAGATGTCAGCGAAAACGCCAATGAACCGCTTACACTTTGACGAAAAGCTTAGACATTGGCTAACAGAGAAAGAGGATCGAATCGGTGACACCAGATACGGAGGTACGGCTTGGCTCTGGGTTGTATCCCGGTCAGGCGAACTCTGTCACTTGAATGCTGGAACGAAGCAATCTGGAGTCAAGCAGTACATCGGTTTGCTTGATGTGATGGGTGAGACATTGGAGTGGATGCCTGTACTAAGCGCAAAAGGTTCCCTCAAGAAGTTGGCCTTTGGCCCCGACTTGGAAGTTATTCCCGGGTTCTACCTTTACCTCAAGAAACCTCGGGTAGCCGATGCTGTTATGCCCTAAGGGCGCGTTTATCTGGCTCCTACACGACCACCGAACCCCACCCCGATGGTCCACCGGCACCCCATCGACCCATCGCTGCAGTCAGGGGATGGGTGCAGCAACCGGCAAGGGCTGACGCGAGGGTCTGCGCCCCTTTGACGAACCCGGCCCCGGGTGGCGGAAGCGGTGTTCTTTGGCGCCTCAGCCATGAAAAACCATTCGTTCAAGATCACCTGCTGGGGGTGGCTCTATCGCCACACGCGTCACCTGCACTGGTTGGTGGCATTGACCTGGCCCGTGCAGTCCTTTCCTCACAAACTCGCAATCGAACTGGAACTGCGCCGCTGCGAACGCATCTGGAAGCTGCCCTAGCGACCTCTGGCGGAACCCCTTGATGAGGGGGTCTGCTGGAGACCCGCGCCTGGGGGTCCACTTGCGCCAATCTTCGCTTGACAATAACAATTCTTGAGAGCTTACATGTCCATTGCCAAAATGAGCCTGACCAATACAGAGACGGTGACAGAATTAACGTGGAAAGATGATTAGTAACTGCAATTGGCAACTGAGTATTTATTATTGCTGACATTCGCCCTACCTGCTTCATAGTCACATTTCATGATGGCGTTCTTCCTTCGCGGGATGTTGATTGCGCTAGGATTGTTTCGAAATATCTGAGCCATGAGATCCGCGAACGTACCAGTTTCCAACGAAATGAAGCTCTTCCCACCTCTACTTTCCACCATCATTTCTTTCGAGTTAAATCGGACAAAGCCAATCGTTCCCTTGCTGGGATCAATCTGGACTGCCCAAAAGATGCCGTACAGCAGCGCATTGACATCAATGATGGGTACATTAACTCTGTTGCGATTGTAGATATCCTGTTTCCAGTCTCTAAGGTCATCCCATGTGTTACTGGCGTCACAGTGCCCGTTGAGCTTCTTGGGTGAGCTGCGGTTGTCACATCCGTAGTGTCCATGGATAACAGCAGCGATGTTCATGTCTGCTGCAGCTTGCTCAAACTCTGGAGACATTGTGCCATCTAACCTGTGGGAAAAGAGGATTACCGGTAGGTCAAGGCGTCCTTCACTGGATAGCTTATCTCGAATTCTTTTGAGGTACCTCGTAGAGGTCGTCGAGTAAAGCTCGTTGTGCAGCTGGACCAAGAGAACACCCGGTTTCGGATTTGGTGTACTCCAGAAATTCAAGTTGAATGAGAAGTTATTGGTTGGTTTATTGAGCTCAATCGCGTAGTAATAGGCATCCTTATTCATGCAGTACCAAGCATCACCGTATCCGAAGGAGCCGCAGCTTGTCAGCATATTATTATACCTACTATCTTCGATGGAAGTAGCGACTCTCCAGTTAATGTCTTTCTGAGAAGCTTTTTCCTCATTGTCAATCTGACTAAGGAATAGATCGTAGACACGCCAGCCTAAAAATCTAGGGGCAACAAAGTTATGCCCCTCAATCTCCTGCAAGCTCATTGGCTTGGCCCGGTCGTCGGAAGCAAGGGAGCCCATATGGTACAAACCTCGTGGACTGTCGAAACTCACCCAGTCATCGGCAAAGTCATTGTTATCGTGATTGCCAAGGCCATCAAATACCTTGACACCGAGTTTCTCGATCGGGAGATGGAATACTTCGCCGTATTTTCGGGCTTTGTCAGGTTTGTCGTGGGACAGATCACCAGCAACAACGAGAACCTTGCTACAGTCCGTGCAACGATTCAAGATACGGGCTGCGCCCAAGCCGGTTTCAGTGGCTAGGGCATCATCACCAAAACTGTACTGTGGATCTGCACCGACGAAGAAGGTGATCGGTTCGGCCTTGGCGGTTGCATGAAGCAGGCCGAGGGCCATGGCGAGGAGAACAACGGACTTCCTCAGTTCCAAACCTTCTCCTTGTTAATTCTTTCTAATCTTAGCAGATTATTGACTCTGTACTCTCAGCTACATGTTCCCTTGATTCTTGCTGGAGCAAGTCGAGGAACTGCCGGGCTTTGACTCCTACGAGCTCAACTGAGGATCAAGCCAACGCGTTGGTTACAGCTACGGTTCCATGGCCGCTGCGCCCGATATCGCAGGCCGTCACGCGGTAGGCAGGGTGTTCGTTGGCTGCACCTCTGGATCTGCAGCCAGGTCCGCCAAGGGCTTTGCAAGGACAAGCGGCTCCCTTGACGGACCCGGCCACGGGATGCGAGAGCCTCTCAGCCAACAGGAGCCAGACTCCATGCAGCGATTGCTGACCTCGGCGAATGACCGGTTGGATGGACTACAGCCTCGTCAGCCTGGCCGGGGCCGTCTGCGCCTTTCTGAACACCCTGGCCTCCAGCGGGTCTGCGGTGAGCCTGCCGATGCTGATCTCCCTGGGCATGGATCCAGAGATGGCCAACGCCACCAACCGCCTGCCGGTGATCGTGGGCTGCACCACGGCCGTTGCCACCTTCGCGCAAGCCGGTGCCCTGCCCTGGCGGATGGCCCTGCGGGTGGCCGGCCCGGCGACGCTCGGCAGTGTGGCTGGTGCCTTGCTAGCCGATGCGATACCGGCGCGGAATCTGGGGCTGGCGATCACGGCTGCCGTACTCGTGGCCCTGATCCTCCTGTTCACCAAACTGAAGGCCGCCCTGAACCAGCCGCCCCAGGAATCGGCCCGGTTCAGTCTCAAGGAAGCGCTGATCTTCTTCGGCATCGGCACCTGGGTGGGGTTCATCGTGCTCGACGGCGCCACTTACCTTCTCCTGGCTCTCGTGCTGGTGGTGCGCCTCCCCCTCACGGCGGCTAATGCCGTCAAGAACCTGGTACTGATTCCAACCACCCTGGTGTCCCTGCTGGTGTTTGCCCGCGATGGCCATGTGGCCTGGCTGCCCGGCGGCGCCATGGCATTCGGCAGCATCGGCGGCGGCATGCTGGCCGCACGCCTCGCCCTGTTGCCGGCCGCCAGGGTCTGGGTTTTTCGCCTGTTGGTGGTGGTGATCGCAGGGGAACTGATCCAGATCAGCCAGCACTTCCTGCACCGCCCTGCCTGAAGCCTGGTCGTCTAGCTCTGCAGCGCGCCCAGGTTGATGCTCCCGCCCGTGGCGCGGGTTGGTATCTAGCAGCTCAAGGGGCAAGCCATGCTGGGCTGCTCCAAGTGGGTGTTTAGCTTCTGAGCAACCGGCACAACGCAAGGACGATTGAGGTGAAGTGGCACTGCAGAGGCCATCGTCCGTGACGTTGTCGAGTGAGCGAGAAGCACCGCTTACCGATGGGCCAGTGGCTGGACGGCCATGTTGCCGGCAGTCATCGTGGCGCCATCAGCCATCCCGGAGTTCCTCTCCTTGTTGGCCTTGATCCCTTGCGGGGCGTTGACGTTCAAGCAGTTGCTGCTCAAGGGTGGCGATGTGCTCGCGCAGAGCCCGTTCCCGCTCCTCCACGTCTGTTGCCGTGAACCGGGGCGTGATGAATTGGGGGCAGTTCCAGTCGAAGGCCACCACCTTGAGGCGAAACAGGCGCTCCACTGCACCGGCCTCAGCATCCTGCGGGCGCAGCCACGTCGCCTGGTTCGGCGCTGGATTCACGTGAAGCGGAACCACTTCAGCCTCAGCATCGATTTTGAGCCGTCGCCTGGCGCGGTAATCCATCAGGAACAGGGCCACCCGTGGATCGGCCCGCACATGACCGGTGGTGAGCAGTTGCCTGTTGCCGGCGTAATCGGCAAATCCCAGGGTGCGCTCATCAATCACCCGCAGGAAGCCCACCGGCCCACCTCGGTGCTGGATATAGGGGGCGCCTGATTCGGTGAGGCTGGCGAGATAGAAACTGTCGCGGGCGCTGATGAAGGCGACCTCCCGTGCCCCCAGCCGATCCGGTTGCGGTGCCATAGGGCCAGCCTGGCTCTGCCCGTAGGCCTGAAGCTGGGCCGCTGCCACCGCTGGCGTGAGATGGCGATGCAGGTAGTGCTCGGTCATGGCTACAGGCTCAGCTCTGCATCAAGGCCCGCGATCGGGGCGTAGCCCGGCAACGCCTGAATCCGCCGGATCCAGGCCAGGACATTGGGATAGGGCGTGAGATCGATCCCCCCCTCTCCTGCCAAAGCGATGTAGGGGAACACAGCGATGTCCGCGATCGTCGGACGTTCCAGCTCCAGCCACTGGCGATCGCTCAGGTGCCGGTCGAGTTGTCCGAGGATGAAGCTGGACTTCTCCTGGGCGCGCTCGATCGAAAGGCTTTTCACCCCGAAGCGGTGAAACAGGCGGGCGTTTTCGGGGCCCTGCCGTACCTCACCGGCGGCTGTGGAGAGCCAGCGCACCACCTTGGCCTGCTCGTAAGGGTCGACGGGAAGCCACTGACCATCCCCTTGTCGGGCTGCCAGGTAGTACAGGATCGCCTGGGCGTCGGAAAGGGTGCTGGCCCCCTCTTCCAGAACGGGTACCTGGCCGAAGGGGTTGAGCGCCAGGAAGGGGGGTTGCTTGTGTTCTCCCTTCATCAGATCGACACGCACCCACTCGTAGGGCACGCCAAGAAGGTCGAGCAGGAGGCGCACCTTGGCGCTGTTGCCGGAGAGTTCATGGCCGTGGAGACGAAGCATGGTGAAGCGAGCAGTGGGGTGGAGGCGCGCGCAGAAGCAGGGGAGAGGCAAGGCCCCGAAACAGAACCGAAACCCGGCCCAGCAGAAGTAGACCGACCTGTCTGAACACCAGAAAGTTAGCAGACTGTTCTGTCTATCGCCTAGGGTTGGTCCAGATCGTTACCGCCATGGCTGAGAAGGCCACCAGCACCAAGCCAGCACCAGACAGAACCCGTACGGCCAGGGCCTCGGCCAAGCGCGAAGACTTGTTGAACGCGGCACAGGAGCTGTTTGCCCGCCAGGGCTACCGGGCCGTGGGGATCGACACGCTGCTCGCTGAAGCTGGCGTGGCCAAGATGACCCTGTACAAGCAGTTCGGCTCAAAGGAAGAGCTGATCGCCGCCGTGCTCGAGCGCCTGGCCGGCCAGATCACCAGCAGCCTCACCACCCGCCTCGCGCAGGCAAAGGGACGAAGCCATGGCCGGGTCCTGGCGGTGTTCGACTGGCTGGCCGATTGGGTGCGTTCCCCCACCTTCCACGGCTGCCTGTTCATCAAAGCGGCCAGCGAATACCCCGACGCAGGTGATCGTCCACGTCAAGCCGCGGAAGCCTTCAAGGCCGGCTGCCGGGAGCTGCTGACAGGGCAATGCCGCGACCTGGGCGTCGCTGATCCAGAGCGCCTCGCCTCACAACTTCACCTCTTACTGGAGGGTGCCCTGGTGCTGTGCTTCCTAGAGCGCGATTCCAGAGCTGCCATCCACGCCAGGGAAGCGGCCGCGGTTCTCCTCAACGCCGCTTGAGAGCAAGCCTGCCCCTTCAAGCCTGGAACACCTGGGTGGTGGATCCGACCAGCCCGTACGCCCCCAGCAACACCCCAGAGTGGTTGGCAGGGAAGGAGTTTCGGGGAGCGATGCTGGTGGCAAAAGAAGTCCTGACCACGGCGGCGGCAAGCCTGCTCGCTGTGGCGATGATGGCCCCTTTGGCGCCCGCCATGGCGAACCAGGCCAGCCCTGCAGGGTCCACGCAGCCGCTCCCGTCCTGGCGGGACGGTGCCACCCGATCGCGGATCCTGTCTTTCGTCGCCAGCGTCAGCCAGCCGGGGGGGGAGAGCTATCTGCCACCCGAGGAGCGCATCGCCGTCTTCGACAACGACGGCACGCTTTGGCCTGAGCAGCCGATGTACGTGCAGCTGGCCTTCGCGATCGAGCGGGCCCGCGCCCTGGTGGCCCGTCACCCCGAACTCGACGCCAACCCGGTCATCGCCGCCGCAACCGCTACCGGCAACGGGGAGGCCGTGCTCCCCATGGGCATCAAGGGCCTTCTGGAACTCGTGGGGATCACCCATGCCGGCATGAGCACGGAGGCGTTCCGCAATCAGGTGCGCGCGTGGCTGGACAGCGCCTGCCACCCGACCATGCAGCGGCCTTACACCGACCTCACCTACCAGCCGATGCAGGAGCTGCTGCAGCACCTGCGTGCCAATGGATTCCGCACCTACATCGTGTCGGCCGGCGGCGTGGAGTTCATGCGGGTGTTCGCCGAGCAGGTCTACGGCATCCCTCCGGAGCAGGTGATCGGCTCCAGCGTCGTCACCACCTATGCCCGCGAGGGCGGTTTGCCGGTGATCCAGCGCCAGAGCAAGATGCAGACCATCGCCGATCGGGCCATGAAGCCGGTCCTGATCGAGCAGCTGATCGGCCGCAGGCCGGTCGCCGCTTTCGGCAACTCCGACGGCGATCTGGAGATGCTCGAGTGGGTCACCAGCCAGCCGGGGCAACGGCTGGGAGTGATCGTTCACCACGACGACGCCGAGCGGGAGGTGGCCTACGACCGGGAGTCGGCCTTCGGCCGTCTCGATCGGGCCTTGAGCGAGGCGCCCCTGCGGGGCTGGACGGTGGTGAGCATGCGCAACGACTGGGCCAGCGTGTTCGCGGCCCCACCAGCGGCAACGGGGTCAGGAGAGGGAGTGGTCGAGCGCTGTGCCGTGCTCCCCGCGAGCCAACCCGCGGCGGCTGGAGAGCGTGGCACTGGGAAGCTCCCCGAACAGCCGGCGGTAATCCCGGGCGAAATGCCCCGCATTGAGGAAGCCCCAGGAGGCCGCCAGCCCTGAGATCGTTGCGCTGCCCGGCTGGGCCTCCAGCAGCCCGCGGCGCACACCATGCAGCCGCTGCAGCTTGAAGTAAGCCATCGGGCCCATGCCCAGGTGCTCCCGGAACCCCTGGATCAGGGTGCGTCGCCCCACATACATCTCACGGCAGAGCGCCTCCAGGCTGATCGGCTCCAGCGGATGCTCCTCCGTCCAGCGCTGCACCTGCTTGACAAGTTCGATCCGCGCCGGCGGTCGGTCGGGCCAGCCCTGTTGCCGGAGGCCCTGCTCCAGCGCGTCAACGAGCAGTGGGAGGAGACCCTCTGCACTTCCTTCAGGTTCTGACGGTGCTGGAGCAGAGGGTGTCTTCGAATGGAGGGGCAGCAGATTGAGCAACCAGCGCTGGAGCGGCGTTCGGCTGGCGGCGTCAATGGGCAGCACATTGAAGCGAAAGGGCGCCGATCCCAGATCGAGGCTCCCCTTGCCGCTGCTCCAACGCGTCAGCATGCCGGGGTTGACCATCACCACGGCCAGGTCCATCCGCTCAGGCGTGGAGAGATGGACGTCCGCCAGGGGATCCAGTCCGAACAACGCATCCGAACCGATGGCCGTGCCGTGGGCCCGCAGGGGTGGCGCGTTGCGGTCGGACACCAGGTTCAGCGCCATCAGTCGTTGGTCGCGTGGCTTGCCGCCAGCCACGTGCAGACAACGGTTGACCTGAAGCCGCAGCAACCGCAGCGGCCCGAGCTGGCGGGTGACCAGGTGGCCGCTGAGGTTGCCGTTGGAGAGCTGAAGCAGGCGCAGATCCAGGCCCGCCGCTCGCAGCTGGGTTTCGAGCTCTTCAACAGCCTCGAACCTGTGGAGCGGAGCCATCGAAGCCTGCACTTTTTGAGTGGCCCCACCCTGCCATGGGCGGCAGGTTGTAGCTGAGTTCATCAGCGTGCCGGGGCGGCGTCCCTCTCCAGCCCCGGCCCGCCTTCTCACCCCCAGCCTCCACCTCCCATGCCCAACGGACAACCCAACATCCTGATCCTCTGGGGCGATGACATCGGCCAGAGCAACCTCAGTTGCTACAGCGATGGACTGATGGGCTATCAGACCCCCAACATCGACCGTGTCGCCAAGGAGGGCGGGCGCTTCATCCACTACTACGCCGAGCAGAGCTGCACCGCCGGGCGGGCCGCCTTCATCTCCGGCCAGAGCGTGTTCCGCACCGGCCTGAGCAAGGTGGGCCTGCCGGGCGCCGAACAGGGCTATCGCGCCGAGGACCCCACCATCGCCGAACTGCTCCAGCCCCTGGGCTACCGCACCGGCCAGTTCGGCAAGAACCACTTCGGCGACCGGGATGAACATCTGCCGACGATGCACGGCTTTGATGAGTTCTTCGGCAACCTTTACCACCTCAATGCTGAGGAGGAACCGGAGCTGCGCGATTACCCCAAGCCGGAAGACTTCCCCGATTTCCAGAAGAACTTCGGCCCCCGCGGAGTATTGCACTGCTGGGCCAACGGTGATGGCACCCAGCGGATCGAGAACACCGGGCCGCTCACCAAGAAGCGGATGGAGAACTGCGACGAGGAGTTCATGGCCGAGGCCAAGCGTTTCATCCGGGAGACGGTGGCCTCCGGTGAACCGTTCTTCGTGTGGTTCAACACCACCCACATGCACTTCCGCACCCATGCCCGGCCCCAGGATCTGGGCCAGTCAGGGCGGTGGCAGTCGGAATACCACGACGTGATGATCTATCACGACAACTGCATCGGCGAGATGCTCGACCTGCTCGATGAGCTGGGCATCGCTGATGACACGATCGTGATGTACAGCACCGACAACGGGCCGCACATGAACAGCTGGCCCGATGCCGGCATGACCCCCTTCCGCAACGAGAAGAATTCCAACTGGGAGGGTGCGTACCGGGTGCCCGCGCTGGTGCGCTGGCCTGGGAAGATCGCGCCCGGCACGCTCTACACCGGCATCGTCAGCCACCTCGACTGGCTGCCTACGTTGCTGGCAGCGGCAGGGGAACCGGAGATCAAGGACAAGCTGCTCTCGGGCCACCAGGTGGGAGACAAGACCTTCAAGATCCATCTGGACGGCTACAACATGCTCGACTACTGGACCGGCCAGAGCGACAAGAGCCCCCGGGTTGAATTCTTCTATTTCTCCGACGACGGCGATCTCACCGGCCTGCGCTACGACAACTGGAAGTTTGTGTTCATGGAGCAGCGTCAGGCCGGCACCTGCCAGATCTGGGCCGAACCCTTCGTGACCCTGCGGCTGCCGAAGATCTTCAACCTGCTCACCGATCCCTACGAGCGGGCCGACATCACCTCCAACACCTACTGGGACTGGATGCTGGACCATGCCTTTGCGCTGGTGCCCGCCCAGGTGATCGTTGGGCGGTTCCTGGCCACCTTCCAGGCCTATCCGCCCCGCCAGAAGGCGGCGAGCTTCTCCCTGGAGGAGGTGATGGCGAAGATGACCTCCGCAGCCAGCGGCGGCCACTGAACAACGCAGCGTTCCGCGGAGTCGCCATGGTCTCGAACCGTTCCCCTGCCCCGGCTCTCCGGCCGGGGCGACCGCCGGCGCGGGACATGGCCTGGATCCCTGCGGGCACGTTCCTGATGGGCTCCAACCACCACTACCCGGAGGAGGCTCCGGCCCACCGGGTGGCGCTGGAGGGCTTCTGGATCGACCGTGCCCCGGTCACCAACGCCCAGTTCCTCAAGTTCGTGAAGGCCACAGGCCACCGCACCCTGGCCGAGCGGCCGGCCGATCCGGCCCTCTACCCCGAGGCGCCACCAGAGCGGCTGGCGCCCGCCTCGATCGTGTTCGTGCCCCCGCCCGGGCCGGTGGGAACGGGCGATCCCTACCGCTGGTGGCAGTACATCCCCGGCGCCGACTGGCGCCACCCGGAGGGCCCCGGCAGCTCGATCAGGAACCGCCCGCAGCATCCGGTGGTGCATGTGGCCCATGAGGATGCGGCCGCCTACGCCGCCTGGTGCGGCAAGCAGCTACCGAGCGAAGCCGAATGGGAGCGGGCCGCCTGGGGCGGCCGTGAAGGCTGCGAGTTCGCCTGGGGGGATGCGCTGCACCCGGTGGGCCGGCCGGTGGCCAACACCTTCCAGGGCGACTTCCCCCACCACAACAACCTGCTGGACGGCTATGCCGGCACATCGCCGGTGGGCGCCTTTCCTGCCAACGGCTTCGGGCTGCTCGATTGCATCGGCAACGTGTGGGAGTGGACCGATAGCTGGTACGGCCTCCACCCGCACCAAGCCGATGGGGCGTTACCGGCTGAGGGGAGCAGCGGCTGCTGCGCCGAAGCGGCTGCCGCCCGGGAGGCCAGCATCGATGCCACCAGCCAGCACGGAACGATGCCCCGCAAGGTGGTGAAGGGCGGTTCGTTTCTGTGTGCCCCCAGCTATTGCCGTCGCTACCGGCCGGCGGCGCGCATGGCCCAGGGCATCGACACCTCCACCGGCCACATGGGCTTTCGCTGCATCGTGCGGCCCTGACGCCATGGCGCCATCCGATTCAGTCCGCTGCTTTCCACCCCTTGGCTGACGCCTGCCGCAAGGTGATCCCTGCTCCGATGACACTGCCCAAACGATCCACCTGGCTGACCCGTCAGCAGCGCCGCCGCGAGTCACCGTTCTTCCTGTTGCTGGATCGCTCCTTCAGATTCAGGCTGTTGATGGCAGCAACCCTGTCCTTTGTGTTGCTGTCTCTCGTCAATCGTTTCGACAACTGCCATGGAGCCGAACCCAGCGAGCACTGCCTGACCAGCAATTTCCTGGACGTCATCAGCATTGACAATGTGGAGTCGTTCAGCATCGTCACAGCGGGTCTCGTTTACATCCTGGAGGCGGGTCGTCGCAAGGAGAGAGAACATCACGAGCAACTCTCGCTGTTGTTGGCGCAGCAGGAGGCTGGCATCAGATTCAGCCTGGCACGCATCCGCGCCCTTGAAGATCTGTGCTCTGATGGCATCTGGCAGGACGATTTCGATTTGCAGGCCACGAACCTGGAGGGCATCAAGATTCCGTTCAGCCGTTGGCGAGGCGGCAACTTCAGCAAGACGGTGCTGCGGAAAGCGAATCTGCAAGGTTCGGATCTGCAAGGGGCCAACTTCACGGAGGCCGATCTCAGCGAAGCCAATCTGGCCGGCGCGGACCTCAGCCAGGCCGATTTCACCCGCGCCATCCTCACCAAGGCCGATCTCCGCGGCGCCATCCTTACCGGCGCTGTGTTCCAGGAGGCTGATCTCACTGGAACCAGCTTGGATCCGAGCGGTTGAACATCAGTCACTTGCCTCTGAACCGCCCAGTTTCCATCCAGCTAGCTCGATGTCTTTCCATCCAGCCAGCTCCATCTATGTCTCCTGCCATCTGATGCCATGGGCCAGCCCTCCCTGTTGATCGTCAGCGCCGCCCTGTTCACGATCATGTTCGCTCTGGGAGTGGGTCTGACCGGAGAGGCGATCGTTCGCCTGAGCCGAAGACCCGCCCTGGTGATCCGGGTATTGATCGGCTCCTGTGTGCTGGTGCCCCTTGTCGCCCTGCTGCTGATGAAGCTGCCGCTGAGCTTGGCCCTGACCCAACCGGCCCGCATCGGCATCGCCCTGATGGCGGCCTCCCCAAGCGCTCCTCTCACCCTGCGCAAGGCGGGCAAGGTCGGCGGCGACCGTGAGCTGGCCGCTGTGCTCCAGGCCTGTGTGGCCGTGGCGGCAATCGTGTCGATTCCGCTGATCGCCGATCTGTACCAGTCCTCCTTCGGGGTATCCGGCTGGGACATCACGGCGAAGACGGTAGCCCTGCAGGTGGGCAAGAGCCAGGTGCTGCCCCTGCTGGCGGGCCTGACGCTGAGGCGCTGGCGGCCTGGCTTGGCAGAGCGGCTGTCCGGTCCTCTCGACAAGCTGGCCAATGGCCTGTTGCTGCTGCTGATTGTGCTGGTGCTGGTCAAGTCGTTGCCCCTGCTGGTCGCGTTCGTGGGCGCCAACCTGCTGGCTCTGCCCTTCATGGCGGTGATGGTGCTGGCGTCCCTGACCATCGGCTACGGGATCGCTGGCCCTGAGCCCCGGGAACGCGTCACGATCGCACTGGTCACCTCCATGCGGAACCCGGGCCTGGCCCTGCTGTTCGCGACGACCTACGGCAGCGACATTCCCGGCCTGAAACTCGCGGTGCTGGCCTACCTCGTGGTCACCGTGCTGCTGTCGATTCCCTTTCTGCGCTGGCAACGCCAGAGGCAGTCGGTGCCCTTCGCCGCCCCATAGATGCCCTGGCTTGAATCCTCCGAGGCCCTGCTGCAGGGTCTGGCGACTGTCGTTCGCCTCAGCCTGGAAGCACTGTCAGTGCTCTGCGTGGTGGCCGGCATGATCGCCACCTTTCGCCTGGCCCTGCCGTTCCTGCCCGTGCTGGCCCATCGCGGGCGCCGCCCCCCCAACGCGATTCGCCTCAGCTTCGGCAGCTGGCTGTCGATGGCGCTGGAGTTTCAGCTTGGTGCCGACATTGTGGCCACCACCACAGCTCCCACGGACAGCAACCTGATCCAACTGGCAACGGTGGCCGTGATCCGCACCTTCCTCAATGTGTTCCTCGCCAGGGAACTGGAGGCTGAACGGCGGCTGCAGCCAGGCCTGCCGCTCCAGCCGAAATCCTGATCAGCCCGTCCTCGCTACCTACCACCCCATGAACCTCACCAACGAACTGGCCAAGGAGCGCAACCGGGAGGCGGCGGAGCGCACGCTGATGGCCTGGATCCGCACCTGCCTCTCGCTGATCAGCTTCGGCTTCGGTCTCGACAAGATCATCGGAGCGATTGAGGCCAGCCGCTTCGAGGGCAGCTCCCATGTGCAGATCAGCGTGCGCCTGATCTCGATCGGGTTTGTGGTCACGGGGATCGTGGCCATGGCGGCGGCCACGCGTCAGCACCGCAGGGTGGTGCGGCGCTTGAAGCATGACAATTTCATCTACATCGAAAAGGCCTCGATCGCCACGGCGACGGCCCTGGCCCTCACCCTGATCGGCCTGGTGGCCCTGGTGCTGCTGATCGCCGGCGGAATGGGTGGCCGATGAGCTCTACCCGCCGGAACGGCCACAGCCGCCGCCCCTTCGAATCGCGCATCCCGTCGATGCCGTCCCGCCCCGTTGTGGGATGCTCTGGCTGTTCAAAGCCTTCTCACACCGGCCTCAAGCAGGTGATGTCACTCCCTTCCCTTCCGCCAATGGTCTGGTGCCTGCTTCGCGCTTTAGCTGTTCGTTCAGCGCTTCCGCTGCAGCGGATCAGCGCTGTGTGGCTGATCGCTGCTCTGGGTGGCGTCCTCGAGGCCTCTGTGGCGAAAGCTGCTGAGCCGGCTACGGCGGCGTCCAGCTTGATGGGGCCGATCCTGAGGGCATCCGTTCAGGCCGACCCAGCTCAAGGTGAAGAACCTCAGGGTGATACGGGTCTGAGTGAGACGGCCCAGCTTGAACCAGGCTCCGTTGACCCGGCGGCCAGCGAAGGCGCACCATCGCCGTGGGCCGGCAGCGTGGAGCTCTATGGATTCGCGCCGCTGCGCACCACCGGCTCCACCACCGTCAAAGGCTTCGACACCGAACTGGATCTCAACCTCGGCCAGGTGCTGAAGGCGCTCACCGGCGTGGCCTCCATCCGCGGCAGTGTGGAGTACGGCCGCATCGGCCTCCTCACCGATATCAGCTACGTCTCCGTGGCCGGGGAAGAAGGCAGGCTGCAGGACATCACAACACGCTCGATCGAAGGCCCGCTCGGCCGCCGCAGCCTCACCCTCACCCCTGACAGCCAACGCAGCGTCGCTGCAAGCATCAGCAACATTCAAGGCATCTACGACCTGGCCCTGCGCTATCGCTTCGGCGATCGGGAATCGGCCGTGGCCCGCGCCGGCAGCTTCGCTGTCATCCCCTACGCGGGCGTGCGGTTCGTGAACATGCAGTACAACCTGGCCGTGCAAAGCAGCGGGCCCGGCCGAACCCTCACCTTCCGAGGGCCGCGCCTGGAGGGATCCAGAACCCTTGAGGGCTTGAACCTTCAACCACAACAGTCGTTCGGGAGCACTGTGGCTCAGCCCCTGCTGGGCACCCAGGCCATGCTGTTTCTCTCCCCGCGCCTCAGGCTGTTCGCCCGCGCCGACGTCGGCGGCTTCGGGGTCAACAACGCCGATGATTACTCCTGGAACACGCAGCTGGGGGTGGGCTATGCCATCGGCAACTCCACCCAGCTCAACATCTCCTGGCGCTATCTGCACCTGGGGGGAAGCAATGGAGAGGATCCTGAAAACGCTTTCAACATCAACCAGAATGGCGTCGAAGCCGGTGTGAAGTTCTTCTTCTGATCGAGCAGCTACTGGGGGAGGAGGCCACCCTGCAGCTGCCTGCTCAGCTGCAGGCATGAACAACCTGGTAGGGAAACACAGCTAGGGGCGTACGCCCCTGGAGATCCTCCAGCAGTGGAGAGCGGCCTGCCTACCCACCAGCTCTCAGAAAACTGGAGGCGGGCATGGTCTGACTGTGCTGAGCCAGTACGCGCAGCTGAGTCACTGGGCATCACACCCCTTGCTACCACTGATGGTCAGGAAAGCTGCAAGGTCAGCCGACCGCCGTAGCTGCTCGTCCAAAACCTCACCACATCACGTGATGCATCCCAGAGTCAACGTTCCTAGGATGGGATTACTTCGAGATAGGGGCCCAATGGCCACCTGCGACCTACTGAACACCACTGCCACTGCTTCGAACGAAGACGCCCTGCATCAACTCAAGACGCTATTGCAACAAGATCAAAGCTTTGCCAATGCGCTGTCTGGGACGACCACCACAGAGGAAGCGGCCCATCTAGCCTTTGAGCACGGGATTTCTGTCACTCCTGAGGCCATCTGGCGTCAGCGTGGCACCCTGTTAGAGGGAGGAATTCCGACTTGGCGTGGCTGATTGAGCCCCCCTAACTCTTTCGACACAAGCTGGGGGCACCTTCGATCGAATCGATCTCTATCGCCAGAGTTATATCAGCGTGGGCGAGCCCGTCGGGCTGGTGGGTGTAAGTGATAGCTTCCACATAATCCCAGCCCGTGAGTACACTTAGGGAATCTTTGATCTCATCTAGTGTGAGGCTGGCAGCAACATCCCCGGCAGGACTATCGACCTTATCGGGCAATGCCAGAATCAGCCAACTTGGCCAGAGACTCTGATACTCTAGAGATGGTGAGGGCGACAGAAGGCTTTTCCTTGGTTGCTCAAGTTGGTTGCTCAAGACGCAATCAAGACTCTGACCTAGAGCAGATGTGGCCCTCAGAGCAATACGCTCAGCCTTCTAGAACCAGCATGCTGCAACGGAAGGCAACCGATGTGATCAAGCTCGCTTGTCCTCCGCTATGAGTTTGATCATCAACATCGTCAACCCGCCAGTGAAAACTCAGTACTATTCCGCCTCCAGCCTGGATGGCTTCATTGCCACCAAGGACAACTCCCTGGACTGGCTGCTTCAGTTCGGAGAAGCCGAAGGTACAGGCTACGAAGATTTTCTTGCTGAGGTTGGTGCGATCGTCATGGGCTCATCCACCTATGCGTGGCTGTTGGATCATCACATCAAAGCGGGAACACCAGAAGAAAAGCCCTGGCTCTATCAACAGCCCACGTGGGTCTTCTCGAGCCGCAAGCTGCCCACCGTGCGGAATGCCGATCTGCGCTTCGTGTCAGGCACTGTCACTCACGTGCACGAACAGATGGTGGCCACAGCGGCGGGGAAGAACATCTGGGTTGCCGGAGGCGGCGAGTTGGCTGCGCAGTTCTTCGATGCTGGCCTGCTTGATGAACTGATCATTCAGGTGGCCTCAGTGACCCTGGGGCAGGGCTCGCCGCTCCTACCGCGGCAGATCGCCTTCCCACCCCTGAGGCTCACCTCGGCGCGTGCCTTGGGCGAGGCCTTTGCTGAGCTCCACTATGAGGTGCCGCGGCAATTCCAGGTGTCCAGTCCCGCCTAGATGATGAAAGTGCGACGATATCTCGTGACATTGCAAAGGCGAATGGCTTTGTGATTGAGGTCACGAGAAGGAGCCCTTGGGAAGGGGGCTTTGCCTCAACCTACGGCGCACATTGTCCAGAGTGGAGAGGTGGGCTGTTCCCAGCTGAGCGGGATCTCCAGCAGATCCCAGGGTCCACTGATCCCTTGGGCCAGAAAGATCAGGGTGGCCAGCACGTTGGCACTGACATGCAACCGGCGCCAGCGCAGGTGGTTGTGGATCTCAGCACGGCAGGCCACAGAGAACAGCATCAGGCCCGCGAGCCCAATGCCGCCCCAGACGTGCGACTGACAACAGGGCCGATTGAAGCAGCCAGAGGCAGTCGACGGCCTGCATGGCTCAGGGCTTCAGGGGTGCCCAGGCCATTGTGGCGTTGAAGGCCTCGCACCAGATCAGCACCGACCCCGGCTGGCTGAGGTCAATGGAGGAGGGGATCACATTGCTCTGGGCGCCGGAGGCGGATTTAAGCGGGGCGAGGATTGTGTAGCTGCCGGCTTTGAGCGGAAAGCTGGGGGCCTTGGTGCTTGCCAATGGGGCTGCTGATGGGCTGAAGACCACTTTCAGGTCGGGGGCTGTCTCCTTGGTCTTGAAGTCGCTGATTATCACAAGCAACTGCTTGCCGGCTTTCTTGATGATGGTGAAGCGGCCATTAACAGGCGCTTCGGCCATGCGGAAGCTCCTGTGAATGGCCATGGGAGTTGCCTGGGCGATCACCATGGAGGCAGGGCCCTGCATGGTTTCGGCTTGCCCAGGAGCCGCGGAGCTGCGGATTGGAACTGAAGGATCTGGATTGGCGGCACGTTCTGTCGCTCAGCCTGTACGTGCTGCTCGAAGGGCGGGATGCCACAGTTCTCAAAGCCCTGCAGACCTATGGCACCACCCACCCGGTGCATGGGGAAAACCCGATCAGCTTCTGCAACGCCTTTTTCGTGGCTCAGCTGGTGAACTGAACGCGACGGACCGGTGGTTGCTGATCATCGATGCTGGCCTGGGTCTGTTCATCGGCCCTATCGCTTACTACTTCACCCTCGAATCCCTGTCGGTGATCAGCCTGACCCTGTTGTTCGCGCTCGTGTTGCCAGTCTCAACCCTTCTGGCTCAGTCTGAGCCTGATCGCCATCGGCCTGATGCTGCCAGGGGCGGCCATGCTGAAGGCGGCGGAACAGGGTGATCAACTGAAGCGCGTCTGTGCTGTTGGGAGAACCAGTCGGCTTGGCCACAGTGTCAGGAATGGTAGTTATGGTGGCCGGGATCATCACCAACCACCGTTCCATTCGATCCGATCAGGTCGTTCAACAGTAGCTGTCCATTCATTCCGAGCCTGTGGCCTGCATGAAGGGCAGACACGACACATTCCACAGCAGTGTCGTTCGGGAGGATTCACACTCCCTAACTGCCATTCAGGCAGCCCGAGCCAATGGTGATCACGACGAGTCGATGACGTTGATCGCTGAATCACTTCTGCAATTCGATTGGACCTGGCCGCCAGGTTTTGTTGAACCAGGGCTCCAACGGACCATAGAGGCGCAGAAGCGTGAACCAGCCCTTGCCAGGAATGGTCTGTACCCAGTTCTTCTCGAATCCAACAGGGGGCTTTGGGCCAAACCAGACATCGACAGAACCGTCGGCATTGGTTTTGATGCCCTTGTCCTGGCTGCTGACGCTCGGTGCTTTCTGGTCTGTCTGCAGCATGGAACGGGTCTGCGTGTCGTACACGATCACAGACCAGAAATCGGCCACGGGAACGTTGCGCGGCAGGCGCAACCGATAGGTTTTGCCGCCATCGAAGCGATCGCCCTTGGAATCCAACGCGGCCCAGGGATACTGGGAGCCCTTGCCGACAATCTTTTCTTCCATGGCCGGCGTCACACCGGTGGCGAAGTAGTAATAGAAAATCGCACCATCAAGGTTGGCCACACCTGGGGAAACTTCGAACCTGTATCCACCGAAGAAGGGCAACCGCCAGGAACTGTTGGGATAGAAATAGGCTTCCGGCTCGCGAATCTTGAGAGCCAGGGTTCGTGCCGTCACGGCACCGATGTTGGCAGCGTCGATGAGGATGGCTTTCCAGCGCTCGTTGGGGTTGAAGGGCTTGCCTTTGACAATGCCGATCGAGGCGAACAGTCCCAACGTGGTGGGGTCAGCGCCGGTGGGAGGTTCCTCCTGAATCACCTGGTTGAGCAGCGACCAGAAGGAGTAGTCGCCAGGGGCGACGAAATTGGCTGGCACGCCTGAGGCATTGGCAAACTTGACCGCCGGAGGGTTGGCAGCCTCGGAGAGTTGGTAGATCTTCAGGTTCGCTTTCACCGACTCCACCCCTGGCTTGGTGGAACCATCCACCAGGAAGGAGCGGAAGAACAGCCAGTTGCCGAAGGTTTTGGGTTTGACCACGACATAGCCTTGCGGGATGGCGCCCTGATACCCCGGTGGCAGGAACAGGTACTTGCCGCCCGCGCCCTTGTCGGCCCCCGTGATGCCGATGTCGGCCACCCAGCGATACCAGAAGTCATTGACAGCACCCAGCACCTTGGGTGGAACCTCGACCACCAGGGGACCCTGCTTGGTGTCGAGCCAGATAAAGCTGTATACCGTGTTGTCGTTGGCCGTGAGTTCTATTGTTCTGGGATCCACCAGGTTCTCCCAGATCACGTTGGTGGTGTTCTCGGGGCCAAATTTGCGCAACGATTCACGCATACCGGCCTGATTCACAATCGGAATGGCCAGCAGGTAGGCCTGTAACGCGCGGGAGCGATCCAGGTTGTCGTAGATCTTCTCGATGGTATCTGGCTGTGGGAAACCATCGATGAGGTTCAACGGGCCGATCGACGTCTCTAACCGGTCAGGAGTGGCCACTCCGGGTGGTATTGGCGTGGTCATCTGGAAGGTCTGAGCCGATGCAGTGGTGGCCGCATTCGCAACAAGAGCGGCAACGGCCAGTCCCAGACAATGTTGGCTTGACGACCTCATCTCGACGACTCCGTGTACTGGGAAAGAGAATGTCAGAAGCCTATCTCAAAATCACCTGGCAAACGATGCGGCCAAACGGCGGCCATCACCAAACCGCAAGAACTTTGCGGATCCAGGCAGCAACCCTGCTACAGCTTGGATGAATGGTCTTGCCATACCGTTTCATACTGGCATAGCTTCGTAAACTCAGATTTCATGCCATCAAAAGAGTCGTAGAGGGCTCGATGCCTGGGAAGACCGTACTCATCAGAACGCTTCTCATAGGAACGAACCCATTGGATCAGGTTGTCCAAGTTCTCATCTTGCTCCTTTCGGGAACGAAACTTCTCCGGCTCCCAAGGTCTCGAGCGGCAGTTGGCCACGCATACATCTACCCCAGGGTTCAGGAAGATCAGTTCATCGCAGTAGACCAATACAGGCTCAATAATGTCCGCGTAGCAGCCTTCGATGATCCAGCTGGAATGCCGTAAGATCCAACACCTTACATCTTCGATACTATCTTGAAGTGGCCGTCTTTCAGCGCCGCCAAGGAACGCCACCTCATCCAGCGATAGTCGAGCGGCTGGTCGCTTCGCAAGCAACAGCCTCGACAAGGTACTCTTCCCTGCTCCAGCGTTTCCCAGAAGGATCACTTTCATGGCGCTACTGCTCCGTCGTTAGAACGATTGCCTTCACCTGGCCGCTGTGATCTCGAGCGTCGGTCAAGAGTCATGTGGAGGCGGGCCGGGTGAGTGGCATTGTTTAACAGCCGTCTCTGCTTCAACAGCAGGACTGGCATGCAGTTGAAGCCCGAGTGCCGAACCAACCTTCAAGACAGTTCCACGTTCGGGATTACCGCTAGAGGAGAGTGCCGTATAGAGACTTTCGCGACCCAGTCCAGCTTCCCTTGCAATCTGTGTCAGGCCTTTGGCACGAGCAGTATCACCTAGAGATGCTTTGCAATAGGCAGCCATGTCTTCACGAATGCTGAAATGAATGGCCAGATTCCAGGCAGTGGCTGCGGTCTTCATCTGGGGCAAAACCTCCCAGGGGCAGCATGGCCTCCAGGCCAAGGGCCCGGTGCTCCGCGCGGCTGAAAGCGGTGTTCATGTTAAGCCGGAGCTTGGTGAGCAACGCGGCGCCGGTGACTGCCAGGAAAGATGACGCCCATGCTGCTGTTCAGGCAGCCATCGACAACGTAGCTGGCTTGAGTTCGATTTCGGCTGGCGGCGGATTGATCCAGACCAGCTCTGGCTGACGCCAGCACCGAGACGATCGTGACCACCGCCTTGGATTGCGCTGGCGGGCCTGTTCGTAGACGACAGCGCGTTGACGGCAGATGTCCACGGCATCTCCACAGTGGCGCTGGTGGGGAGTCACGAACTTGATCCCGCTGTGCCGGTGCCGTTGGTTGTACCAGTCCACAAACGCCACCACCCATTGGCTGGCCGCCTCCACACTGGCGAACGGCCGGCTCGGGTAGTCAGGACGGTATGTGGCCGTCCTGAACAGGGATTCGGAGTACGGATTGTCGTTGCTGACACGTGGCCGCGAGAACGATCGCAGCACCCCTAACTCCTCCAGCCGGCTCTCCAACGTGGCCGCACGCATGGCATTGCCGTTGTCAGCGTGGAGAATCAGCGGTTGCTTGCGCCGTTTACTGATCCGCTCTCTGAGGCAGGCCCGGCTTATCAGATCGGCTGCAATGGCTGGGTCTTCTCGCTCGGCGACATCCCAGGCCACCACCTTGCGGCTCCAGATGTCGATCACCAGGTAGAGGTACAGCCATATTCCACGAACGTTGGTAGGCAGGTAGGTGATGTCCCAGCTCCACACTTGATTGGGGCCAGTGGCCCGTAGGCGTGGCACTGGCGTTGGTTCCTGTGGAGGCCGGGCACGTCCCCGCCGGTGGGCTTGACCGTGAGCGTGGAGTACCCGATAGAAGCTGCGTTCTGAGCCGATAGACAAGTCGCGATCCGCCAGGGCCGGCACGATCTGCCCCGGTGGCAACGCGGCGAATTCGGGCTCGTTGCAGGTGAGCAGGATGCGCCGTCGCTCCTCCTCACTGAGGCGGTGAGCCACATGGCGGTGGCTGCCCTTGCGCCGGTCTACACCGTCGTCATCAGCGACGAACTGGCGTCGCCAACGCTGCAACGTGGTGAGGCCAACGCCCAGGAGCAGAGCCAGCTCACTGGCACGGGCACCATCGGCAACACCCTCGTCGAGAATCTGTAGAGCCTTCAGGCGGTCGCCCGGGCACGTCAGTCGTCCCCGTCCTCTCCCCAGAAGGCCTGAATCTTTATTGAGGCGATCAGCGGCGGGAAGAAGCTCTGTCTACTTCTCGAGCATTTCTAAGCCCGACAACTGGATCTTGATGTTAGGGCGCACATGGTGTTGCCTCCAATGAATCAAGTTGCGCTTCCCACCAAGCAATTGCCGCTGCTATCAGTTCCCGCTGGTCCCTTCCAGCAAAGACCACTCCATTCATTGTGTAGTGGTGCTCTAACTCTCCCAAGCGAGTGACTCTTTGCTCTCCAGTTTAAAAGCTTACCTCAATCTGTACACCAGGGACAGTAACACCCTGGCCAGCGAGAGATTGATACTCCTTCAAGAGCAGATTCCTCTCACTAACAATAAATTCCCAATAGATTTCGGGAGCGGGTTTCGATGCAAAGAGTTTTGAATCCCAAGTCTCAAACTTGATTCGGAATGCGGGATCGATAGCAGCGTCTTTGCTCTTGAGCACGTGGTAATCAGCACGCAGAAGTGCCACATATGCCATGTAAGCGATGCGCCACTGTCTGCCTTGGAGCCCCGGCGTGAATAGGGGGGCTGCTTGCCTACAGTCTTCAAGAACGGTTCGAGCGGCGAGAGGCATAGGTTTTGCGGCCTAACGTGAAGCTGAGCTGACTGCGCTGTTTTTTGCGCATGTTGCCACAAACGCAATGTTAGGCCAACTACCGTTAACACTCATAGCGTATAACCTAAAGATGGCGGCCCTTCTGGATATTCAGGCAGGTTATCTGTGATTTCCAGCCACGGTTGTTTTGAGGATACCCAAAAGTGCATGTCAGGTTTGAACAGTGATGGCTCGTCGAGGCTGCCGGCCGTTAGGCCCATAACTCCAGCAGAAACACGGCGTGAGAAAATGCTTGAACCGCAATGTGAGCAGAAACCCCGCTCTAGAGTTTCTGAAGAGTGAAATGTGCTGACTGGGCCAGAGATGGCAACGTGATCAATGCGCATGAGTACGCGAGCATTGAAAGCAGCGCCAATAACTTTTTGACAAGCTCTACAGTGACAGACCCTCTGGTTCAAAGGATCAGAGGTCGTTTCATAACGCACGGCGCCACATAGACAGCCGCCACGGAACATCGTCATTCAGATAACCCTTTCTGCAACAGCCTAACGTTGCCCATCAACCGCCGCAGATAACCCTTGAATTCCAACAGATACTTCTTGGCGGTCGGTGTGCATGGGCATTATTATACTGCGATCGTTTGCTTCAAGAAATGCGTGAGCAAGGTGCGTTCCCGGCAATCTACCGATAGAGTAGCAAGGGTCGCATTAAGGAACGCACCCTACAAGATCAGCGATCACACTGGCGTGCCAGGTAATCTGGCGGCGACGGCAGCGCGATAAAGACAACCTTCAGCCCAGGTACTGGGTAATCTTTGCCGCGAGGTTTGGCTCGTTTATTGTAAGAGACGAGACAGTGTCATACAATTCGTAGCCTCTTGTCATCAACATTCTATTCTGACCAATCATGTACTTCAATCCCGATTTCATTGTTGACATTTTGTTGCCGAAACTCCTGCGGATGACGATTATTAGTTTTGTCATTGCCAGTGTTGTCGGTGGGTTGCTAGGCTTGATAGCCAGACCAAAAGTACCGCCCCGAAACGCAGCGATTACATCTGCGATCTATGGAGCATTTATTGGCACAATGTTGATTGGGCTGTTGCCCATTGAAGCATTTGCCGTCAACTTGCAGGGGATTGCTTGGGGTGGTCTGCTGCTTTTGCTTTCCTTTGCAGCGTTATTGCTGGTTGGGCCGATTGTGGGCAGCATTTTGGGATTGAAAAATCAACAGATTCTCCAGTCAGGAATGAAGATAAAAGCTTCGGGCATTCTCCTGACGTATCTCCTGGTCATACTTACGATATATGTCTTTCTGGTTCCTTCCGAGCTTGTCATTGACAAACCTGAGGCTAATGCTGATGATCAATTGCCGATGGTGGCACGAATTAGGGGATACCAAAACTCCATAAGTGATATAGCCTTGAGCCTGGATGGCCAACAATTAGCCGTAGCCACTTTCGATCGAGGTACCCAAGTCTGGAACCTCACCCAATTAAGATTACGGCAAGCCTTCAAACCCATTCCTGACAACCAGGAAAATGGCAAGGATGTCATATTAAACGTTAGCTTTAGTGATGACAGCCAGCAACTCGTCACAGCTGCAGCTACAGAGGTGCAAATTCGGAAGATTCCGACGGGAAAGATTGTGCGTCAATTTGCAGGAGCTGAACTTGGGTTAGTTGCGGCAGATCAAAAACTGGTGACGCTGACGCTCAGTTCGCCCCGTGGTCTCAAGATTTGGGACATGCAATCCGGCAAGTTGTTACAAACCATTCCCGGCGAGTTTGAGGAATATACCTACGGTGGACTTGAGCGTTCTTTGTCCATCAGTTCTGACCGCCGGTTTCTGGCGTTCTCGCCTAAAACTTTTCGAGAATTTGGGCAACAGGAAGATAATGGTGTGATTCAGATTTGGGATATGCAATCGGGTAAACGAATTGCTCAGTTGATTGGAGATCGGAATCGTGAAATTCAAACCCTCTCCTTCACCCCCGATGCTCAGCAACTCATCGTCGCGGCAGGCGACCAACTCCAGATCTGGAACTGGCAACAGGCGAAGCGGGTCAAAACAATTGAACATACAGGGAAAATCGAGGATATGGTCTGGACGAGGAAAGGCTTGCTGACTCGTGTATCCACAATTCCTCCCCTTAGTGAGCAACAGGTTGCTCTCTGGGATCTGGACTCAGGCAAGCCCACCACAAGCTTTTTCAAGGATAGTGCTTGGGCGGGGCGACCCAGCCTCAGTAGCAATGGTAAGTTTCTGGCGACTTTCACCTCCGATGGAATCGTTGTCTGGCAACTCCCTTAACCCTGGTTTTTAAGAGGCACGCTGGGTAGTACGCGCAAGTCACTCAACATCTCCTCATCTAAAGGACTTAATGTTTCCTGACTGATCCCGCAGGTTACGACAATTTTCACTTAAGCAAGATTGCCTCCCGGCTTAACTAAAAAATCAACTGAGTTAATCTCGTCTGGATTAGCACAGGGCATCTACCGATACTGGAAAATGTCAAATCGATTCATGCTGACATTCCGCAAACGTCCCTTCCTCAAAAATCCTTTTTTCAAAGCAGCCTTGCACACCTTTCTGCTGCCGGGAATCCGGTGCATCATCACGGGTCCTTTTCTGATCTTGGGAAGAAGGGCAGAAGGGACTGTAATTGCCATGAAATACCACCCCAGCAGCCGGTTCAACCACAAAACATCAATCTCGGCTTACTGGACTCGGGTTGTTCAATACCCAACTGAGAATGGTCAGATCTTCGAAACCGATGCTCAGGATGACAGTGTATTTGTGGGGGATCGCGTGGGGATTTACTATCTGCCCGGAACGTCTCGGGCACGATTGGCAACCTTTACTGGACTCTGGTCGCTACTGGCCTTTACCCTTTGTCTGCAAGTTGTTCCGCTCACCTTGTTTAGCGTGCTGGGATTTTGGTTTAGTCAAATCCCCAGGCTGAATCGCCTTGCCCCTTTTGGCTTCCCGATACTGTTTGTGTTCATCGGTGTATTGAGTGCCTATCCAGGCTATCAAAGAGCGCAGTTTCTCAGCCAAGGCGTATACACAACTGGAGTGATTGCCCTGGAACCGGTATATACTCCGAAAGACAAGCATTATCCCGTTGTGCAATAAGCACCGAAAGATGGTCAGACCTACAAGACTGAGAGTCCGAGCTACGACAAAGGCGCAAAGGTCAAAGTTATCTATCTACCCCAACACCCCTCCCAATAAGCACTGGTTTTATCTAACGGAGAAGTGCTAGATACTGAGTAGAGGTGGTCTTTAGCGCCTACGCTTATGGGATTGTCAACCCTCTGTAGTCTGGGTGTAATTATCGGGCTTTGGCCTAAGGAATTGGCAGCATAGCTTTCTCGACCTAAACATCCTTCCCCAGAGGAGCAGTCCCAGAGGGAACCATAAAGAACGCCACAGTCACGCTGAACATCTTGTGCGGCGGCAAGCCGCGCAGCAGAACCGCTCCGTCAACTGTCTCCTACCTTTTCTAAGATATCGGAAATGTCCATGAATGTGGCAAATCGCCTTCAAATACCATCGCCTTCAGAAAGTTAAAGCTGCCGAACGCTCACGATCACTGAGATGGTCTGGCTTTTCTGGACAGGGTCCATCGTTAACCTCTGAGGCGGGGCACCGCCCCTGAGAGGGGGCTCCCACCCATGAGCAAACGCCGCACCCATAGCCCCGAGTTCAAGGCCAAGGTCGCCATGGAGGCGA